>CAXXKU010000001.1:1861002-2191503 GCA_963422575.2 Candidatus Nitrosopumilus sp. | reverse complement strand
CCATGCGAAGAATCGTTCCACGACAAACCTTGTCTTGCCATGATGTCTTTGACTCCTGTTTTGTGCAATGCTCTTTGAGTTCTTCTTGTACGGGATGCAACAGTCAATTTCGCAACATCTGAGATAATTCCTAATTTGTTTCGCATCGTACCCCTTATCAGCATATGCAGAGATAGTTGTCTGCATCAGGCTGTTATCTGCAAATTCCGAAATGTTTTCCATAGCATCAATGAATTTTGTACTGTCATGTTGGTTTGCAGAACTGGTTCTAATCGAAATTGGCAAGCCGTCTTGTTCCACGGCAACACGTATTTTTGCGCCTGAAATCCTCTTGAATCCGCCATATCCTATCTTATCCCCCCTTTTTTGGCAGCAATCGATGAGGAGTCAATTGATATTTTTTGGAGGTCAATCCTGCCTTGCCTGCGTGCGGATTTTATTAGTTTGGAGAGAATTTTTTTCCATATTCCTTTTTGTCGCAGTTCCTGAAACCGCAGATGTGCAGTGGATTTTGAGCCGTACTTGTCTGGCATGTCTGCCCGTTTGCATCCGGCAGTTGACGCAAACAAAACTCCGTTGATTGTCGTCCTGTCATCACGTCTCGGACGTCCTGTTTTGGCAGGTTTTGGTGATTGCGGTGCAATGGCACTCCATTGTAGATTGTAGCGTAGATCTTTTAGCTTAGTACATGCCAACATGACTCATGCCAGCTAACAAATCATGGAAACAACACAATGAATCCCTCATTAGCAGAGGAACTTGCCTGATAGACGTATCTTTTTTGAAAAAACAAAAACAGGAATTGGAAAAAACGAGCAGAAATAAAATCGGCGCCCCATACAGATGCACAGACTCACAAATTGGTCTTCTTACGGGACTGCATATCGGGTCTGGTACTGCCTGCAGAACGGCTCAGGGAGCATGTAGGGGACCCTCTGATGTCGTGAAGATCCCCGAGATTCATTTCACGCAAACCAGAAGAAGGATACTACGGCTGCGGCCGGAACTCGGCAATCCGAATCTGGAGGATGCTGTTGATTTGGCCTTTGACTCTTCGGGGCTGTCCGTCACAAACAACGGGACCTGTCTGGAGCGCAAATGGAAGAGGCAGGGACGCGAATATGCCAGACTGCGCGTATCATCTGATCTAAAATCAGAAAAGATCGTATCCTACAAGATACGCACGGGAACGGCTCTGACACGAAACGGTTTGCCCCTTGTTCGAGGATGCAAAGAGACACTGCACCGTGATAAAATCCGCTCATGCAGACAGGGCACATGACGATCAAAATAATTTCGAGTGCTGCGAGACAAGCAAGGCAGTTCCTGCAATCAGAATAAGGAAAAACGCCGTGCCGCACATAACAAGGTCCAAACTGAGAAGAAAAGGGATTTTGCATGTCGGCAAACACGGTTTTGATGAATGGAAGGGGCTCAAGGATGCGGGAAAAAGATGGATGGTTGAGGTTGCGTATTCTGCGCTAAAGCGAGTGCTAGGCGAGAAGCTGCGCTCCGAGAGGTTTGATGCGCAATGCGTGGAGGCAGGATTCAAAGCGCTGCTGTACGGCAAGTTTTTGGATGCGTGATTGAGTTTCATGATTTGGTATGTGGAAGATGAAATGAGAATGCCACGTTAATTGTTTGGAATTAAGCTACAAACTACTTTTTCTGGTATTTCAGCTGAATCTAAAATGTCATAGATCATCTCTTCTGCCTTTCTTTTAACGCTTGGCCGGTTATGCCACTCAACAATCTCTGTTTCGGGCAATAGTTTTTCTGATAATGCTTTTGTGATTTTGGTTGAATTGTCTCTGTCTTCTTTGTACCCTTGTATTAAGCCGCATGTTGAGAACTCAATGTCCATCTCAAATCCAAGTTTCTTTCTTTCCTCCCCTATTGCTAGTGCTTTTTCATATATCTCTCGTACTTTGTTTTCAGTTTCCGGATCTAAAAATGTTGTATTAATTCTCCTCCTCGTTTTCTCCTCATCAATTATTCTCATTGGCATTACCCAAAGTTCTTCATAATAGATTGGATTGTGTCGATAGTTTTCTTGAATTGCTTGCTCTGCATTGTTTTTGATTAAAAGCATATTAATTTGAGCAGTGCAACATAACAGAATATGAATGACCGGTCTCTAATACCTGAACCAAAAAGCAGATTCATAAAAATCCAATGCAGTGAATGCAACTCGTTTTCAATAATCTTTACCATGACAAAAAGTACAATAAACTGCAGATTCTGCGGAAATGTTCTGGCAAAGCCTACTGGAGGAAAGGCCAAGGTTTTTGGAGGGTTACACGGAATAGAAGAGGAGCTGCCCGATACTGCCATCAGCACCGTTCAGAAAGGACAAAAAAACCAAGATGCAAGGCTGTTACTTGATTCTATGATAATACATCAAATTCTTAACGGTCATCCAGTCCGGGCGTTTACAAGAGCCATGTCCAACCCGAACAAAACTCTGTTGATCTTAGACAGGATATTAATTGAGACCATTCACATGGAAAAATACGAATATGGCGTTTCTCTGACTAGAGAGCAGATAATTGACAAGCTCAAAGTAATTGCGCCAGTAGAGATTCTGCAGGTGGATCATGCGTCAACTGAAATGATCAATTCCAGAAACATTTACGATTCTGCAAAATATGTCAACAGTAAGGGTACAGCATTGTCTGAGACTGACTGCATTTTGCTTCAAATGCATCTGAACAACTCTGCAGATCTGGTTACTCATGACAAGACACTGATAATGGCAGCTGGGCAGGAAGGAAGATCTCTGTTGTCTGATTAGAACATGCCTGATCAATATACATTCTTGCACCATGTTCCGTTGGCATAGATTGCAAAGCAGTAATTTCAAGCTCGTAAAAGTATCAAATATTATGTTGGCGTGCTAATCTGATAGACAGTCTAAAGCTCCAATCTGTGCATGGCCTTCCCAAACTCTGAGAACATCCAGAACTATGCGGTCTTTCATAGCCAACAGGGGCAATCTGTACTCGTAATTTCGCAATTTTTGTCATAATGGTATCTACAGTATGCATACTATTGCCATGCAATATAATAAGTTTTCAAGCCTCAATAATTCATGAATCAAACGCAAAACATAGCACTGGACTCCTGTGTTGTCATTGACATCATGGAGAAACCAAAAGTGGCCTCTGGACTCAAAGCTCATCTTAGAGGCAAATCCGTTAAGATCATTCTTTGTGATGTAGTATTGAGGGAAGTAAATCGCGTACGTGGCTACTTGCCTGAAAAAGTAATTGACAGGGTTTCTTCTCGGTTAGGAAAAAAAATTGAGATATATGAAATTAGTGAAGATGATGTTTCAAATGCTCACCAAATAACAAATCAATTCCAAATTTGTCACAATGGAGACAATAAAATCTTGAGTTTGTGTCAAGCAAAAGATTTTGTTTTGATAACGTTTGACAAAATGCTTCTGAAGGCCTGTGAGTTTGTAGGAGTTGCAGCATTTCATCCATCAATGGTGAGAGGTGTTTGAAAATGGGTCAAATGCATCCTAGAATAATTCGTGAATTTGATGATGACGATGAACCAATGATTTATGGGGGGAGAAATTGAAATTAGTAAGAATTCCTCCAAAGTTTTTTGCAAAGACATACCAAGAAGAAGATTTGAGATGTGCAGAAATTCATTTACAATATCATAAAGGAATGGTCCGAGTTTTTGAAGAGCGGATTGCAGAAGGACGCACTGAACTTGAACGTTTAGGAGGGAGTAAGAATGACTAATTTGGAACCTTGTCCTAGATGCAGAAGTGTCGGCACATGTGAAATTACATGTGGATGCCCTACAGATGAAGAACAGTATCTAAAATTAGTCGCAGAAAGAAAAATTTTTCCTGGAGGATTTACTGTAAAATCAGACAGTCCAAAAAGATGCTGCAATAACTGTCAAAACAGATGGGGATTGGCAAATTTAGAAAAAACAGATTTTATCATTTTAAAATCACCGTTCCGGCAATTTTTGTTCCTGCTGAAACACAAAAACCGGGATTGGGGTGTGCAATGGTGATTTTGTGCATTATAGGAAGAGATTCTTTTTCCACTCTCAAACAAAAGATTTAAAGCTTTGACAAATCCCGATACTTTGCGGTAAGGAAAAAATATGTTGTAAATGATTAACTGATCCTAAAACAGATCATTTAGTAAATTATTCATGACAATACAGATCCAAGAATAACATTGTTGAAACGTTTTTCATGATTCACAAGGAAATCTCAGATGCTCAATGGAGTACCATTGCACCGCAATTACCAAAACCTGCCAAAACAGGACGTCCGAGACGTGGTGACAGGACGACAATCAACGGAGTTTTGTTTGCGTCAACTGCCGGATGCAGACGGGCAGACATGCCAGACAAGTACGGCTCAAAACCCGCCGCACATCTGCGGTTTCGGGGACTGCGGCAAAAAGGCATCTGGAAAAGGATCCTGTCAGGACTGATCAAGTCCGCACACAAGCAAGGCAGGATTGACCTGCAAAAAATTTCAATTGATTCATCATCAATTGCTGCCAAAAAAGGGGCGATGAAGCAGGATATAGCGGATTCAAGAGGATTTCAGGCGCAAAAATACATGTTGCCGTAGAGCAAAACGGTTTACCAATTTCGATTAGAACCAGTTCTGCAAACCAACATGACAGTACAAAATTCATTGATGCTATGGAAAACATTTCGGAATTTGCATATAACAGCCTGATGCAGACAACTATCTCTGCATATGCTGATAAGGGGTACGATGCGAAACAAATTAGGAATTATCTCAGATGTTGCGAAATTGACTGTTGCATCCCGTACAAGAAGAACTCAAAGAGCATTGCACAAAACAGGAATCAAAGACATCATGGCAAGACAAGATTTGTCGTTGAGAGATTCTTCGCATGGCTCAGGTGTGGCTTTCACAGAACGGCAATCAGATGCGAAAAGAACTGTGATAATTGTTTGGGATTTGTATGCCTGGCATCAATCATGATGTATTGGAGGGTTTTAGGATGAGTTGCAAATATTTCATTAGTGTAAACTGTAAGAAAAATTACTTAGTTGTGCAACACAGTATGAAATATGCCAAGGCAAGAAAACACTTGGAGTGTTCTCAAAAGATAGCACTAAACCAATCTTTGAAGATACGCCAGAGACAGAGTTGCAGTAAAATTACTTTGCGCCACAATAAATGCGAATTAGATCTTTTCCTTGATTCTCTTTTTTGCAGTCTCAAAGGCCAATTTGCTTATTGATTTTGCTTGTGCTGAATCCGGATTCAATTTGTATAATATGGCGTTTCCAATCTGCCTTGTTCTCTTTAAAACTCCTTGGTCTTCTAGTTTGTGTACGATATTTAGAGTTGTTTTAAAGCCTACTCCAGAGATTTTAGAAATGTCTGAAATTGAGTAGTCAAATTCTTTCATTGTAACCATGTGATCCAGAATTTTAGATTCCGAGCATGGAAAGGTACTTGCCAGAGGCCCAACCTCTGCTATTTTTTTAGATGCTGTTTTTTCCCTGGAAGAAATCTTGGATCCGGATATTTTCTTTATGCTTGTTACACTCATGCCTATAGTATCATTACTTAATTATTTAAATATTTACCTACTAGTGTATAATGAATTATATGATATATTCAATAATATGTTCAATAATATGGGCCTTGTAGAAATCATTCATTTTTGACCCGTTTGTGATCGGTTCTGGCCAATTCTGATCTATCTGAGACTTGGGCATAACTAATCCTAATTTTTAATCAGTTTCTCAAACTATTCAAACGAAAAAAGCCAAGGATTCTTGCAATGTCATTTCATTGCAGCATGAACGTAAAAATCCCCGGCAGGGTTCTGTCAGGGTCATTCTCATTGGCGTTTTGTATCTGGTCAGAACATTGTCTCTGCATGGGGAGATATTCAGACCTGGCAGACAGTATGCCTGTTCAACTATCTGATGGTGCAACTATTCATCATAAAATCTCAGATGAGAATTCCAAGCAACAGCACACTTCATTATTTTTTATCAGTCAAATGCAGCGATGACAAATTGTTCAAGGTCTGCAGACTGACTCAAATCCCAGGCAGGCGTACTATTGACAGGCGATTTCAGAACCTGCCCGTTGGGGACATCATCGGGACGATGGGAAACCTGTTCGCATCAGAAGGAATGGTTGATGACACGTCTGCATCAGCGGGCAGTTCTCTGCCAAAAGCAAACGGTCCTGCATGGCACAAATCCGACATGAAGAATAATCGTTTGCCAATTTCAGGGACTGATGCATATGCAAGATGGGGATGATCCTCCAAATCAAGGGGTCGGATATTCGGGCATGAACTGCGCATGAGTCGCAGCGCCGGCAAGTTGATTGTTCCGTTGCCCGCCGGCGTCAGTGCTGCAAACATTCGTGGTGGCAGGACGTCTGATGCATTGATAGAATCACTTTCAGGAATCATACGAAATATTTTGGCAGATCCTGCATACGATGATTCCAAACTGCATGATTCGTGCGGCAAAAAGCATCTGAGGTTGTCACTCCGATAAGGCAATGCCCGCGTACGCCCCCGGAAAGGATCAAGCTTGTGGAATTTTACGACTCTGCGATCGGTCAGGAGTTGCATGCGGATAGAAGAACCTCAATTGAACCGCTCTTTGAGACATTCAAAGACGCGCTTGGCATCAGAGCAGTTCCCGTAAGGGGATCATGCAATGTGAAATCATCTGTGCGCTGATCTGCGTTTTGGCGTACAGTTGGCAGCGTATTGCATGCATGTCGGTGCAGGGAATCACCCAAGAACTGTAAAGAGAATGCCTTGCTGTTGAATGATTTTAGACCTTATTTTTGTAAACCATTATGCCCAAGTCTCAAATATTTGTCTAATCATACACTTGCAAACAAATTATACAACGCCACTTTTAATTCCAATTCCCTTACCATGTTAGAATATCTGCGTGCCATGACATGCTCGCCAAAGAGACGTTTGAATGATGAGAAGACGGATTCTGCAACCCATCCATCGCCATAGCTTACGCCAAGCTTCCACGGATCCAAATTATATAATTGAGCCAAAACAGATTTTCGTCTCGGGTGACAGTCAGTGCGTATGGATGACGTCTTTCTCACCTTGATTGCAGGCAGCGTCTCCTTGTCATAATAACAGTATGAAAAATCATCTTTGGAATCATACGCAGCGCCATCAGCTAGAACCTTTGCTATTTTGCTGCCGTTTTTCTCTGCCTGTTCTACCAGAGAGGGCAAGTGTTAAGCATCATGGGAACGCTCGTCTGTTATTTTTAGCAAAAGAATCTTTTTTGTTTTGACATCAGCTGCCACATGGATTTTCAGAAATCCGCGCCTCATGTCCCATTTTTGTCTCATCCATTCTCTCCTCTATCTGCCACTTTGATTCCCGTACTGTCAATTGCGATTATCACATCATCATCGCCAACTTTTTGGTTTAATTTGACGTGTAACTTGTCTACTCTTCTTTGCATGGTGGAATAATCTGGCACATCAGGAATATGCTTTGCATGTGATTTTACCATTCCTTGGGTTTGCCTAAATGGTAATCCAAAGCATGCTCTAGCATAAGATAGCGCATTCATGAGTGATTCAGGATACGCAAACTCTTTTCCTTCCTTGCCCTTGCTCATCTCATCTAGTCCTTCTTGCCATGAGTCAATAGCATCCCATGACATGATTAGTTCGCCTCTGGTTACTAGTGACTTGTTGATTGTCTTCCAATTTCTGTTCATAAGAAATGAAAATAGCTGAGATCTAAAGCTAAATTGGTTCAATAATTTGGATCAGATGGTTAGTTGTGCAACACAGTAGAAGAACTAAAAAACAAACTATTCTCAATCTTGAAGACGGCTTGTTAAGCCTTCTTTTCTTTTCTATTTTGCATGTATCTGTGCCTATTTTTATCCCTAAATGGCGGTATCCTTAAATACTAAAATATTCTAGTATATACATGGACTCAAAAATTGCAATGTTTTCAATACTTGCACTAGCTGCAATATTTGCAATGGCACTTCCAGTTGATTCTGTATATGCCCAAACTTCTGATTTTCTCCCTGATGGAGAACACGAAGGAAAATCTTGTCCATCCAAAAACAAAACTATGTCTGTTGTCTCTGGTTTTGACATCTAGTTTTAGTCTCTTATTAAATCAGATTACTTGAGACTTGGGCATAATGGTTTACAAAAATAAGGTCTAAAATCATTCAACAGCAAGGCATTCTCTTTACAGTTCTTGGGTGATTCCCTGCACCGACATGCATGCAATACGCTGCCAACTGTACGCCAAAACGCAGATCAGCGCACAGATGATTTCACATTGCATGATCCCCTTACGGGAACTGCTCTGATGCCAAGCGCGTCTTTGAATGTCTCAAAGAGCGGTTCAATTGAGGTTCTTCTATCCGCATGCAACTCCTGACCGATCGCAGAGTCGTAAAATTCCACAAGCTTGATCCTTTCCGGGGGCGTACGCGGGCATTGCCTTATCGGAGTGACAACCCCGGATGCTTTTTGCCGCACGAATCATGCGGTTTGGAATCATCGTATGCAGGATCTGCCAAAATATTTCGTATGATTCCTGAAAGTGATTTTATCAATGCATCAGACGTCCTGCCACCACGAATGTTTGCAGCACTGACGCCGGCGGGCAACGGAACAATCAACTTGCCGGCGCTGCGACTCATGCGCAGTTCATGCCCGAATATCCGACCCCTTGATTTGGAGGATCATCCCCATCTTGCATCCGCATCAGTCCCTGAAATTGGCAAACGATTATTCTTCATGTCGGATTTGTGCCATGCAGGACCGTTTGCTTTTGGCAGAGAACTGCCCGCTGATGCAGACGTATCATCAACCATTCCTTCTGATGCGAACAGGTTTCCCATCGTCCCGATGATGTCCCCAACGGGCAGGTTCTGAAATCGCCTGTCAATAGTACGCCTGTCTGGGATTTGAGTCAGTCTGCAGACCTTGAACAATTTGTCATCGCTGCATTTGACTGATAAAAAATAATGAAGTGTGCTGTTGCTTGGAATTCTCATCTGAGATTTTATGATGAATAGTTGCACCATCAGATAGTTGAACAGGCATACTGTCTGCCAGGTCTGAATATCTCCCCATGCAGAGACAATGTTCTGACCAGATACAAAACGCCAATGAGAATGACCCTGACAGAACCCTGCCGGGGATTTTTACGTTCATGCTGCAATGAAATGACATTGCAAGAATCCTTGGCTTTTTTCGTTTGAATAGTTTGAGAAACTGATTAAAAATTAGGATTAGTTATGCCCAAGTCTCAATTATTCATGATAATACAGATCTAAGAATAACATTGTTGAAACATTTTTCATGATTAACTCATCTCAAAACTGATCATTTAGTGAATTTTTTACGATCATCCTGATCTAACAATTGCCGAACATGACTAATTTTCATGCAATTTCAGGAACTAACTGACAGACAAACAACGGGGCATGATAAAGCCACACATTCCAAAACCTGCCAAGACGGGCAGGCCAAGAGACGATGACAGAAGAATCATCAACGGAACAATCATCTGCGTCTTGACATCCGGATGCAGGCGGAGCGAGATGCCAACAAAATATGGTGATGATTCTACTGTAGCAGAAGACCAGACTCTTGGCAGCAAAAACCAATCTGGAAGAGGATTCTATCCGGTTTAACCAAAACAGCTCACAAGCAAGGAAAAACCAGCAGCCTGCAAAAGATGATATCCGCTGACTCCTCGACAATCCCTGCCAAAAAAAAGGGGGCAGCGTAACAGAATATGACGTATTCAGGAAGATTTCAGGCGCAAAGATTCACGTTGCCGTAGGGCAGAACGGGTTTCCAATCTCAATCAGGACCAGTCCTGCAAACGTTCATGACAGTACAAAGTCTGCAGACGTCATGGAAGACATTTCGGAATTTATGGATGATGATGGCACCATCAAACAGGTTACCTCAGTTTATGCTGACAGGGGAGGATATGACAGTACGGCCATTAGAAGCTATTTGAAAAATAGAAATCCAATCACACGTATTCCGTTTAGAAAGAATGCAAGTCATCGGAGAGAACAAATCGCACAAGAAATATGATTCGGTTCGATGCGTTGCGGAGGGATTATTCTTTGGCTGGCTCAAAAACGGATTTCACAGGACAGGAATCAGATGTGAAAGGAGATGTGAGAACTGTCCTGCGTTTGTTGGTATTGCGTCATTTTTGATGTATTGCAGGGTTTTAAGATGAGTTGACTATACAATTTAGGTCTGATACTTTTGAAAGTGAGAATTCATTTTCATGGGTTAATTTTAAGCAGGAATAAAACTATTTTAACAATTTATCCTCAAAACAATTTCCTGTTAATGATTTATGAATTTCCTAACTTTTATAACTTCTTAAATATTATAATTTCTTAAACTCGTAATGAGTCGAGAAGATTTCAATTATTCTTCGATTATGGTTCAAGATATTATGGCTAGGACCTTAATTACTGTAAATTCATCTACTACCGCACTTCAAATTGCAAAGATGATGGAACAAGGAGGCATCGGTGCCATTATTGTTAAAGAAAATGATAATCCTGTTGGTATTGTAACTGATAGAGATTTTGCAACAAAGATTGCTGCAAATAATCTTCCATTTGACACCCCTGTTGAGAAAATAATGTCATCTCCGTTAATTACAATTAATCATAATGAGCATATTTCTGCAGCTGCAGAAAGAATGACTAGTAAAAAAATTAGGAAGCTTGCTGTAACTGAGAACGGTAAAATTGTTGGAATAATTACATCCACCGATTTAGTTACTCATCTTGCAAAATAACTAGAATGTTTTTGTTTTTCTAAGAAATATTGTCACTGTTATCATATGACCTACAGTAGAAATAATTTCAGAAATTATTGATGCACTATATGGCTCTATTCTAATTTCAAGAAAATAATACAATGTTGGCCATCGTATTGCCAAATACACAATTTCACCAACACCAAATGATGAAATAATCTTTAGAATCTCTTTTTTGATTAAATCTGATTTCATATTTTTGTAACGTTTTCTGTTATCTAGATAAAACAATACTGAAAAAATTCCAAAGTATGTGGTGTATCCAAAAATTATTGTAATTGTTGTGTTTAGATAATTTTCTTGGTCTGCTAGTACTTGTGCTACTATTGCTGATAGTGACGCTGATATTATAAAACAGATTATGAAATTTCTATTGATTTGTAATAATTGTTGATTTAATTTCATATGTTGACTGGTATCTGACAACTAATATTCTGTGTTGATAATTGGCCAGTATATGAAAACTAGATGTGCATGGGCAAAAGATGAACACAACATCACATATCATGACACTGAATGGGGAAGGCCACTTCATGATGATCAAAAATTATTTGAATTCTTAATTTTGGAAGGAGCTCAGGCTGGTTTGTCTTGGGTTACTATTCTTAAACGACGAGATGGATATAGGAAGGCATTTTCCAATTTTGATCCTATTTCGGTCTCAAAATTCACTCAAAAACGCGTCGAAAAACTAGTTCACAATGACGATATTATAAGAAATCGTCTAAAAATAAATTCTGCAATTAACAATGCCAAACAATTTCTCCAAATTCAAAAAGAATTTGGTTCGTTTGATAGTTATTTGTGGGGATTTGTGAATCACAAACCCATCAAAAATAAATTCAAAAAATTATCTGATTTGCCTGCGTCAACAGAACTTTCAGAAAAATTAAGCAAAGATCTCAAAAAACGCGGGTTTAATTTTGTTGGACCTACAATTTGCTATGCATTAATGCAGGCAGTTGGCATGGTAAATGATCATACCTCTGAGTGTTTTTTGTATAAAAAATAATTTTTAAGGTAGGTGTTTTTCTTCATATCGTGGCTCAGGGAAAATTTGCAACTTCTGTGTGTTGTATGGATGGACGAATCCAACTCCCATTAACAAAATGGATTAAAGAAAACTATTCAGTAGATTTTGTGGATACCATAACAGAACCAGGTATTGATAAAAAAGTGGCAGAAAATTTAGATCTTGATTCAGTCAAAAACAAAATTGGGATTTCAATTAATGCACATAAATCTGAACTAATTGTAGTTTCTGGCCATTTTGATTGTGCTGGAAATCCTGTATCTGATGAAGAGCATATTTCTCAAATTAAAAAAGGAGTCGATGTAATTTCTTCATGGACTCTTAATGCCAAAGTAATTGGAGTTTGGGTTGATGATTCATGGAATATATGTCCTGTATAAAATAATGAAACAGCAACTATCGACATTTTCGAAAACTGCAGGCCCTGGAATTTTATTCGCTAGTACTGCCATTGGTGTTTCACATCTTATTCAATCCACACGTGCAGGAGCTGATTTTGGTTTACTTATTCTTGGATTTGTTATTTTAGCTACTCTGCTAAAATACCCTTTCTTTGAATTTGGTTCTCGTTATGCCAATGCAACAAACTCTAGCATGATTGACGGATACAAAAAACTTGGAAAGCCTGCATTATGGTTGTATTTTATTTTAACAATAGGTTCAATGTTTTTTGTTACAGGTGCAGTGGGATTTGTAACTGCAGGTTTCTTTGAAAATCTTTTTGGACTTGACTTTCTTGGAGAGTGGACGATTTTTATTTTATTTGCAATATGTGTATCAATTTTGGCAGTTGGAAAATACAATGCACTTGATAGTTTGATCAAAACAGTTGCAATTGTATTGCTTGTATCTACTGTAACTGCATTTGTTTTAGTACTGTATAATGGTCCGATAGAACCTGTTGATGGATTTATACAAAAAGATTTGTGGGCAGTATCTGGCATCTTCTTTTTGTTAGCATTGATGGGGTGGATGCCTGCTCCACTTGATATTTCTAGCTGGAATAGTTTGTGGACATTGGAGAGAATTAAACAATCAAACTATAAGCCAAAACTTAAAGAAACTTTGTTTGAATTTAGATTTGCATATTTGATTACAGGCATTCTTGCAATAATGTTTGTGGCTCTTGGCTCTTTCATCTTTTTTGGTTCTGGTGAAGAATTACCAAATAACAATGCTGATTTTGCCCACAAAGTAGTGACACTATACACTCACACTATTGGAGATTGGAGTCATGTGATAATCTCAGCATCTGCATTTGCGGTGATGTTTGGAACAATTATTGCCGTATTTGATGGATATTCACGCTCATTGAAGCGAACTGTAGAGTTACTTTTTATCAAAAACGACAATGATTCTAATTCTCATTCTCGTCTTTTGTATGTGGTTCCGCTTTTGATAATTGCAACAGGTTCTCTGGTGGTAATTTTTCAATTTGGTGACAATCTAAAAGCACTAGTTGATTTTGCAACTGTTTTGTCTTTTGTTGTGGCACCAATAATTGCAATTTTTAATCTAAGACTAGTTACTGGAAAATATCTTGCAAAATTTGCACATCCATCTTTTGGTATGAAGATTCTAAGTGTTGCAGGAATTTTATTTCTAGGCGGTTTTGCTTTGTTCTTTTTAATAGCTAAATTCTATACCTGATTCATCATTCTGAGAATTTGAATCTAAAATTGGCATAGGACTTGATTAATTTAAAAACAATTAGATTTTGAGAAATTGTTACAAACTTTAACAAGAAATCACCTATTTTTAATATTTTTCAAGCGCTGTAATGTTTACTCCTAATTTACTCTCTGATGCATTACTGGTAATGTAGTGGAATTTAAAACGTCTAATGTAAGTAATTTATCAAAAATATGTGGAGATCAACTTTGTTCTGATGTTCCAAATGAAACAATAGCTTCTAGTCATCAATCCAGTTCTCTTGTACAATATCAATTGGGTATTGAACTTGATCAAATTGAATGCAATGAAAAACAAGCAATTGCAATTAAATCTACGACTCATTCTCCAGCATGCGTTAATGTTGGTACTGTAGATGTGTTGCAAGAAAGAAATTGGGCAGTATCTGAAACAATACAAAACACTATTTTTGAAGCGTTAGTTGAGGTTAGAACAAACATTATGGCACAAAAATCCTCTCAAATCTCTGATGTGGGATTGACTATTACTAATGATGCGATTAACAATCAAAGATTTCTAGTCATTGAAAGGTTTGGTTGGCATAGATTGCATAATGTGGAAATTACAATATCTAGTTCAGATTTTAGTGCCTCTATAAGATCAAAAACTACTGACCGTGGAGATTTAGATACATTATGGCAAATTCCTGATTCTGTTGGTGGTAAAATGCATAATATTTTTGCAACTGATGGCATTTATGAGTTTGAATTAGATATTCCTATTACTTTGAATTAATTCTGTTCTGTTTGTGGTTTTTAATCTTGGAGAAACTATTTTAACAATAATTTCCAAGTGTTTTCATGAAACTTTCACCTAAAATGAAAAAAGCTCTAAATGATCAAGTTGCCTTGGAGGGCCTTGCATCAAATAGTTACTTGGCAATGGCGTCTTGGTGTGAAGTTACTGGTTACAAAGGAGGTGCATCTTACTTTTATGCACAATCTGATGAAGAGCGAATTCATATGGTCAAAGTAGTTAATTTTCTAAATAATATGGGAAGTGCAGCTATAATTCCTGCAATCAAAGCACCTGCTCAATCTTACAAATCACTTGAAGGATTAATCAAGACTGCTCTAAAAAATGAACAAACAGTAACTAAAGCAATTCATAAAATGGTAGAAATTGCACAAAAAGAAAAAGATCATTCCACTTATGCATTTCTTGAATGGTTTGTAAACGAACAAGTTCAAGAAGAGACAAAGTTTGAAACTTTATTGCAAAAGTTTGATCTTATTGGTAGAGATAAAATAGCAATAAATGAAATTGATAAAATCTTAGCAACAGATGTCGCAGCTCCTGAACCTGCAGCTTAGATGAATTATTTTTGTAAAATAATTAATACTCCATCATTTTCAATTATTCCATGGCAGTTACTGTAACTCGAAAACCAGGTGGTATTACTCAATTATTTAACACCGATACTGGCAGAGTTACCTACAAATGCAAAGCAGATTCTGCCTATATGCTAATTGAAGCATTTGGTGGGATTGTACAATTTAATCAAAAAGGTGCAATTGCAACTATTACTGGCCATATCACATCCCTAGAATCTTGTGATGTGATCAAAAAAGGACATCCAAACTATCAAACTGCTCTTGCTTCAATTATCTCATCTACTAAAGAATTTGCTCAAAATGTTTCTGATTCATATCAAAAAGAGATCCAGGAACTTGAAAACAAACTATCTGATATCTAGGTTTCAAATTTTTCACATTTATATCCTCTAACCATGCACTTTCCATTTCCATCAAGATGTATGGGATTATCATGATGACGTCCAATTTTTTTATTATTGCATTTCATGTGTTATAATTTTGATTTTGTTTTTCTAATTTAACCATAAATCATACAGTGTTCGCACTCACAAACATCTTGCTCTTTTGTTTTTTTCAAGCATTTTTTGTGTTGACCTGCCTGACATTGAACACATACTTCTTCAATATTGTCAACTTTGGTGTATTTCTTAGATTGATCAAACCCAAAACCTCCATCTTGTGGACCTACCATGAGTTTTCCTTGCTTGATGTAGTATTTTTACTTCACTAATTGATTGCAGATTTTATTGTACCTTGCAATTCTATCTTGTGTGTTTCGATAATTCCTCTTATCTCAAATGTATCTACATATCCACCAGCTGATGCACGAGTTGCTTTGAGCAAATAGTGTAAGGCTCCTTCTTCTATCTTTCCAACATAATATCCATATAGAAAATCTGTTTCATCATCACACTTCCATATTTGTTTGATATTTGGAAATGTCTGTTTGATTTCAGTTGGTATCTCTTGAATTCTCCTCTTAATGTATGAGTCAAGTGATTTTCTAATTGTAGAATCTTGAAGCAATTCTATTGATGTTTGGTGTGGCTTGCTTTTTAGTCCTTTTTTTTATCGTCTTTGTCTGGGCCGTCCCACATATGCATGGTTCCACGTATCATAAATGATCCAACTATTATGGCAATTATTCCACCAACAATAAACAAAAAGAATTTCCCTACATCTTTGATACTTGCCAATACTGTTGATTAGTTACCAGTCTAATTATAATTGTCTAGGCTCATCAACTAGATTCAATAATGAGTTTGAAAAACCCCTCATAATGTCTAAAATTAAACAAATTGTAGCTTGGATTGGAATTATTGGAGGAGGCATTGCATTTTTCTTCTTTTCTATAGAAATGGCTGAATTTATGCGATAATCTTGAAGGCTAACTATGTTGTAATCCTTTGTAGCAATGAATATGATAACTCAACAAATTAAGGACTTTTTGAATCTACAAAAGCTTGGCTATGTTGCAACTGTTTCATTTGATGGTACTCCAAATATTTCGCCAAAGGGAACTATAATTGGATGGACATCAGAGATGTTGGCCTTTGCAGACATTCGTTCCCCTGATACTCTGAAAAATTTACAATCTAATCCTAATGTTGAGATTAATGTAATTGATCCTCTTTTACGTAAAGGGTATCTGTTTCAAGGCAAAGCCCGAATTATCGATAATGGTGATTTGTATGAAGAAATTTTGAATCATTACAGGACTAATGGCATTAAGAGTCCGATTAACTCTATTGTACTAGTTGATGTTTCAGGCGTATCTGAGGTTACGTCCCCATTGTATGATATGGGAATCTCTGAGCCTGATATAAAATCAAAATGGAAAGAACATTTTGAAAAATTATGATTCTTTGGATGGTTTTCTAAGTTTTTCTATTTCTATTTTGAGTTTTTCATGTTCTTCCCTTTCTTTTTCTAAAAGCAACTGAACTGCTTCTAGTTCTTTTTGTGTCATGTTGAGTTTTGATTTTAATGAACCTACTACTGCACTTGCTGCCTCTATGATTCCTGCAGAACTTTTATCCTCTGTACTTCCTTCAATGAACTCTTTTTCTTTTGGAGTAAGAATATCTGTGTCTTGAAATTGATCTTTTTTGTTTAGTTCTTCTTTTGCATTGTACAGTCTAGAGTTTGCCTCATCTAGTTCTTTTTGTGCTTCTATCTGTTGCTTTCTAATTATGTGAAGACTGGATTGTTCTTTTTCAAACTGTTCTTTGATTTCTTCCCTTTCTTTTGTCATCTCTTCTAATTCTTGTTTTATTTTTGAGAAATTTTCTTCAGTTTTATTGAATCCACTAAGTGTATCTTCATCTTTAATTTGCTCAGATTTCTCAATTCTTTCTTTTATCTCTCTGTATTCTCGTTTAACTACGTCTAATTCCATCTTTTTTTGATTGAGTTCTTTTTTTACTAGCATTACGCTACTTACTGTAGCCTCGTATTCTTCTTTGACAAGACCAATTTTTTCCACTATGTCATTTACTTCATCTTGTTTTGTACGAAATTCATTTTGTAATTTTTCTACTTCTTTTTCTAATTCTTCTTTTAGAACATATTCTTCACTATTTTCTGATACTGTTTCATCTGATGGTGCTTCTTCTTTTTTCTTTCCAAACAGGCCCATATTTTTTACACTTTATCTCCAAAAGATGAATCTTTCTTTATTTTGCAGCATTGCGGTATTTGAAAAATTTAAGATAAAATCCAATCCCGCCAATAACTATTCCTCCAAACAGTGTTATTGTGCCTAATTCTGGCATACTTGGATAGATATTTGGTGCAAGAAACAACATTAGTGCCCCTAAAATTATCAATGCAAACCCTCCACTGTTTCTAGTCTTGTTGTGTTCTCCGTGAACCATATTACACGTACTCTGAAAGTGTTTTTGCCACTTGTTTTCTTCCAATATCTGATATGAATGGCCCAATTTTTGGACCTCTTGAAGTTCCCAGTATTATTTGGTATAGTGCTTTAAAGAAATCCTTTGGCTGTACATAATTTGATTTTGCAATTTGGTATATTGTATTTTGAATATCTTCTAATTCTTCTTCGCCTCTAAGCGCATCAACAAGTATCCTTAATGATTTTTTAACCGAATCATCTAATTCCACTTGAATTTTCTCTTGTTGATCAAATTCATCTGAATAATTTCCTGCTATTTCAATTAATTTTTCAATTTCAGGTTCAGGATTTTTTATTACGCCATAGTCTAACAGCTTTTTCATTACTCTTTCTTGTCTACTTTCCTTGAAAATTTTTGTTAGTTCAATTAACAGTCTATAGTTAACATGTATGCTTGATTGTTTCGGAGGATCTAAAAGATTAACATATTCATACAGTCCTTTTGATTTTGTTAATTTTGCTTGATTGTCTACTTTGATTCGTCCAAAGTAAATGTCTTCTAGTTCATTATATTCACTCATCAATGATGGAATGTCATCAAACCCTAACTCCCTTGCACCTGTAATTCTTTTGTATAGTAATAATAGAATTGATTTAGGACTTCCAAATTCTAACCATTTTTGTGCAGTTATTACATTACCTAGTGATTTTGAAATCTTTTTTCCACCCTTATCCAAAAACATCTCATATTTTACGTGATGTGGATGAGGAAATTCTAGAATCTCATCTGCTACCCAGTCATTTACTTTAACTGAATCCATGATATCTTTGCCATATGCTTCGAATCTAATGTCGAATGCAGTCCATCTTGCTGCAAATTCTACCTTCCAGGCTAATTTTCCAAGATCTTTTCCAATGTCTGCTTCTCCAACATGCTCACATCCTTTGACCATTTTTGAGCCAATTTCTGCATCATGACAAGTGTACTTTACTTTCCTCTCATCTGTAATGTATTCAGTAGCTTCTGCTGTGTAAAGACGATTACAATTTGCACAAACTGGAAAATATGGTAGATATTTTTGATACTTTTCTTGTCCTACTAGCTTTGAGATTTTGTCACCTATTTTGGTACTGTTTTGTAATATTGTGTGGATTTGATTTTTTAGCAATCCTTGTTTGTAAGTGTCAACTGCTCTTCTAAATTCATATTTTATTCCAACTTTGTCTAATCCTTCTAATAGAATACTACTCATGTGCATTCCGTAAGAATCATGACATCCATAAGGATCTGCAATGAGTGATACTGGTTTTGCAATGTGTTCTTCTAATCCAAATTCTTGCATTCCTTCTGGAATTTTTCTTAATCCATCAAGATCATCTGAATATGCAATTAATTCTGATTTGTATCCTAGATTTTCTAATGCAAGTTTAACCCCATATGCCCTTACTGCATCCCCTAAACTTCCAATGTGTGGGATGCCTGATGCCCCTAATCCACTTTCTACTCTTAGAATGTCTGTGTTTCTTCCAAGATATTTTTCACGTTCAAGTAATTCTGAAGCTAATTTGTCTATCCAAGTACCTTTACCGATAATTTCTGAGTCTGTCATTTCTTTTCATTAATTCAATGTTTTAGCCATGTATGGCCCATATAACGAATACCCTTGTTTCTGATAATATTCCCTTGTACCTACTGCACTAATTACTAGTAATTTTTTTGCATCAAATTCTTCTCTTGATATTTTTTCAGCTTCTCTCATTAAGTTTTTTCCTAATCCTGAATGCTGTATTTCATTTTCTTCTTTTGCTCCAAGTTTTAGTGATTTCCCATAAACATGTATTTCTCGTACGATGCAACTATCATGTTTAATCTCATCTCTATGTGCATCGTTGCTTGGCTTTCTTAATCTCAAAAATCCATAAATTGATTCATTTTTATCTTCATATGGCAAGAACACTTCCTTTCCATTTGAGGAATCATAATCTATTCTGTTTAGTTTAATGTCTTCTTCCTCTGATTTTTTCTGAGATAGTCCTGCTTCTCTGCATCTAATGCATTTACATGATAATCCGAGTTTGGCTAGATTTTGATGTACAATTTGTCTTAGATTACCTGATTTTGGCCCTGCAATGATCTCTTTTGGCGATATCTCTCTTTGTACACGCATGATTCTGACCCATTTTGGCACGTTTCTCTTTGCTTCTGTGAGTACCTTGATCATATCTTCATCTGAATATGGGGTGTATTTGCCTTGTTTGTATTCCTCATACAGTGGTGTGTTTTCAATTACCAGTGATGGATAAATTTTCAGCATATCTGGACGTAATTGTGAATCTGAAAATAATCTTTTAAAATCTGCAATGTCTTCTTCTGGTGTCATTGTTGGTAGACCTGGCATCATATGTGCAACAAGCTTGTAACCTGCATCTTTTGAAAGTTGAAATGATTCTGTTACATCATTGTAGTTGTGACCTCTGTTTACTATTTTGTAAACTCTTTCTTGTAATGACTGAACTCCGATTTCTATTCTTGTAATTCCATAACTTAACATCAAATCAATATGCTCTTTTTTACAATAGTCTGGTTTTGTTTCAATTGTAAATCCTACGTTTCTAATTGCCGCATGTTCGTTGTTTGATTTTGCTTCTTGCAAATCTTTTGAATTTGTCCCATTCAAAGCATCATAACATGATTTGATAAAATCCCTTTGGTAGTCTTTTGGCATAAAGAGAAAAGTTCCGCCAACAATCACAATCTCCATTTTAGATGGATCATGTCCAAATGCAATTAATTTTTTAATTTTTGTTGTGATTTGTAATTTAGGATCAAATTCATTTTCCATTGCATTTAATGTAGATGGTTCTTTTCCTGTGTAACTGTTTGGAGAATTAAATTCAATTCCGCCTGGACAATATGTGCATCTTCCATGGGGGCATGCATATGGTTTTGGCATTAATGCAACTACTGCCACACCCGATGCTGTTTTAGCTGGTTTTCTTAATAGAACTTTTTTTAATCTATTAAAATCTGAACCTTGCACAGTTGATAATATTTCATAGTTTCTTGGGATTCTTTCTAGTGCATATTTTGTACATATCTTTGTGATCTCTTCTTTTACCTGCTTTTTACTTGGCTCATTGATTGTTAGTAGATTTTGAGTGATTTCACTACATGCTTTAGAAAATACAGAATCTAATTCATTCATAGATATTCATGTTAATTTAGACATAAATTCGTTAAATAATTTGGGTCTCTGATGCCTATCTTCTACCATTTGTTTTTCTAGCTGCCTTTCTCTTTACTAGTCTTTCTAGCTGCCTTTCTCTTTACTAGTCTTTCTAGCTGCCTTTCTCTTTACTACAGTCTTTCTAGCTGCCTTTCTCTTTACTACAGTCTTTCTAGCTGCCTTTCTCTTTACTACAGTCTTTCTAGCTGGTTTTTTTGTAATATTTTTTTTAATAGTTTTTAGTTCGTTTAACTCTTCTTGGATTTTTTTTATCTCCTTTAGCATATCTGCTCTAAATGTATCGTTATTTTCTGACATGTGTTGTCCTGAAGAATTTTCTGTATAATTTAATACTTTGTGAGAATTTATTCTGCTGGTTTTTTGTCTATGCTTGTCTGTGATGTGTCATCGCCGTCACCCTTTCTTTGTTCTTTTCTATATTCCATTTTCAACCATATTGGCGTGATGATAGTTGTAACTGCTACCATGATTACAATTGTAGAATATACTTCTGATGTTAAAATTCCTGCTGTAACTCCCACTCCTGCTACAATGAGACCTACTTCTCCTCTTGAAATCATTCCGATTCCAACTCTCATTCCCTGTGCTTTGCTTTTCAAAAAGAACATTGCTGGTAATCCACAACCAAATAGTTTTGTTGCAACTGCAACTACGATTACAATTCCACTTAACATCAAAATTTCTAGATTCACTGCTCGCAAGTCTACTTGTGCACCGATAATTGCAAAGAATAATGGTGCAAAAATCAAACCTATTTTTCCTATATAATTTTCTATTTTCTCAAATACTTTGGTAGTTGATAATGCCATTCCGACTGCAAATGCCCCTACAATAGGTGATAGCCCTATGGACCCTGCAAGTGCCGCTGCTCCAAAAAACGACGCAGTCGCAATTCCTTCAACACTGCCCTTTGCTTTCCATAGTCTTGGTGTGATTATTTTTGGTATCACTACTACTGCCACAACAAGCATTATTGCAAAGAATCCTAAGACTTTCAGAATTGTAACTGTGATTTCAGTAATGTCAATATTTTCTACTCCTTCCCCTGATCCTGCAATTGATGATACTACTGATAACACTGCAATTGCTAAAATATCGTCTACAACCGCTGCTCCTATAATCAATCTAGCTTCTGGAGTTTTAATTTTACCAAATTCACTTAATACTTGAATTGAAATTGCAATACTTGTTGCAGTTAATGCTGTTGCAATGAGCATCGATTCTAATGCTTCAAATCCAAACATTTGAAAAATTGCAAGACCTGCAAAGAACGGTACCACTACTCCCAACGTTCCAACCGTAAATGATGCTTTTCCTCCTCTGAGGAATTCTTTTGGCGTCATTTCAAGTCCTGCCATAAACAAAATTACAATTGCCCCCATTTCTCCAAGTATTCTAATTTCATCGTTAATCTGTAACAGATGTTTTCCATCTACAACAAAAAATGCCCCTAGTGCAAATGGACCTACAATCATTCCTGCCAAAAGTTCTCCTAAAACAATTGGTAGTTTTAATCTCAAGAAAATCTCTGCCATTAATTTGGCTGCAAACAAAAGAATACCTACACCAATAATAGTTTCAATAAACTGTGCTTCTGCAGCCATCTCTATCTGTTAGAAGTTAAGCCATGCGTCATATAAGGTGATATTGTGTTGAAAATTATTTTGTTGTGGTTAAATTAAGCAATTTTTATAGAATTCACAAAAACACCTTTCTTGGAACTTATTTTTCCTATTTCTTGACTTGAGATCTTGTGTTTTTTGAATATTGAATTGATTCTAGTTACTTGATCTTTTGGCGCAATCACACAAAATCCAACTCCCATGTTAAGCGTTTTGCACATCTCTTCTGGTTTTACTCCTTGTTCTTCAATTAACCCTATTATTGGTGGAATTTTTGGCAAAGAATCTATCTCGTAGCCTATATTTTTGAGGCGTAATAATTTGGTAAATGCTCCTCCTGTAATATGTGCAAGACCATTTACTTGACATTTTTGAATGCTCTCAAGAACTGGTGCTGTGTAAATTTCAGTAGGTTTTAGCAATGCATCTCCTATCTTTCCAACTCCTTTGATTTTGTCTTTGATGGAATATTTTGTTAATAGTGCTTTTCTTGCAAGTGAATATCCATTAGAGTGGATACCAGTACTGTTTACTCCGATAATTGTATCTCTTGGTTTTATTTTATTTCCAAGAACCATGTCTTTTTTTTCTAATAATCCTACTACCATTCCTGCTAAATCAAATGCAAATCCTTTTCCTTCAATTACATCTGGCATTATTGCAGTCTCTCCTCCTACAATTGGCATTGCCGATTTTTTTGCGCCAGTTACTAATCCTTCTACAATTTTTTTGAATATCATTACATCATTTTTGTTTGCAGCAATGTAATCGACAAATGAAATTGGTGTTGCACCAATACAAATTATGTCATTTACATTCATTGCAACACAGTCTATTCCTATTGTGTTGTATTTTTTCATCATATTTGCAATTACTACTTTGGTTCCAACACCATCCGTGTGTGTAGCTAAAAGTTTACCACCTGGAATTTCTACTATACCTGCATAATGCCCAAAACCATGTGCAATCTTTGCTTTTTTCTGAAGCTTGTGAGTTGATGCAATTAATTTACCAATTACTTTTTGGCTCTGTTTGATTTTAGAAATATCCACTCCTGCTTTTTTATAAGTTAGAGCCATAGTTTGATGCGCATCTGTTATGAATAAAAGAATTTGCCTGTTACTTCGATCACATGTACATTCCAGCTATCTCTTCTCTATGCTCTACATATTTCTGAGATAATTCACTGAATTCTGAATTAAATCGCTCTTTTTCTTCTTGAAGTTCTGTTGTGTCTATGTCCATTTCATAGAATCGATTTAATGCTTCAATTAGAGTTGCAGCAGCTCCTGAATCTGGTGCGGCTTTGTTTGCTTTTGCCAATATTGTTAATCCTTGAATTTCTCTTACTAGACACTCATTTAGTATTCCACCTGGAATTCCTGTGATGAATCCTTGTGGTATCATATTGATGTCCTTATCTGCCATTGTTCTTACCAAATCTTCTTCAGCTGCACAGTATGCCTTGTCATCATGCTTATTACTTGCAACTCCATCTAGAATTACAATCTCTTTTGAGCCTTTTTGTGCTGCCCAATCCAAAATTGATGATACTAGTGAGTATAATCCCTCCATTCTTAGTGTTATTTCACAAATTATGGTACAAACTGTTCCTTCTGGATTTGCATAAAATCTGAATGGATGACGTAATCTGCCTCTCATGAAAACTGTTGATGGTGGAAGGTGTTTTGATCTCATCACTCCTATTTCCTCCATCCCTAATTTTTCAATAATATGATTAATTGCCAGTGGACCTACTAATCCTGCACCTACAAAACCTGCAAAAATTATTGGATTTTTTAGTTCTATTTTTTTAGTTTCAAATACTTCTGCTTCTGGAAATCCTTCTTGCACCATTTACGTCGATTTCTTCTATCTAATTACTTTATTGAATTGCCCCTAATTTCGTTAATCTCTTTTTTGATCTCATTTTCCAATACGCTTAATTTGAAATAGTTTTGTCATATCTTGGTGGCAGAAAAGTCTGATGTCAATATTGATTTTTTAGCACATAAAGTGTTTTTACATCACTGGCCACATGATACTCCAAAATGGGCTGATTCTACAACCCAGCAGATAGAGCAAAACATCAATAAAAATAAGAATAAAAAATCAATATCAATCACTAACGAAATAATAAAAATTGAAAATTACCCTTTTACCTTAATTAAAAAAGTCGGATTAACTATTCCAATGTTTCAGAAACAGGCAACTTTGATCTTTGGGGGGCATTGTAAAGATTTTGACGCACATGTCCACATCACTACAAAAGAAGATAACTATCTTGAAATCTTTAACCAGCTAGCCTCATGGAGAAACAGGTTTTATCCTGAGAGTGTGTCTGGTTAGTTGTTCTTTTGCATAAAGAGATCCAACATCACTCTTCCTTTGTCTGTAATTGAATACACTACATTTGGTCCTATTGGATCTTTTTTGACAAAATTATAATCTACACATAAATGCAGATAGTTCAAAAATGATTTTTTCATTCTGATTTTTGATTTTGAATACAACTCTGAAAATGTCATAGGATTTCCTCTGAGTTGATACAGTAATTTTAATAAAGATAATGTACTGTAGTCTTTTGTTCTTGCTTTTACTGCATCGAGTACCTGTTCATCTCTTTCTATGATGAAATCCTCGAATTGGTCTGCCACTTCTAGTGGTAAATATGTCAATCTTGCTTGCATCATACCGTATAGTACGGTACATTACTTTATTAGTCTTTAACTTTAGCTTTATTGATCTATCTAGCTGGTTTTTTTACATTAATCTTGTATGTTTTATTTCTGTATGGCCGATTCTTTATTTTTTTCATGTTGTAATTTTTAGATCTGAAAATTATCCCTTCTGATAAATAAGAATGTTTTAAGAAATTATTTGTGAAAAAGGTAGAGGCAGTAATTAAAAGAAAGAATTTTCCTATGGTTAAAAATCATTTAGACTCTGTAGGAACTTACATTATTGACAAACGAAATTTAGATGATAGTAACATTTACGATGAACCAAAGGATTCTAGAATTGGATCTACTGGTATTAAATCAATTCCTTTGGCTAAAATAGAATTGGTAGTTCCAGATAAAGATGCTAGAAAAATAGTTGAAATGATTTCAACAAAATCTGGTTTGTCTTCTCATGGTAGAAAAATTTTCATCTCTGAAATGGAAGAAGTTGTAGATATGACTACCTTAGATGGACAACAAGATTTAGAATTTACATCTGAACAAAAAACCGATACTGCACAACTGCCTAAACGTAGTAGACTTGTTTCGTTACAAAAATTTACTTTACGTAAATTGCAATTAATCTATGAAGAAAATAAAGAAACACTTCGAGATGATTATAGCCAACTCATCTCAAAACTGATCATTTGGTGAAGTTTTTACGATCATCCTGATCTAAAAATTACCAAACATGACTAATTTTCATGCAATTTTAAGAACTAACTGAGACTTGGGCATAACTAATCCTAATTTTTAATCAGTTTCTCAAACTATTCAAATGAAAAAAGCCAGGGATCCTTGCAATGTCATTTCATTGCAGCATGAACGTAAAAATCCCCCGGCAGGGTTCTGTCAGGGTCATTCTCATTGGCGTTTTGTATCTGGTCAGAACATCATCTCTGCATGGGGAGATATTCAGACCTGGCAGGCCGTATGCCTGTTCAACTATCTGACGGTGCAATCATTCATCATAAAATCTCGGATGAGAATTCCAAGCAACGACACACTTCATTGTTTTTTATCAGTCAAACGCAGCGATGACAAATTGTCCAAGGTCTGCAGACTGACTCGAATCCCAGACAGGCGTACTATTGACAGGCGATTTCAGAACCTGCCCGTTGGGGACATCATCGGGACGATGGGAAACCTGTTCGTATCAGAAGGTATGGCTATGACACGTCTGCATCAGCGGACAGTTCCCTACTAAAAGCAGATGGTCCTGCATGGCACAAATCCGACATGAAGAATAATCGTTTGCCAATTTCAGGGACTGATACGGATGCAAGATGGGGATAGTCCTCCAAATCAAAGGGCCGGGCATTCGGGCATGAACTGCGCATGGGTTGCAGCGCCGGCAAGTTGATTGCTCCGTTGCCCGCCGGCGTCAGTACCGCAAACATTCGTGGTGGCAGGACGTTTGACGCATTGATAGAATCACTTTCAGGAATCATGCGAAATATTTTGGCAGATCCTGCATACGATGATTCCAAACCGCATGATTCGTGCGGCAAAAAGCATCCGGGGTTATCACTCCGATAAGACATGCCCGCGTACGCCCCCGGAAAGGATCAAGCTTGTGGAATTTTACGACTCTGCGATCGGCCAGGAGTTGCATGCGGATAGAAAGACCTCAATTGAACCGCTCTTTGAGACATTCAAAGACGCGCTTGGCATCAGAGCAGTTCCCGTAAGGGGATTATGCAATGTGAAATCATCTGTGCGCTGATCTGCGTTTTGGCGTACAGTTGGCAGCGTATTGCATGCATGTCGGTGCAGGGAATCATCCAAGAATTGTAAAGAGAATGCCTTGCTGTTGAATGACTTTAGACCTTATTTTTGTAAACCATTATGCCCAAGTCTCAAATATCCTCTATTACAGAATATGGCAAAGTGACTATGATTAGTATTCCTCTTAATTCTAGTGAACTAGTTTTGATAAGCACTGAACCTAGTGCAGATTATATCAAAATAATTGATTATGCTCACTCAGACTAATTCCCAGAAAACTAACTAATTCATACCAAATATCTTAAAATTTGTCTTATTTTGTACTTAGAATCTGTGTTTTTAGAATTGACATGAATTGTTTGAATTGTAAAATTATAGTGAATCATCTCCTTTAAACGACCAAAACCTGACTCTTTTTTGTGGAAGTAGCAATAAGTGCAATTCTTACTGTAGTTGGATTAGTGATGTTATGTTTTGGTGGAAACTGGCTAGTTCGTGGTAGTGTTTCAATTGCCAAAAAATTCCGTATTAGTAATATTGTAATTGGAATGACTATTGTAGCATATGGCACTTCTACTCCTGAACTTGCTGCCAGTATTGCAGCAGCTGGGGAACACAGTGCAATTATTTTAGGAAATATTGTTGGTAGTAACATTGCAAATGTAGGAATGGTAATTGGTGTTGCAGCAATTCTTGTCCCACTTGCAATTCAAAAGTTGACCTTGAGAAAAGAAATACCCATTATGCTTGGCGTTTCTGCTTTACTTGTTTTACTTTCAATTGATGGTGAGATTTCTCAATTTGATGGTGCAATATTGTTAGTTGGTTTAGGCGTGTTTGCATCTTATACATTTAGAGACGCACTCAAACAACGAAAAGAAAACAAGGAAGAATCAGAACCTGAAAAAAATAATGTCTATCTGAAATCTTTTGCTCTTTTAGGAATTGGTATTATTTTACTTTATTTTGGAGCAGAACTAACAGTTGATAATGCAATAATCTTAGCTAAAGAATTTGGTTTATCTGAAAAAATTATTGGTTTGACTGTAATTGCAATTGGCACATCTCTTCCTGAATTAATCACATCTATAATTGCAATTAGAAAAGGACATGCAGACATTGGAGTTGGAAATATTATTGGAAGTAATATTTACAATATCTTGATGATTATGGGCGTTGGTGCAGCACTTGGCGGTGTTATGATTGCATCTGATGTTTATGTGGATTATGCAATAATGATAATCTTTAGTCTCTCATTGCTTGTTGCAATTAAAACTAAAATTATCAATAGAACTATTGGTATCTCCTTGGTTATTGGATATGTGGCCTATTTGATAATCACATTTTTTAGATAATTTAGGCGTAAATTTACTATTTTTGTCTTGGATTTTTGTAATTAAATTTGTTTATTTTGATTAATTCTACATATGATCCAAATTGAGAGACGTCAGTTATCTTATCCAAATCTCCCTCTGTCTCATTTTCATCCTCAAACTTTCTTAGAATTTTGTAATGTGTATTTCTCTCAGCTGGAGTTCGTCCAATTTCCCTTACTATTCTTCTAATCTCTTTTGGTCTTAATAGCTGACCATGTTCTGAACCAGCTGATGTTGATATACTTTCATTAATTAATGTGCCACCAAAATCATTTGCTCCCCACATCAGTAACAACTGAGACATTTTCTGTCCTTCTTTTACCCATGACATTTGTATATTGTCAATTGAATTGTTTAGCATAATTCTCGCAATTGCATGTGTCAGTAATACATCATTTCCACTTCCTCCTTGTTTAATTCCTTCATGTAGTTGATGTTTGTACATTGGAGCTTCTGTGTGGACAAAATTTAGTGGGACAAATTCTGTAAATCCACCTGCTTCTTTTTGAATTTCTCTTAATTTTGCAATATGCTTTACTCTCTCTTCTAGTGTTTCTAAATGACCAAACATCATTGTTGATGTAGTGTTGATTCCCATCTTGTGAGCTGATTTGATAACTTCTTCCCACTGTTTTACAGTTATTCTTCCTGGGGATATTTTATCCCTTAATTTTTGATCAAGAATTTCTGCTGATGTTCCTGGTAGTGTGTTTACACCTGCTTCTTTCATTCTTTTTAGAAATTCTTCAATTGGTATTTCTGATCTTGTTGCTCCATAAAGAATCTCCTCTGGTGAAAATCCGTGAATATGGATATCTGGAATCTCTTTTTTTATTTCTCGACATATGTTTTCGTACAAATTCCCTTCCATATCTGGTGGAAGTCCTGCTTGAATACAGACTTCAGTTGCTCCTAGATGGTGTGCCTCTTTTGCTCTTCTTACTATTTCTTCAGTTGGCAAAAAATATCCATCTTCTTCTCTAAAATCTCTACTAAATGCACAAAATCCACATTGTTTTATACAGACATTTGTAAAATTGATATTTCGATTAACCACATATGATACAATATCTCCTACACGTCTTTTTCTAATCTCATCTGCAACTAGGCCTACAAGATGAAAACCTATGTCTGTTGTTTTGTATAGTTCTAATCCCTCTTCTGCAGATATCTCTTTTTCTGATAATGCATTGTTTAGTATGTCCGATATTACTGGATCTGCATTTTTGAATAGACTCTCTATGTTTACTGTCATCGCCAGTACTCCTCCTTTACCAATCTTTCTTCATTTTCAATGACTGCTATCTTGTCTCTTAACTCTTTACTCACAAAAGAAAAGAATTCTGGATATATTGGGAATCTACACTTCAAATCATATCCTGCTTCTTTTGAGTTTTCATCTACTGCATTGATTTCAGGCCAAGTAAATTCTGGATTTACAAAATCTGGAGTCAATGGGGATATTCCTCCCCAATCATTAATTCCAATTGATAGAAAACTTTGATATGATTTTGGAGATAGATTTGGTGGAATTTGTATATTCATCTCTGGCATAATTATTCTTGATAGTGCAACAATTGTTTTGAAATATTTTTCATTAGCTGATGGTGTGTCTTTCATTATTGTATCTGGTTTTGGTTGGAAATTTTGTAAAATGATTTCTTGAATATTTCCATACTTTTGATGTAATTGTTTTATTGCCAAAATTGAATCAATTGTTTCCTCGATTGTCTCTCCAATGCCTACTAGAAGCCCTGTAGTCATTGGAATTTTTAATTTTCCTGCATTTTCTAATGCTTCTAGTCTTGCTTTTGGTCTTTTGCTTGCAGCCAAATAATGCGGCATTCCTTTTTGTGTTAATCTCTCACTAACATTTTCAAGCATTATTCCCATTGACACATTTGTTTTTCTCAGTTCTTTCATTTCTTCAAAACTGAGATTTCCTGCATTTGTATGTGGGAATAGTCCTGATTCTAGTGCTAGTTCTGATGAGTGAATTAAATATTCTACAGTTGATTTGAATCCATTTTCTCTAAGCCAATCCCGTGCTTCTTGATATCGTTGTTCGGGTTGTTCTCCTGTTACAAAGAGTACTTCTACACACTTGTATTTTTTTGCAAGTTGTAATAGATCAGATATTTGTTGCTTTGACATTAATGATAGTTTTTCTTTTCCTGGTTCTGCTTTGTATGTACAGTACGAACAAGTATCCTTACAGAGATTCACAATATTGAAAAATGCTTTTTTTGAAAATGTGACTGATTCTTTTTTGAATTTTTGCCTCAAGTTTTGTGCTACCGAAAAAAGTTCAGTAGGATCCACTGTTGCCTTTTGATAAATTTCTGTTATTTCTTGATGTGATATTGTCTTATTTTCTAAAATATTGTTTAAACTCTCAGAGTCTAACGCAAGATTGTTCAATAGCAAGAATTCTTGAGTTGAAGTATTTATGCTTGTATTGCCCTAGTTTTGATTTGGTCTTTCTTTAAGGACAATTGTAACCTCTGTTGTCCTATTCTCTCTTAATACTTCTAAAACCATTTCATCTCCAACTGATTTTGCTCTTTGAAGATGTATCAAAATATCATCAATTTTTCTAACATCAATTCCATCTACTGATAAAATAATATCTCCACCAATTATGTACGTGTCTCCATCAACATCGATTTCTTTCTCAGAACCAATTAATCCTGCTTTTGATGCTGGACTATCATCAATTACGGTAACAATCAAAAATCCAACTGTATCTTTTAGATTCAAAACTTTTGCTAAATCTGGATCAATATCTCGTCCTGATATTCCAATCCATGGATGTTTGTATTCTCCTTCTTCAATTAATGTGGGAACAATTTTTGCAACTGTCTGTGATGGTACTGCAAATCCCACGCCTGTGAATTCTCCTGTGTCTGATTGAATTGCAGTGTTTATTCCTACAACTTCTCCTCTCATATTCAGCAGTGGTCCTCCTGAATTTCCTGGATTTATTGCAGCATCTGTTTGAATTACATCTGGAATAGAGTATCCGTTGTCAGTTGGAAGCAATCTCCCTATCTGACTTACTATTCCTGCTGTCATAGAACCTGATAAACCAAATGGATTTCCTATGGCAGCTATTGATTCTCCTACTTTGAGATTAGATGAATCCCCAATTAACAATGGACGCAAAAGTGACAAGTCGGCATTAACTTTGATTACTGCCATATCTGTAAACTCTGATGAACCAATAACTTCTGCATTGTATGAACGCCCATCTAGAAATGTAACTACTACTTTTTCTGCATCCTTTACAACATGAGAATTTGTAATTATGTGTCCTTGTCTATCAAAAACAAATCCTGAGCCCACTCCTCCTCTAACATCCTCTATTCCTCTTTCAACGTTTATTCTTACTACTCCTGGTTCTGATTTTTCAAAAATTTCACTTAATGATAATTTCTCTGCATAAGTTGAAACTGGTTCTTCGATTTTCTCTATTGGATTATTTTCTATGGGTTTTGTATCTATTGTTGCAGGCGGTGAAATAACTAGTACTACAAATATGAGCATCACTGCTGTTGCCCCTGCAGCTCCTCCCACAAATAATCCTGATTTATCCATGAGATTTTTGATTTCAGTTTTCTACGTAAAAGGATTTCTATACATTGATTGAGCTTTGAGTGCGGTCTTTCATAGAATAACTTCTACCTCTCCATGATATGGCAGAAGTACTTTTTGCTTGAAGTAATCCGCTCAAAAATCCTAAAATCACTACTAGTCCTCCTAATGGTGCAAAAACTGCATAACCTAATCTTAATCCTAATCCTGCTTTTACTTCAATTATTGCACCTGTGTAAATTAGAATTGAAGCAATTGCTGCAGTGATACATAGTATCTTGGCAGATAATGTTTCAACAGGTAATGATGCTGATATTGCAAATATTGGAAATGGCACAAATAACAAAAACAACACTGCAAAGAAAATACCGATTGCAATTTTTCCGCTTTGAATGTATAGCGGTACCATCAATCGCTTTAGTGCATTCCACAAAGTTCCTTTATCTCTAGCCCAAATTGCTTCAATTAGATGCTCTCCTCTGACCATCCTCATTTTGTATCCTGATTCTTTGACTTTTTTCCCTAGTGCCCCATCTTCAATAATTTCTTGCTTTACACTTTCATGCATTCCTACTTTTTCGTATGTTTTTTTACTTAGAATGAAAAAACTGCCAAAAAAGTATCCTGTTTTTTTTGCAGGATCATTTACATTTAATGCTGAAAATCTTGTATGCAAAAATGTAGATATCATTGGTAATGTGATTTTTGTCCAAAAATCAAATGTCATCATTTTTGGAATTGCAGATAATGCATCCAGTTTGTGTGAAATTAAATGAGATACTGCTAGAGATATCACATTTTTAGAATGAACTGTATCTGCATCTGTAAATAGTAACAATCCGCCTGTTGCTTTTTGATATCCTTCCATGCATGCCCAGTTTTTCCCCATCCATCCTTCTGGTTTGGGTCTTGCTGATACTGGAACTATTTTGGAATTTTTATTTGCATATTCTGAAATTATTTTTCCTGTGCCGTCTTCTGATGAGTCATCAATAACTATAATTTCATAATTTTCATAATCTTGTTCAATTAAAGAGTCTAAACATTTTCCAATAAGCTCTTCTTCGTTTCTTGCTGGAAGAATTATTGAAACTTTGGGAGATGTTTTACATGTGTTTTCGAATTTATCTAGATATGGTGTTAGTCTAAATGAGTTTACCATTGATTTTATGAGAAATATCCAAGCCCCACTAATTCCAATTAAATTTGCAATTAGTGAATAATTTAAAACATCTGTAATTATTTCCATAAATTTTATCTCTCAATTTCTTCTTTGATACTTTTCATTGCTTGCTCTGTACCGCCTTTGATGTGTTTTTTTATCATTCCTGTAAACATCCCCATCATACCTGTTAGTTTGATATCCCACACAGTTTGAAGCACTATTTTTTCATCTTTTGGTATGATTGATACTATTTTTTCTCCATTAATGATGCCTTTAGTAAATTTGGCTTCAATCTTTTCTTTGGGGTGTAGTATTACTTCTTGTAGGCATTTTTGGCCTCTGAATGCAATTGTGATTTCTCTATTGATGACATTCGCGTCTTTGGATATGTTTTTGACCTCTTTTGTTCCCTTCCAAAATTTTGGCTCATTATCAATGTCTGAGACGACATCCCATACTTTGTCAACTGTGGAATTGATTTCTACCTCGACTTCTATTGTAGCCATGTTTTCACAATTATTGTACATCAAATATATTAGATTCCTACCCTATTGTAAATAGACTGTGATGGGCAACATGCCTAAAATCCGGAACATTAACTCCAGTTCCAATGGCGTTTGCCATTCTTCCGTCACAGTCAATTAAAATTTAAATGAAAATGAAATCTACAAAATACATGCCAAAAATTGAAACTTTGGATGGTGTTGGATTTTGGAAAAATGCTTATGCCCATCAACGTGGGAAACTATTGAAAAAAGTTGATGTACCTGAAGACCAAATCATTGATTTAGTTAATAAAAAATACATGGATCTTCCTGTTGCACTGCGTTATGAAATTGAAACCAGTGGAATAGGCAAAAAAGAATTACAATAACCGAAATTCATTTTAACGGGAAAAATTAGCGTTTGTTATGTCTACTGTATCTTATGATGATTTTGCAAAATTAGACATTAGAGTGGCAAAAATTATTGCAACTGAACCAATTGAAGGCAAATCTCGAATCATTAAAGGACGAATTGATTTAGGTGCCGATGATCAACGTGATGTAATTATTGGTGGTGCACAGCATTATCAACCTGAAGATATAGTCGGTAAAACTGTAATTGTAATTGCAAATCTTGAACCAAAAAAAATGGCAGGTGTTGAATCAAATGCAATGTTATTGGCAGCTGATGTAGATGATAGACCATTTTGGTTAACTGTAACTGAAGATGTACCTTTAGGAAGCCCTATAAAATAATCAAAAGTTTATTCTCAGTTATCTAAAATACATGAGTTGGTGGCCTCATCGTATATTGTTCCAGGACCGCATCTATCATCTAACACACATGCATTATCTCTGAGGATTGTTCCAGGACCACATTTTGAACTAGTTTCAGTTGGATTGTCTGCTATTGGTGTAGTTGTTACTGGAGTCGCATCTTCAGGTTCTACATCCTCTACAATTTTCTTTGTTGTCTTTTTTTCTAAGACATCATCAAAGTATCCTTGACTGTATCCTCCTCCAAGTATTGCTAGAATTATGATTGGAATGATAATGATTATTGGGATCTTTAATCCAATTGATCTTGATTTGCTTTTTGAGTGAACAGGTGGTTCAGGTTCTTCTATTTTTCGAGGTTTTGAACCCACATCAAATATTGCTGAACCGCAACCCATGCAAAAGTTTGCCCCTAGTGGACCCTTTTTCCCACATTTCCAACAATGAACCATTTCTCTATTTTGATAGTCTTCATCAGTGTTTTCGTTGATTTCTTCATCTGTATGGTGTTTGGTAAGGTACTTTTCCTTCATTTGTTGTAAATAATTATTATCAGTAATCCAGATTGTTTTATTTTGAATATATGCCTGCTTGATATGCTCTAGTCTGTATGAGTCTCCTACTCCTAATTTCAGTAATGCATTAACATCATCTACTACATCTGAGGCGTCCATATAATTTCCATAATGAGGTTATTCAAAATTGTTTCTTTTTGACATCTATGGTAGAATGTTTTAAAAATGTGGTTAAAAAACTGTAAAGCTTGTGTAAATCTGAAAAATTGTTTTTTTCAAATACGATCACCCGATCCAATGGATGTGCCTTTTGACTTTTTGATTTTTGAGTTTTTTTTGCATTGCGACATATTCAACTCATCCTAAAACCCTCCAATACATCGTGACGCATGCCAGATATGCAAACCCCCAATAATTCTCACGGTTCTTTTCGCATCCTACTGCCGTCCTGTGAAACCCGCACTTGAGCCATGCAAGGAACCGCTCCGCGACAGACCTTGCCTTGACATGATGTTTCTGATTCCTGTTTTGTGCGATTTTCTTTGAGTTCCTTTTGTACGGGATGCAACAGTCAGTTCCATGACATCTCAGATAATCTCTGATGCATTTTGCATCATAACCCTTGTCTGCGTATGCAGAGACAATCGCACGTCCCAAATCATCGCCTGCCAGTTCTGAAATGTCTCCCAGCACGTCAATGAATTTCGTACCGTCATGCTCATTTGCGGGACTGGTCCTGATTGAGATCGGCAGTCCCGTCTCATCCGCTGCGACATGAATCCTCGTGCCTGGAATCTTCCCGAATCAGTCATATCCTGTTACGATGCCCCCTTTTTGGCAGCAATTGATGATGAATCAATTGAAATTTTTTGCAGGTCAATCCTTCCTTGCATGCTTGTGTGCGGATTTGATCAGTCCTGACAGGATCCTTTTCCAGATGCCTTTTGTCGCAGTTCCCGAAACCGCAGATGTGCGGCGGGTTTTTTGAGCCGTACTTGTCTGGCATGTCTGCCCGTCTGCATCCGGTAGCTAACGCAAACAGAACTCCGTTGATTATCGTCCTGTCATCACGTCTCGGACGTCCTGTTTTGGCAGGTTCTGGTGATTGCGGTGAAATGGCAGTACTCCGTTGGGCATCTGGGATTTCTTTATGAATCATGAAAAATGCTTCAACAACGTTGTTCTTGGATCTGCATTGTCATGAATAATTACTAGATGATCTGTTTTAGGATCAGTTATATGTTTTTGAAATTCATTACAGGAGAACTGAAACTTTTGATTATAAGTCTTGCCACTGACTAGTTCACAAAGTCAGTTCTTATGAATGTATTTTTGTATGGAAAACTCATTTTCCTATCTCTCTGAACAACAAATAAACTACCGCGATTGGCGGGGAAATTATCAGAATTATCGGGCTTTCCCGGCGCAAAGCCGTTTGGTTTGAAAGACTGCCTTTCCATTCCTTACTTTACTAAGTCGTTTTCTCCTTTGCTTTAGGGCACGTTTCTGAAAACGATCTTTTAGATCGTGAAAGGAACGGAAACTGTCCACACCAAGGTTGACCAACAAGGCGTTTGTAACACGCATGTACTAGGTAGTGTCCCTAAAGTAAGGCAGAAATATAGCAAATATGACCTAGTTTTGTGGATAATTTCGAAATGAAACACCTTCAAGACATCTATGGGTTAAACCCGAGTATACCTCATCTTGCATTTCAATTCCCTAGATTGCCTCCTGGATTGGGACATCCTATGTTCAAAATTTACGAAAATCCTATGAAAGAGCAATTCTCACAACAGGCTGCTACTATTAATCAAAAACTTCATGGATTTCAACACATGTATCAACAACACGCAGCAGGGCTTTTATCAATGAATTCTACTGTAATTCCACCAGGACATCCATTGTATAGTAGACAAAATTCTGTTGAAACACTCCAAGCTGCAAATGATAAACTCTTAAAAGAAAATTTAGAACTCAAGAAAAAACTAGAATCCGAATCTAATTCTAAATAAAATTAATCGATCTGTTAAAATTTAATTTCTAATATTCAAAATCTGTGTAAATGTAATGTCTATTGATTTCCTGTTTCTCTTTGTTTTTTTCAATGTTGTCTAGAAATTCTTTTTTGTAGTTTTTATCCTTGAACTTTTCCAAATCCACATCATCAAAAAATGGGTTATTGTTTCTGCTAGCGGTTCTGTCATTTTTCAAGTCTTCCCACCTTGGCAGTCAGTTTGAAATGGGATCCGTATCCCCCATCATCAGGATCATAGAGTATCCACTCGTTTAGTTTTTGTGCATCTTCAAACAGGTTTTCACAGTTAAGACAGCTGTCGATTACGGTATCTCCGTTTTTTGGTAGTTCGCCCATAGAAAAAAATGAGATTGTCAGTCTAATAAGAAAATCAGTTGATGAATCTGTCTAGGATAGATATCAAGCCAAGTATGATAAGTATTTCACCAAATCCGAATCTCCAAATTCTTATTCTGCTTAGTGCTTTCATTAGTCTGATTAACGGGTTGTTTCTGATTTTTATTTTTGTGGGATTAATATTTTGCATGATTATTAACTTATCCTAAAACAGATCATCTAGTAATTATTCATGACAATGCAGATCCAAGAACAACGTTGTTGAAGCATTTTTCATGATTCATAAAGAAATCCCAGATGCCCAACGGAGTACTGCCATTTCACCGCAATCACCAGAACCTGCCAAAACAGGACGTCCGAGACGTGATGACAGGACGATAATCAACGGAGTTCTGTTTGCGTTAGCTACCGGATGCAGACGGGCAGACATGCCAGACAAGTACGGCTCAAAAAACCCGCCGCACATCTGCGGTTTCGGGAACTGCGACAAAAGGCATCTGGAAAAGGATCCTGTCAGGACTGATCAAATCCGCACACAAGCATGCAAGGAAGGATTGACCTGCAAAAAATTTCAATTGATTCATCATCAATTGCTGCCAAAAAGGGGGCATCGTAACAGGATATGACTGATTCGGGAAGATTCCAGGCACGAGGATTCATGTCGCAGCGGATGAGACGGGACTGCCGATCTCAATCAGGACCAGTCCCGCAAATGAGCATGACGGTACGAAATTCATTGACGTGCTGGGAGACATTTCAGAACTGGCAGGCGATGATTTGGGACGTGCGATTGTCTCTGCATACGCAGACAAGGGTTATGATGCAAAATGCATCAGAGATTATCTGAGATGTCATGGAACTGACTGTTGCATCCCGTACAAAAGGAACTCAAAGAAAATCGCACAAAACAGGAATCAGAAACATCATGTCAAGGCAAGGTCTGTCGCGGAGCGGTTCCTTGCATGGCTCAAGTGCGGGTTTCACAGGACGGCAGTAGGATGCGAAAAGAACCGTGAGAATTATTGGGGGTTTGCATATCTGGCATGCGTCATGACTTATTGGAGGGTTTTAGGATGAGTTGCACATACAAATCTACAGTCATGCTTGTTTCCTAACAGGCAACCCATGAAGCATTTTTTACATAAGATGAGCACCGTCATGATATTTCAGCATCCCAGCAGTCAGCACACAGTATTTCAGTTTTGTCGTTTCCGAAAAAATTCTTTACCCATAAACATTTCAAAATAGTACGAACCCTTATTAATTTCTAAAACTACTTTGAACTATGGTTAAATCTCCTGCAGATAAATGGAAAGAAACCATAACCAAATATCGAAAACAATGTCAAACTATTCTAAAAATATCTACAAATATTAGATATGCTGGTGTGATCAACATTTACGGACGAACTCTAACTGGAATTGTAAAACCTACTTTAAAACCAATGTTAAAATCAGAGCAAGTAAAAAATGAATTCTTCATAGTATCCACTTTGATGTCTTTGAGAAAAGACACTTCCAGTACTGTTGGTAAATTAGAACATACCATATTACAACATCAAAAAGTAACTATCTTACTTTTACAAAAGAAAGATGTCACTTATTATGTTTCAATAGACAGAAAAGAAAAAAATATAGAAAAAATTATTTCTAAAATAAAAAAGACAATCTAAGCTGGTGTAAAACCTTGATATCCGCCAGTTTGTTGAGCTTTATCTTCAAAGCTTGGTTCGAATAAAGAGATTAGATACTCATCAGGATCCAAAATTACAGCATTTTTTCCTGCATCTTTTTCAACAATATCCCGATGAATTGTGACTCCTTTTTCTCTTAATTCTTCAACTGCAGATTTTACATCCCCTACAAGAAATCCTATTGTAATTCCATTTTCAATAGAACTGCCGATATGCTGTGCAGTTAATGATGCGGGATGTAAACTCAACAAAGCTCCAGAGGTTCCCAAATCAACCCAAGACCTTCTTTGGTTTTTAATTGGAAGGCCTATGATTTCATTGTAAAATTGTGTGGATTTGTCTAGATCTTTAACAGCCAAAATCACGTTACCGACTTTTTTGACGTTCACAAATACTATGATCCGAAGTTCTTTAAATTAATTGTTATTGAACTTCAATCATGGTTTAGAACTAGGTTTTCGTAATTTTCATTTAGCGAAATAACATTTTTTGTACGTAATTTTCTTTTCTTTTTTGACGGTCTTGCCTTATCTTGTTTTTCATTTCTGTAATGTCTAGATCGTTTTTGTAGTAAAATCTTTGAGTGATTTGATACGAGTCCATTTAAAACTGATCTCTATATTCTAGTTTGAAATGCTGTAATCATTCTATGTCTTCCATCTGTACCTTTGGGTTTTGTTCTTAATCCCATTCCACAACATGGGCAGTTGTTTCCTTCCCAATTGATAAAGATCTCACAAGTTGAGCATCGCTTGAATCCCATTTCGTAAAAACTCTTTTGATAGTCTTTTTTTGCCTTGTATCGTTTACAGATCCCAATGCATGTCATTTGTAATTTCCCCCAATGTTTGATATTTTAATTTGCTTGCTATCTTTTTTTCAGCCAATCTGATAGCATCTTCTTTGCCATATCGTCTGGATTGATGTCGTTTTTGTTTGCATGTTTTTTCAACTTTTTAGCAATTCCTTTTGGTAATTCCACATGTACTTTTTGTTGCAGCATATGGGATTTTGCAATTTTTAATAGTTTGATCTGTGATGCTTTTGGACTTCTGGATAATGCCTTTAGATGCTCTTTTCTCAGTTTTTGGTCCAATGATGTGATTTTCTCAGCTATTCTTACTGCTTTTGATAAATTGGATATGGTCTGGTATAGTTTTGTAGCGTCATCACGAGATAATTCCTTTGGAACAAACTGCTTTAGTTTGTCTAGAACTGCTACAAATCCAAGATATTTTTTAAGTGTTTGAGCAGATATTCCAAGTGACTTTACTGCTTTTGATTTTCCTATAGATTCAGACAAAAACACACATGCTGCAGTCATATCTTTTGTATCCATCTTGTTTCTGTGAAGGTTTTCAACTACTGATGTAGCCTTTGCATTCTCTAAACCATATTTTCAACTCATCTCAAAACCCTGCAATACATCAAAAATGACGCAATACTGACAAACGCAGGACAGTTCTCACATCTCCTTTCACATCTGATTCCTGTCCTGTGAAATCCGTTTTTGAGCCAGCCAAAGAATAATCCCTCCGCAACGCATCGAACCGAATCATATTTCTTGTGCGATTTGTTCTCTCCGATGACTTGCCATTCTTTCTAAGTGGAATACGTGCGATTGGATTTCTATTTTTCAAACAGCTTCCAATGGCCGTACTGCCATATCCCCTGTCAGCATAAACTGAGGCAATCTGTTTGATGGCGCCATCATCATCCATAAATTCCGAAATGTCTTCCATGACATCTGCAGACTTTGTACTGTCATGAGCATTTACAGGACTGGTCCTGACTGAGATTGGAAACCCGTTCTGCCCTACGGCAACGCGAGTCCTTGCGCCTGAAATCTTCCTGAATCCGCCATATCCTGTTACGCTGCCCCCTTTTTTTTGGCAGGGATTGTCGAGGAGCCAACGGATATCATCTTTTGCAGACTGACTTTCCTTGCCTGTGAGCTGTTCTGGTTAAACCGGATAGGATCCTCTTCCAGACTCCTTTTTGCTGCCAGGAGTCTGGTCTTCTGTCTGCAGCAGAGTCATCACCGTATTTTGTTGGCATCTCGCTCCGCCTGCATCCGGATATCAAGACGCAGATGATTGTTCCGCTGATGGTTCTTCTGCCATCGTCTCTTGGCCTGCCCGTCTTGGCAGGTTTTGGAATGTGTGGCTTTATCATGCCCCGTTGTTTGTCAGTCAGTCAATTCTTGAAATTGCATGAAAATTAGCCATGTTCGGCAATTGTTAGATCAGGATGATCGTAAAAATTTCACTAAATGATCAGTTTTGAGATGAGTTGAAGATATTTTTGATTGAAGTCATTGCAATTTTTATTTTATTATCAGTTTCTGTTTATGCTGTATTGCTTACTGATGGAAATCCTGATATCTGGAATTATCCTTTGAATTCTATCAGTGATGTAAAATCACTCTGTATGGAAAAAATAGCAAAATCAATAAGAAACAATGGTTTTGTTTCAGAGGAACAAATACAAGAATGTGTTAATATGGTGGGTCAACATTTGGATGATGAAAACAGGATTAAATTTTACGAACCAATAACAGATAAAGTAAACCTGTATCTTGATTTGGAACCTTGCATAGTATTTGATGAAAAATGAATGCTCAAAAGCATCTGGTATGATCAACGTATTTTACAGATTATGTTATGTGATGAACCATATTGACTCGGAAATTGAGTATCGATCTAATTTGTAATTTTTGTTAGTTACTAGCCACTTCTATCATGGTTTCAGTTCTCTCAACACCATTGATTTTTTGAATTTTATTGGCCACTTCTTTAATTTGTATTAATTCTTCAACGTCTACTATTGCTACTGCATCAAATTGGCCACTTGTTGGAAAAGAGTCCGATACTGATGTGACTTTTCGTAATCTGGCTGCAATGAGTTTTTTAGGAGATTTTACTAAAATTATTGCCCTTACCAACCTAAATTAACCTCCACCTCAATCAATGTTTCTGTTGTTACAATATCTTTGATTTTTTTAAAATCAATTACCATGTTGTTGATTTCATCAATATTTCCTTGTAAAAATACACTAATGTCTGCCCTGCCTGTAACAATCATCACTTGCTTTATGATTTTACGTTTCTTTTTTAATATCCCTACAACTGCATCTACTTTACCAGGTTTTACAGTTATCAAACATAGTGCACGCATGTATAGTATATGTTGTTGAATCTGATAAAGATTCCTAGTCTACTGCTTCTTGAGACCTTGCTTCTTCAAGATAGGCACGTCTTTCTTCATTAACCTTTTCTTGATCAATTGTAATATCGTCTTCTACTATCACTATTCCTCCATCGCCTATAGGCTCATCTTTTTTCTTTTTACTTTTAGATTTTGTAGATTTATCTTTTGATTTGGTAGTTTTACTAGTTTTAGAAGATTTGCTAACTTTATCAGTTGTTTTCTTTGTATCTGCTTTTTTCTTTGTATCTGCTTTTTTCTTTGTATCTGCTTTTTTCTTTGTATCTGCTTTTTTCTTTGTATCTGCTTTTTTCTTTGTATCTGCTTTTTTCTTTGTATCTGCTTTTTTCTTTGTATCTGCTTTTTTAGCTACTTTTTTCTTTACTGCTTTTTTTTCAGCCATGAATGTCGAAAAAACAAGAGTTCGCCTTGTTTTTAAAGATTATGTAGAATATATTCCATTGAAAATTTAACTATTTTGATCGATGATCAATTGTAATTCTATTTTTTTAAATGATTTTTGATGATCTTCACATTGTGTTAGATCTAAAAAATGACATGCTTGTGTAAATTTACAGTGCCGCGGGCGGGATTTGAACGCGCGACAGCCCGGTCTTCAGCCGAGTGCTCTCCCAGGCTGAGCTACCACGGCACTTGAAAATTTTCATTCAGATGAGGCATTAAAGTTTGTCTTTTTAGATCTTCCAGAGAATATCCTGATGATTTTTTCTTTTATTAATAAGACGTCCCATCACAAAAAATAGATCGGATAACCTGTTAAGGTATTTTATGCAGTTTGAATTTATTTCATCTTTTTCACTTAATTGAACTGTGAGGGTTTCTGCTCTTCTTACAATCGTTCTTACGTAATGTAATTGTGCTGCAGATATGTCCCCTCTTGGTAAAATAAAATTTGTTAATGCTGGAAGTTCAGATTCAAAATTGTCGATATATGATTCTAATTTTTCAACCATTTCTAAAGACACTCTATTTTTTACATCATTTAGATTAGGGTTTGACAAGTCTGCCCCTACCAAAAATAATTCATTTTGGATTTCAGTTAATATTTTCACGATGTCTTCATCTAATGGGTTTGATAATACGATCCCTAATGCGGCATTTGCTTCATCCACAGTTCCATAGGATGTTATTCTTGGATGTGATTTTGGCATTCTAAAATTTCCTTGCAATCCTGTATTTCCATCATCTCCAGATTTTGTGTATATCTTCATAAATTTACACATTGGAATTAATTATTATATTATTTGAAACTAACCAATATGAAAATTCATTAGTAGAAATGTCTTCAATGATGTAGTATGACGATATTGAATTTTTTAGAAACTGCAGCAAATCTTAAAAATATACCCAGACAGGGATGGATAGATAAATTATCTTCAGAACAACCCGAATCTGTTGCAGATCACTGTTATTCTATGGCTATACTGGGCATGGTTGTAGCTGATTTAGGAGATTATAATTCTGAAAGAATTCTTAAAATGACTTTATTACATGATTTAGCAGAATCTAAAATCGGAGATTATACCCCTGAACAAATAAGCAAAGAAAGAAAAAATGATTTAGAAAATAATGCCTTTGATGAAATAGCTAAAAATTTACCAGATTTGATCAAATCACAGTATTTGGAAATTTGGAAAGAGTATCAAGAAAACATCTCCCCTGAATCTAAAATTGTACATCAGATTGATAAATTAGAGATGGCACTTCAAGCTAAAATGTATGAAAAATCAGGTTACCCTATAGAAAAACTAACGCCTTTTTTTGAATCTGTAGAAAAAGAAATTAGTGATCCTAAACTAAAAGAATTATTTACAAAGATTATTGGAAATACATACTGAATATGTCTGATAATAGTAAAAATGAATTAATTGATGCACAGAAACAAGTAATTGGAATTTTATTTGAAGTAATCAAAAGACTCCAAGAAAATAATGATTTAGATGAGGAGTATTTCCAATTAATTGTACAAGAAAACAAAAATGAAAAACGTCTTGGTGAAATTATGAATGAAAGAAATGAAAATGCAAAAATTGTTGGACGTTTATTAGAGCAATTAGAGACTTAAGATCCACATCCACAATCATCATCAGATATGACTCTTAGATGAAGGGTTTGTTGGAATTTATCTTGAATGTAGTTTGAAATATTAGTAATTCTCATTCTTGGTTCTTTTGCAGTCCAACTCCCTTCATTTTCAAACCAAAACTCAATTTCATCAACATCGTATCTTTCGTCATTCTCAATTAATGTTTTGAATATTTTTTTAATTTCCTCCACTTCTGATTCTGATAATTTTGACTTATCTTCAATCATTGTAGTAATTTCATTTAGTTTGATTATCACATTATTTGTTAGAGGCATAACAATGAAAAATTACAGATTCTATAACTATCTTTTGTAGCAACATTGTTTTTATAATAGCCGAATTATTTGGAAATTGTGCAATATTTTTCTGCTCTAAAACTAGGTCAAAAAAGAGTCGCAGAGGCTAGAGAATACCTCAATACACTAACTAATGGAAAAGCAATGCCTGCATTGGCCCTAATTGATACTAAATCTAACGTATGGGAGCCAGTTGGAGAAGAAAATTTGTATGCATTTGTGGATGAATCTGCAGGTTTTGTTTTGACTGATAATAGTGGATATATTCTTGCCCTTGTTGATAATAGTGGCTCTTCAAAAACAATTGTTCAAGGAGTCACAAAAGAACAAAAAGAAAATTTAGAAAAAGCATTTGTAAGTGACAATATTCCAAAATTCGAAGGTAAGGTAATACTTCCAGTATAAAATTTAGCCTGAAGCAAAAACGTAAACCTTTATGATATTGGGGATCACTAACTTGATTTTTATCAACTCATCCTAAAACCCTCCAATACATCGTGACGCATGCCAGATATGCAAACCCCCAATAATTCTCACGGTTCTTTTCGCATCTTACTGCCGTCCTGTGAAACCCGCACTTGAGCCATGCAAGGAACCGCTCCGCGACAGACCTTGCCTTGACATGATGTTTCTGATTCCTGTTTTGTGCGATTTTCTTTGAGTTCCTTTTGTACGGGATGCAACAGTCAGTTCCATGACATCTCAGATAATCTCTGATGCATTTTGCATCATAACCCTTGTCTGCGTATGCAGAGACAATCGCACGTCCCAAATCATCGCCTGCCAGTTCTGAAATGTCTCCCAGCACGTCAATGAATTTCGTACCGTCATGCTCATTTGCGGGACTGGTCCTGATTGAGATCGGCAGTCCCGTCTCATCCGCTGCGACATGAATCCTCGTGCCTGGAATCTTCCCGAATCAGTCATATCCTGTTACGATGCCCCCTTTTTGGCAGCAATTGATGATGAATCAATTGAAATTTTTTGCAGGTCAATCCTTCCTTGCATGCTTGTGTGCGGATTTGATCAGTCCTGACAGGATCCTTTTCCAGATGCCTTTTTGCCGCAGTTCCCGAAACCGCAGATGTGCGGCGGGTTTTGAGCCGTACTTGTCTGGCATGCCTGCCCGTCTGCATCCGGTAGCTAACGCAAACAGAACCCCGTTGATTGTCGTCCTGTCATCACGTCTCGGACGTCCTGTTTTGGCAGGTTCTGGTGATTGCGGTGCAATGGCAGTACTCTATTGAGCGTCTGAGATTTCCTTGTGAATCATGAAAAACGTTTCAACAATGTTTTCTTGGATCTGCATTGTCATGAATGATTTACTAGATGATCTGTTTTAGGATAAGTTATAGATGTTTTTATGATTGTTTTAGGTAATTTTTCTAAATAACTCAACACTCTTGTACAGGAATTTTCATAATCATCTTTGGTAAACATTTCTTTTTCTCGTTCATGAGATAATGCTCCATCCGTTGCATCTTGTTCTAACATAATTATGACTGATTTTTTGTTTGCTACAGCATATCCTATTTCCTCATGAACTGATGGAGAACACATATCTTTTGTAATTATTGCAACAAGTGCTTGAGAATCATTAATGGCGGTAGTGATTTTGTTGTAAAGTGTAGAATCATATTTTTGATCTAAATCAAAAAGACAACCTTCAATACTCTTTTCTATTAATTTATCTCGTAACGTATAAGCCAGTTGAGAATCTTTAGAATCAAAACTTATGAAAAAATTCATAGGATCTTTTTCTGATCTTGTATATTTGAAGTTTTAAGAATTTTATCTTCACAACTATGATGATGATTTTACTCATTTTTTGATTAATTCTAAAAACATTGGTTAAATGAGTTCTATGAAAACGGATTTTTCCATAATAGGTATTTTATTTAATTTTAGACGTGAATTTGCCAATATATTAAATAAAAATGCAGAAAAGTGAAGAGTAAGCCTTTAGTTATCATGCTGTAAACAGTAATAAAATGAGTAAATTTTCCGAAGAGATTGAAGTACGTGGTCATTTGATTGACTCTTTGATTTTAACTAAGATCTTTGACAAAATAATGGATCTTAAAGGAGAATTTCAAGTCCAGGACATATCTATTGGCAAAAGAAAAAAAGATCAATCTTATGCACGATTACTTGTAACAGGCAAAACTCAAAAACATCTTGATGAACTCTTAGAAACTGTTTATCGTGAAGGAGCAGTATCAAAACTTCAAAAATCAATAGCATTAAAAAAATCACCAAAAAATTATGTAATGCCAGATAATTTTTACAGTACAACAAATAATCACACCCAAGTTTTTCACAAAGGAAAATGGATACAAGTTGAAAACACTATGATGGACAAATGTATTGTGGTAAAAGGAGACAAAGCATTTTGTGTTCCTGTACGCGATGTAAAGAAAGGTGATGCCATAATTGTTGGAGAAGAAGGAATAAAGATCACCCCACCTGAACGTCCACGAGAAGGAGTCGATGTCTTTGAATTCATGGGAAGCTCAAGTTCTAGTGAACGGCCAACTCAACACATTGCAAAAAAAGTAGCTGAAGATATCTACAATACAAAAAAGAATGGGGGTAAAATAGTGATTGTAGGGGGGCCTGCAATTGTACATACAGGTGCGGATGACGCAGTATCTGAATTAATTAAATCTGGGTATGTTGATGGCATATTGGCAGGTAATGCTCTTGCAGTTCATGATATTGAATATGCTACTCTTGGCACCTCACTTGGAATGAATGTCCATGATGCAACTTTGGCATATCATGGACATAGAAATCATATGGATACAATTAACGCTGTTTTCAAAGCAGGTTCTGTTGCAAATATGGTAAAAACCAAGAAATTGACAAAAGGAATTATGTATGAATGTGTAAAAAATAAAGTTCCATTTGTATTGGCAGGCTCTATTAGGGATGACGGTCCACTGCCAGATGTTATTACAGATATTGCTCAAGCACAACGTGAATACAAAAAAGTTCTAAAAGATGCAAGTATGGTAATCATGATTTCAACCATGCTTCATTCTATAGCAACAGGAAACATGCTTCCCGCTAATGTTAAAGTGATTGTTGTAGATATCAGTCAACCAACAGTTACCAAACTTATGGATCGTGGAACATGGCAAGCGTTGGGAATTGTATCTGATGTTGGTGCATTTTTACCAATGGTTGTACAGCAAATTAGAAAAAAGCACAAGTGATCTGTTGCACAAAAACATATGTGAAATGTGTAGATTTTATAAAAAATTAAAATTTTACATTTAACTTTTACGTATAATAAAACCAGATGAATACTACGCGGCTCTTAAATTAAAAAACGTATTTCCAACTCATCTCAAAACTGATTACTTAATGAATTTTTTACGATCATCCTGATCTAACAATTGCCGAACATGACTAATTTTCATGCAATTTCAGGAATTGACTGACAAACAAACAATGGGACATGATAAAGCCACACATTCCAAAACCTGCCAAGACGGGCAGGCCAAGAGATGATGGCAGAAGAATCAACAACGGAACAATCATCTGCGTCTTGATATCCGGATGCAGGTGGAGCGAGATGCCAACAAAATATGGTGATGATTCTGCTGCAGACAGAAGACTGAACTCCTGGCAGCAAAAAGGAGTCTGGAAGAGGATCCTGTCCGGTTTAACCAGAACAGCTCACAAGCAAGGAAAAACCAGCCTGCAAAAGATGATATCCGTTGACTCCTCTACAATCCCTGCCAAAAAGGGGGCAGCGTAACAGGATATGACGGATTCAGGAGGATTTCAGGCGCAAGGACTCGCGTTGCCGTAGGGCAGAACGGGTTTCCAATCTCAATCAGGACCAGTCCTGCAAACGTTCATGACAGTGCAAAGTCTGCAGATGTCATGGAAGACATTTCGGAATTTATGGATGATGATGGCACCATCAAACAGATTGCCTCAGTTTATGCTGACAGGGGAGGATATGACAGTACGGCCATTAGAAGCTATTTGAAAAATAGAAATCCAATTGCACGTATTCCGTTTAGAAGGAATGGCAAGTCATCGGAGAACAAATCGCACAAAAAATATGATTCGGTTCGATGCGTTGCGGAGGGATTCTTTGGCTGGCTCAAAAACGGATTTCACAGAACAAGAGTCAGATGTGAAAACTATCTTGCGTTTGTCAGTATTGCGTCATTTTTGATGTATTGCAGGGTTTTGAGATGAGTTGATTATTCTATTTTGTTGGTTGGTGGTGCAGTGTCATTAGGGCGCATCTGAAGGCGATCATATTTTTTGATCTTTAACTTTATATCCTAGCCATAAATCATTTCAGAAATGACAAATAAGAAACTTCTATTGCTGGCACCAGTAGTAATTGCATTATCAGTTGGAATGTCATCAATTCCACTTGACGCATCAGAAGGTGACCAATATGACATTTTAATCAAAGACCTCAGAGCTGATGCCAATCAAATGGTATTTGATATGAATGATAACTATACCTACAATGATGTACAACGTATGCAAGAAAAACATGATCAAAAACTTGAACGTATTTTAAACCAACTTGAGATGGATACCAACAGACCACTATCTGAAGAAGAACGATCTGGACTTAAGGATTATATCATGCACGAGGAATTAAAGTATCATAGTAATTTACTTGATGATACAAAAACCACAAACTCTACCTCTGGTGTTGAGTTAGAATCAAATGATGTATAGAGACAATGTCCTTCTTTTTTCCAAAGGCTTATGCTAAACGTACTTCATCTACCTGTGACGAACCTCCAACTCTGATATTGTTTAGACAGTCTAAGATTGACATTAATGGTGGAGAACTAAACGGTTACATGTTTGAAGGTGGTAACAATCTTGAATCTGTTGAACGTACTGAACTAAGAAATTGTGTTGTAAAGTATGAACTAACGTTTGCAGATGAAGACCATCCAACCATTGATGAAGATTATGATGACCTTCGTGAAAAGATTTGGAAACGGACTAAAGATATTGAAAAGTTTTACATCCAAAGTAATGGTGATGTCAATTACTATGATATTTGGAGTAATGGCAAACAGTATGATTGAGACTTGGGCATAATGGTTTACAAAAATAAAGTCTAAAATCATTCAACAGCAAAGCATTCTCTTTACAATTCTTGGATGATTCTCTGCACCAATCATGCAATTGTAATACGCTGCCAACTGATACGCCAAAACGCAGATCAGCACAGATGATTTCACACTGCATAATCCCCTTACGGGAACTGCTCTGATGCCAAGCGCGTCTTTGAATATCTCAAAGAGCGGTTCAATTGAGGTTCTTCTACCCGCATGCAACTCCTGACCGATCGCAGAGTCGTAAAATTCCACAAGATTGATCCTTTCCGGGGGCGTACGCGGGCATGTCTTATCGGAGTGACAACCTCAGATGTTTTTTGCCGCACGAATCATGCAGTTTGGAATCATCGTATGCAGGATCTGCCAAAATATTTCGTATGATTCCTGAAAGTGATTCTATCAATGCATCAAACGTCCTGCCATCACGAATGTTTGCAGTACTGGCACCGGCGGGCAACGGAACAATCAACTTGCCGGCGCTGCGACTCATGCGCAGTTCATACCCGAATATCCAACCCCTTGATTTGGAGGATCATCCCCATCTTGCATCCGTATCGATTCCTGAAATTGGCAAACGATTATTCTTCATGTCGGATTTGTGCCATGCAGGGCCATCTGCTTTTAGTAGAAAACTGTCCACTGATGCAGACGTGTCATCAACCATTCCTTCTGATACGAACAGGTTTCCCATCGTCCCGATGATGTCCCCAACGGGCAGGTTCTGAAATCGCCTGTCAACAGTACGCCTGCCTGGGATTTGAGTCAGTCTGCAGACCTTGAACAATCTGTCATCGTTGCATTTGATTGATAAAAAATAATGAAGTGTGTTGTTGCCTGGAATTCTCATCCGAGATTTTATGATGAATAATTGCACCATCAGATAGTTGAACAGGCATACGGTCTGCCAGGTCTGAATATCTCCTCATACAGAGACAATGTTCTGACCAGATACAAAACGCCAATGAGAAATGACTCTGATAGAATCTTGCTGGGGATTTTTACATTCATGCTGCAATGAAATGACATTGCAAGGATCCTTGGCTTTTTTCATTTGAATAGTTTGAGAAACTGATTAAAAATTAGGATTAGTTATGCCCAAGTCTCAGTATGATTATCTAAAGTTTGGATTGTTTGGCCAACATGAAGGACATACAGGTGATTTTGGAAGAGTAATGTATGTGGCCAACACCTGGAATCATGCAATGGATACAGAAAACACAAATCCTGATCTAAGACAAAAATTACTTAGGTTCAGGTAGAACCCCTATTTTTCACAAAAATCATCAGACTGCCATGCCCCGTTAAGATCGCCCATCCAGTCCAATCTCACCTGATGCGTTAACCATCAGTCATGGTTAAGGAAAAAATACCCCGTTAAAATCTGGCCGTCTTATCTACAACTTATCCTAAAACCCTCCAATACATCATGATTGATGCCAGGTATACAAATCCCAAATAATTATCACAGTTCTTTTCGTATCTTACTGCCGTTCTGTGAAAGCCACACTTGAGCCATGCGAAGAATCTCTCAACGACAAACCTTGTTTTGCCATGATGTTTTTGACTCCTGTTTTGTGCAATGCTCTTTGAGTTCTTTTTGTATGGAATGCAACAGTCAATTTCGCAGCATCTGAGATAATTCCTAATTTGTTTCGCATCGTGCCCTTATCAGCATATGCAGAGATAGTTGTCTGCATCAGGCTGTTATCTACAAATTCCGAAATGTTTTCCATAGTATCAATGAATTTTGTGCTGTCATGTAGGTGTTTTACAATTGTATTCCATTGGGAATCTGACATTTCTTTATGAATCATGGAAAAAAATCAAAGATGTTATTGTTAGATCTGTATTGTCATGAATAATTTACAAAATGATCGGTTTTAGAATGAGTTGGATATCAGTTGACTCCCCGACAATCCCTGCCAAAAAGGGGGCAGCGTAACAGGATATGACGGATTCAGGAAGATTTCAGGCGCAAGGACTCGCGTTGCCGTAGGGCAGAACGGATTTCCAATCTCAGTCAGGACCAGCCCTGCAAACGTTCATGACAGTGCAAAGTCTGCAGATGTCATGGAAGACATTTCGGAATTTATGGATGATGATGGCACCATCAAACAGATTGCCTCAGTTTATGCTGACAGGGGAGGATATGGCAGCACGGCCATTAGAGACTATTTGAAAAATAGAAATCCAATCGCACGTATCCCACTTAGAAAGAATGGCAAATCATCGGAGAGAACAAATCACACAAAAAATATGATTCGGTTCGATGCGCTACGGAGGGATTATTCTTTGGCTGGCTCAAAAACGGATTTCACAGGACAGGAATCAGATGTGAAAGGAGATGTGAGAACTGTCCTGCGTTTGTTGGTATCGCATCATTTTTGATGTATTGCAGGGTTTTGAGACGAGTTGATGGTGTTAAACGAAATGTAGATAGTAATTCTAGACAAATTTCAATTAATCGTGATATGCTTAGAAAAAAATTCATCACCCCGATAATGGGGGCAAATCCTAAAGAAATTCTTCAAACTAGATTAGCTAAGGGAGAAATTACACTAGAAGAATATGAAAAAATAAAATCAAAATTAAGTTAACTTGTAGTTGCCATGGTGCTTTGCATGGTTTGTAATTTATCTAGGTTATTTTTTCTAAGGTCTTCAAAGAATTGCTCGATCATTTGAATTCCGGATGCTACTTTGGGGGCATTATTTTTAACAAATTCTAATCTCTCAGAACTAGATTTAGGCTTACTATCTAGATATTTTTGATAGACTTGTGCTCCATCATAATCCACATATGCAATTCGTGCGCTAAAATCGGTTCTTTCTAAAACAAGACTATCCCCCCCTACAATAGCTGCGTGATAAGGATGTACAATTAATGATTCAGATAATTTTTGAGACGTATTGATTTTTGCTTTTTGTAATTCATCTGCAAATGCATTAAAATCAGCTAGAAGGTAAAACGTAGCATCAGGTTTAGCTGTTTTAATTCCGTCAATTCTAGATAATGCATGATGTGTGTATTCGCCCATTATTTGATGAATACTTCGAGTAACTTCAAAATATTCATCCATCTCTTTGCTTATTTCAAATCCTGCTACTGCGGCATGTTGTATTGGTGTTGATACTGCAGTATATTCTGTAGCAAGTATTTTTTTGAATTGAGCTTTTAGATCTACTGCATGTTGTGGAAAAATTACGTAACCTAATCTGTATCCTCCTGCTGCATGTGATTTTGATAAGCCGTTTGTAACAAATGTCCCTTCAGGATAAATTTTTCCCATGCTTACAAATTTAGAAAAATCATAAGTGGTTTGTGCATAAATCTCATCAGAAATAACTGCAATGTTTTGTTCTCTACATGCATCTGCAATTTCTTCTAGTTCTAGTTTATCATATAACAACCCTGTAGGATTATGTGGATTGTTTAAGATCAATATTTTCTGTCTGTCTTGTAATCGTAATGCTAATTTTTTCAAATCTGTTGGAGATATTTTTTTATTTGCACGAGTTGGCAACATGTGGTAATTTTTTTGTAAGAATCTGATTTGTGGCAAATACCCTAACCATGCAGGAGTTGGCAAAATTACAGTTCCATGTAATATTTCTAAGAGATTAAAAATCAATTCTTTTGTTCCAGGTCCTACATAGATTCTTTCTGGAGCAACATCCATTCCAAAGTAATGTTTATTGTATTTTGAAATGGCACGACGTAATTCTGGAATCCCTGGAACTGCTGCATATTCCCCTTTGTTGACATTTTTGATCAATGCTTCTTGAATCATTTTTGGTACTGGGAATGGAGATTGGCCAAATGCAAATCCATAGAATCCAAAAGTACACTCAGGATGAGGGCAATCTGAGTGAAATTCCTGTAAAAATGTGTTTAATTTTAGATTTTCGGGCATCTCTATGTCTTCTACTTGCTGATCAACTACAAATCTCAATACTGGGCATTATGATGATTAAATTAAGACATAAAGCGTGAAATGGAAAATATCAAAAAGGTGAATTTTTTCAACCTAATTTTTGAATCTCATCTAAAATTTTTGAATTTTCAAGAGGAGACACATCTCCTAAATCCTTTCCCAATAATTTTGATTTTAACAATCTGCGCATGATTTTACCTGTTCTGGTCTTAGGTAAATCTGATAGTTGAAACAAGTATTTTGGTTTTGCAACTTTTCCAATTTTTTCAGAAACATAATCTGAAAGTTCTGATTGCATATTTGAATCTGATTCTGAATTTGATACAAAAAATACAACTATTGCCTCTCCTGTAATTTCATCTGAAATTGAAATAGATGCTGCATCAGATATTTTGGGGTGTGAAATTATAGCATGTTCTATTTCAGCAGTACTCATTCTGTGACCTGAAACATTAACCACATCATCTGTTCTTCCTTGCATATACCATAGATTATTTTTATCCGCATAAACATAATCTCCATGAAACCAAATATTTTCAAATCTAGACCAATATGTCTCCAAATACCTTTTATCATCATTTAGTAACCCTCTAGTCATTGCAGGCCAAGGCGATTTAATTACCAGATATCCATTTTGTTTTTGTACTGACTTTCCATCATCATCAAAAATATCTAAATTCATTCCAGGTACTGGAACCCCAACAGTAGATGGATTTAATTTCATTCCCGGAAATACTGATAACATCGCTCCTCCAATTTCAGTACCTCCAGACAAATTCATGATTGGAATTTTTTTATTACCAACTTTTTCAAACAACCACCACCAAGAATCCTCATCAAGTGGTTCTCCAGTAGTCGGAATGTTTTTTATTTTATCCAGTGAATACGAGTTTAACGGTTCAACATTATTTTTTTTAAATAATCTTACTGCGGTAGGCGATATGCCAAAAATTGTGGATTGGTAATTTTGCAACATTTTCCAAACTCTATCTAAATTTGGAAAATCCAGTGCACCGTCATAAATTACAGCACTTGCCCCGATTATCAAAAGGCCATAAACATTCCACACTAATCCTGTAATCCAACCTATATCAGCAGGCCAAAACAGAGTATCATTTTCATGCGTATCAATAAGATATGCTGCCTGATGTCCTGCAAAAACTGAAAACCCTCCATGCGTATGGATGACCCCTTTAGGATGCCCAGTTGTACCTGAAGTGTATAAAATGAACAAAGGATCTTCAGAATTCATAATTTCAGTATCACATCGATCACTTTGAGATCTCATTAAATTTTCATAGTTTACTATTGTTTCAGATTCTTCATATTTGTCAATTCCTTTGTAAGGAACTATGATTGTTTTTTCAATTAATGTGTCTTTGATTGCAATTTCCAAGGTCTGTTTTTGAGATACTGGTTTTCCTTTCCTATGAAATCCATCAGATACAAATAGAATTTTTGCATTACAGTCTTGTAGTCTTACATGTAATGACTCTGAACTATATCCAGAAAAAACAACTGTTTGAGTGGCGCCTATTTTTGCCGCCGCAAGAATTGCAACTATTGCCTCTTCAATCATAGGAAGATATATTGCAATTACGTCCCCCTTTTGCACTCCGAATGATTTTAGACCATTTGCAAGTTTTGATACTTTTGAATTTAACTCAGAGTAGGATGTTTTTGAGGTCTGTCCATCTTCTGATTCAAAATAATATGCTATTTTCTGTGGATTCATTTTTGCAAATTTTTCAACTGAAGATGTGTAAATGTTTGTTTTCCCATCAACAAACCATTTAGCCCATGCAATTCCTTTAGACATTTCAAGAATTTTTGTATAGGGGGTACTCCATACAATTCCAATATCTTTATCCACTGCTTTCCAAAACCATTCTAAATCATTTTTAGCTTTTGTAGATAATTCTTCTAATGATGATATGCCATATTGTTTCATAAATTGAAAAATATTTGATTCTTGAATTTGTTTTTCACTTGGAATAAATTCAAAATTTGACAAGGTTCAATGTTTACAAAGATAATCCGAGTAAAAAGATTTTTTTTATGAAATGTCTATTCCAAGACGTCTGGCACACGCAATAGCTGCTTTTCCATCCTCTTCGGTAATTCCTGATTTGATGAATTTCTCAGTCCAACCTGTTTGTAAATTCACGGTGTTTTCACGGTAGTATTCTCTTAAAATGACGCATATCTGATCATCCAATCTAGTTTTGGTGGCTTCATTCATGCCTGCCTGTAAAATTGTGGCATCTGATGTTGCAAGAATTTTAACAAATTCTATACCCTCTAGAGAAAGTTCCACCATGATTACCCTATCTGTTTTTTTAACAAATCTAATGTCAGTGTAGGATCTGCTTTTCCTTTTGTTTTTTGCATTACTTTTCCAACTAAATAATTAATTGTTTGAGGGTTGGATTTTGCTTGTTCTACTGCTTGAGGCTCACTTGCAATTACCTCTTGAATAATTTTAATTAATTCTGTTTCATCAGAGACATTTCCAAGATCTAATTCAGTTATTACTTGAGATAATCCTTTTCCAGTTTTTACAATTTCATATAATGCCTTTTTGGCAGAGTTTCTAGATATTTTTCCAGACTGAATGGCATCTGCCAAATCTTTTAAATGCGATGCAGTAATTTTTGATGTTTCTCTTTTTTCTCGTGTATCGACTAATCCCATTAAATCTGTAGTGATGATATTTGCAATTTCTTTAGCATTATCTTCTGTATGTGCTTTTCCAAACAAATCTGAGTAAAATTTATCAGAAGATAATACCTCTGCAACCTGTATGGGTATATTGTATATTGTAATGTATTTTTCTTTTTTGGAACTAACACTTTCAGGCATTTCTGTTTTTAATTTCTCTTGAATTTCAGAATTAATTTGAACCCAAGGAATGTCCCCTTCCAGAAAATACCTATAATCTAAATCTTCTTCTTTTGAACGTGATGACACAGTAATTTTTCGTTTATCATCCCAATGGCGTGTTTCTTGTACTGTTTGGATATCTCTAGAATGTAAACTATTTTGTCTTGTTATCTCAAAATGCACTGCTTTTTCTAAATCATGAAAAGAACCAATATTTTTTACTTCGACTTTTTTTCCACCTTCAATTGAAACATTTGCATCTGCCCTCATTGCACCATCTAAACTTGGATCCGATACCCCTAGGTTTTCAAGTAAATCTGACAAAATATTCAAAAACTCTCTAACTTGCTTAGGGCTCTCAAAATCAGGTTCAGTAACAATTTCAACTAAAGGCGTGCCTGCACGATTGTAATCAACTAGAGTAATCTGGTTTTTTGATGAACTTCCCTCATAAATGAGCCTCCCAGGATCCTCTTCTAGTTGGATTCGAGTAATATTGATTTTTTTGTCTTCCACCATAACGGATCCTTTGCCTCCTACACTGGTATCGCCGTAGATGTTTAGTTGTGTAATCTGAAAATTTTTTGGCAAATCTGGATAAAAATAATTTTTTCTAAAAAATGCAATTTTATCAGGAGTACTACAGTTTAATGCCATTGCAATAATAGTTGCTTTTTTTACAGCTTCTTGATTTAGTCTAGGTAAACTTCCAGGCAATCCCATACAAACAGGACAAATATTTTCATTAATTTCAAACTCCCTATAGTTTGCCTTACATGAACAAAATAATTTACTTGCTAGATTTGTCAATTGGCAGTGAATTTCCAATCCAATCTTTGTCAAATTGGCACCTCCGGTAATGTGACGGTTTTTTCTAACGCATGTGCAGCTTGCAGCAATAATTTATCCTGCATAGAGTTTGCAAACAATTGAATTCCTATAGGCAATCCATTTGATATTGCAAATGGAATTGAAATTGCAGGTTTCCCAGTGAGATTTGCAGTAACTGTATTGATATCAACTAAGAATAATGCAACAGGATCATTAATTTTTTCACCTAACTTGAATGGAAGTATTGGAACAGTTGGTGCAATTAAAAGATCAAATTTCTTAAATGCATCATTGATTTCTTTTGTTAGTTTACTTTTTACTTTCATAGCCTTTAGGAAATATTTTCCAGCATGACCTGCAGATGGGACAAATCCTCCAATGATCATTCTTCTTGTAACTTCTGGACCAAAATTTTTTCTTGCTTTTGCAATGTACGAATCAAATTCATACCCTTCTACTGGAAAATCATACCCATATCGTAAATTATCATATCTTGCAAGATTACTTCCAGCTTCTGTTGCAGTAATTGTGTAATACGCTGCAACAGAATATTTCACCATATCTAGTGAAATTTCCTCACATGTGGCTCCTAATCCTTCTAATTTTGAAATAGCATCTTTTGTTGCAGATAATACTGCAGGATCTGTTCCATCACCAATCATTTCTTTGATTATGCCTATTTTCTTACCTTCTATGCCTGAATCAATCTCTGAAAGATAGTCCTCATTTTTGTTATCTGCTGTAGTGCTGTCATTAGGGTCTAATCCTGAAATCAAATTTAGCATAAAAGCTGTATCCTTTACAGTTCTTGTAAGTGGACCGATTTGTTCAATGCTGTTGGCATATGAAATTAAGCCATATCTGCTAATCAAACCATAAGTTGGCTTGTATCCTACTGTTGAACAAAAACTAGCTGGGTTTCTAACAGAACCACCAGTATCAGAACCTAAAGAGGCTACACATTCAAATGCACTCACAGAAACTGCACTGCCTCCAGATGATCCCCCCGGAACACATTCTATATTCCAAGGGTTTCTGCTCGGACCAAATGCACTAAATTCTGTGGTTAATCCCATAGCAAATTCATCAAGATTTACCTTTCCAATAAACACTGCATCTTGTTTTTTTAATTTTGTAATTACTGTTGCATCATATGGCGCAATAAAATTCTCTAACATCTTTGATGCACATGTAGTTTTATTATTTTTGATACACATGTTATCTTTAATTGAAATTGGCATTCCAAAACATGCCCCAACTTTATCTCCTGATTTTATTTTCTTATCAATTCCTTTTGCTTGCTCTACTGCTTGCTCATTTACAGATAAAAATGCGCGTAGTTTATAATCTACATTTTGAATTCTTTCTAAGGTTTTTGCAGTAAAGTCTTCTGCAGATACATTCCCATTTTGTACTTCTTGTACATATTCGAGGGCAGAAATTTTTAAGTTCATTAAGACATCTTTGGTGCTCTAACGTAGGTTCCTTTGTAATGGTTTAACTTTTCAATTAATTTTCCATCAAATGGAATGTGTTTATCTTCACGTAAATTTGAAATTGGAATTTCAGGCATTGAGATTTCTTCAAATTCAACCCCTGCTGAATCTAAAATGTCAAAATAATTGATCATGTTTTGAACTTTGTCCACGTATTCTTTGTGATCATCTATGTCGATTCTCATTAATCTTGAGACATGTTCTATTTCTTCTTCAGTTACCATTTTTTACACCTAGGGCGTTAATACGTCATAATCTCGTAGTTTTACGTAAAAATTTTTTACACATTGGATATTTTGTGCCTGAAAGTTATTAAGATTAACCATAATTGTTGTCAATATTTGGGATTATATTTTATGAGATATAATGTTAATGATTTGGGTACAAAATAGTGGCTGGAATTTAACAGGTTAGCTCTAAGAACGCTGATAAGTGGCAAACAGCATTAGAGCGAGTTCAGAATAATTTGTAAACATCCGGAATTGATGTAACGTTCATTAGCACATCTTTAAGAATTACTCTTGTAGCCCTGTAGTGTAGCAGTCAAGCATAGAGACCTTTGAAGCCTTTGACCCCAGTTCGAGTCTGGGCCGGGTTACCACTCCGAATACTGTCTTTCATACACTTTGCCAATTATTTTGTTAATACACTTGCCGCTTCGCTTTTTGATGTCGTGTTCCCAAAATCTCAAAACAGACCATCCCTCACGTCTCAGCTTTCTAGAAATTTTCTTGTCTCTTGACATGTTTGTCTCAATTTTGTTCTTCCAGTATTTTGATGAAGGCTTTTTTCCTCAAAGTACCTGTAGCATGCCAAAAGTCACCATCGCAAAAGATTGTAATCTTTTCCTTGTGTAAAACAAAATCAGGGTTCCCATACACCTTAGGATACATCTGAAAGTTGCAATTTAAGGGAAACAAGAATTTCTTTCATCGCTAGATCAATGCTTGTGTTCTTAGATCTTATTCTGGACATGATCCAGCTTCTTTTTTCCTTAGTGAAAATATCTGTCATGTTGTATCTAAACAGATACTGTCTTGATCACTTGATGCAGATGTTTTAGAACTGACTCTGAAACTTTTTTTGCAAGCATTACAGGAACTGCATCAGCTACTTGCTGTTGTCTGTCACTCAGTCCTCCTTCAAATACATAGTCATCTGGAAACGTTTGGATTCTTGCAGCTTCTCTTACAGAAAATAATCGATTCTGTGTAGGGTGAATAATCATACCTTTTCTAAAGTTTGTAATTGTGATTGCAGGTTCATTTTTGCGCAGTCTCTTGTAGATCATGCTGTGAGCTTTTTCAATTCCAGAATATTTTCCGTCAACCTGCATGAGTTTTCTTGGAATGTTCTCCCAGTTGCCTCCTGCAGGCACGGATTTGATACGTTCAATTACGATAGGAGTGTTTTTTGTCACCACGTGATCATTTACGCTAGATGATTTTTTCCTCATTTCAGCTTGGAAATAGTTTGGCTTTGAATAATACTTATCAGTGTTTGACGTGATGCTTCCAATTCGAATTGATGGAAGGTCATCAATTGCTTCAATCAAATTAACGTGAGGCAGAAGTTTTGAATTATTTTTCAAGTCATCTTTTGAACCGTGTGTCCTTTTTGGAGGATCAATTGGGATTTCACTCTTTGATCCTACAATGAATGTGCGTTTTCTCATTTGTGGAGCTCCATAGTCTGCGGCATTTAGCAACATGTAGTTTGTATTGTGATATCCCAGACTTTTGAATTTTTTAATAAGCGAACTAACAATTTTGCCTCCTTCCATTGCAAGTATGCCTGGAACATTTTCCATTACAAAAGCTGCAGGATCCAATCGTTTGACCATTTCAAAATAGTGAAACATCAGATGATTCATCGGATTTGTCATATCTCTTGTCATCTTGTTTGCAAGAGAGAATCCTTTGCATGGTGGACCGCCAATTACAAGATCAACAGAGGACTTTCCATTGATTTTTTTTACATAAGCAATAATTTTTTTCTTAGTTTCTTCATCTGAAATACTTCCAAGAACAAACTCGGTTCCCTTGTGGTTTTTCTGGTATGTTTTTCCAGCAGATTCATTGATATCGTTTGCAACTATTGTCTTGAATCTAAAATTATGATTACGTGCATCTTCAAAACCTCTTGATAGTCCTCCAGGACCTGAGAATAGGTCAACAACCGTAAGATAATCTGCCATAACCTCTCTTGTAGTTTCAAACCTCTTGTTTATAATCAATTGTTTCTATTGTATACAGGTGCAAAAAAGGTTGCAGGTTATTTTCATATCACCTAAACAATATCGATTAAGATCATGTCTATTAACATCCCAGGTTAATCGATCCTATGGCCGGGCACAAACTTTGGCAAACTAGTAGAGCAACACGACAAATTGGAAGTATTATTGATGCCACTCAACTAATGAAAGAAATTTTTGACGGGCACGAAAATACAAGGGAATTACAGAACGAATTTGGAAAAAGACTTGCAGAGGAAGGAATAAGAACCTCTGGCATGACTCGTGCTGACAGCGGAGGACACAGAACTTGGATGACTCTATTGAAAATTTTTGGTCTGTGTTATGAAGACAAGGATAAGGTAGTTAGGTTTACTCAAGTTGGAAGGGTAGTGGCCAAAGGAGGAAGACTTGCGTTATCAATGATGGAGAAACAGATTTTAACGTTTCAGTATCCAAACAGGACGCAGGAGCATTTCAGTCAGAAAGTAGATGAGCGTTTTAGAATTTTTCCATACAGATTCCTAGTGAAATTGTTATTGAAAATAGAATATATCACGATACAAGAAATTGCTTATTTTGTTTTACCAGTGACATCCGACAAAGAACTTGATACAGTTGCTAAAAAAATAAAATCATCCAGGGAAGAGGAAACAGAGATAGACTATGAATCACATAGAGAGAAATACAAAGAAGGCCATGATAAAAAATTATATAAAAAATATATAGAAGATTTGGCAGGTACTTTCAAAAATCACATGGAATTTCTTCTAGGAATCACTTCTGAGAAAATTGGAGTGATTCATAGGATATACATTGAACCGGACTATGTAGAAGTTTGGAAAAATAAAATAAAATTGTTTGACGAAAATTTTAAACTTCTTGATACATATGATAATCAAGACAGGAAGTTTTTTGTTGAAAAATACGGAATTCTTCCAGGAAGAAGGAAAGCCAGTACAAAAACAAGTACGCCCGTAACAAAAGATCAAACAAAGATTAGAAAAATACAGGATGCAATAGCAGAGATTATTGGAGAAGCGCCTGATAGAATTGAGCTGAATAAGTTGATAAAAAGAGTTAGAGAGACAACATATTATTCCGTCAAGGAGATTAGTAAAATCATTTCAAAATATCCGGAATTCATTAAGATAGACTATGATGCATTTGAAAAAGAATTTCTCATGATAGCAGGAGATGGAAACAGGTGGAAAGAGTTTGAAACAACTACAAACAAAATATTTAAAAAATTTGGATTCAGTGTTGACCATCAAAAAAAGATAGCACTGTCGGGAGACCAGAACGGGTTTTTAGATGGATATCTTACATCAGGCTCAGAAGCAGGGCTAATTGATTGTAAAGCAGGCAAGGGATTTGCATGTAGTAATGACAAGGTAGGAATAATGAAAGACTACATCAAAGAGGCCAAAAAAATTTCAGAAGATAAAAAGTTCGTATTTTTTGGATATGTCTACGGAAGAAAGTTTTCCAATTTCAACGGATTTGATAGGGTGGTTGAATAGTCAAAGATCAAAGGCTTCAGAATATCTGCAGTAAACTTATTGTATTACATGAAGGCTTTTAGTGAGAAAAAGATTTCCAAAGAAGAAATATGGAAACTGTTCCAAAAAAACGATGAAATTACTCCATTCGACTATTAATTTCAAAATCTTTTACACTACTTTGTTTCGAGGAAATAGTCAACTCATCCTAAATCCTCCAATACATCATGACGCATGCCAGATATGCAAACCCCAAATAATTCTCACAGTTTCTTTCGTATCTTGCTGCTGTTCTGTGAAACCCGCACTTGGGCCATGCGAAGAATCGTTCCACGACAAACCTTGTCTTGCCGTAATGCTTTTGATTCCTGTTTTGTGCGATTTTCCTTGAGTTTCTTTTGTATAAATGCGGCAGTTGATTCCATGACATCTCAGATAGTCTCTGATGCATTTTGCATCATAGCCCTTACCTGCATATGCAGAGACAATTGCACGTCCCAAATTATCACCTGCCAATTCTGAAATGTCTTCCAGCACGTCAATGAATTTCGCACTGTCATGCTCATTTGCGGGACTGGTCCCATCTGAGATCGGCAGTCCCGTCTCATCCGCTGCGAGATGAATCCTCGTGCCTGGAATCTTCCTGAATCCGTCATATCCTGTTACGTTGCCCCTTTTTTGGTAGCAATTGATGATGAATCAATTGAAATTTTTTGCAGGTCAATCCTTCCTTGCTTGCTTGCCTGTGTGCGGACTTGATCAGTCCTGACAGAATCTTTCTCCAGATGCCTTTTTGTCGCAGTTCCCGAAACCGCAGATGTGCAGCGGGTTTTGAGCCGTACTTATCGGCATGTCTGCCCGTCTGCATCCGGCAGTTAGCACAAACAGAACTCCATTGATTGTCGTCCCATCATCACATCTCGGACGTCCTGTTTTTGCAGGTTTTGGTAATTGCGGTGAAATGGTAGTACTCCATTGAGCATCTGAGATTTCTTTATGAATCATGAAAAATGTTTCAGCAATGTTATTCTTAGATCTGTATTATCATGAATGATTTACTAGATGATCTGTTTTAGGATCAGTTAACAATCTCAACTATCCGCCTTTTCCCGCATCCTTGGGCCTTTTCCATTCATCAAAACCGTGTTTGCTGACATGCAAAATCCCTTTTCTTCTCAGTTTGGACCTTGTCATGTGCGGCACGGCGTCTTTCTTTGTTCTGTTTGCAGGGGCTGTCTTGTTTGTCTCACAGCACTCAAAATTATTTTGATCGTCATATGCCTTGCCTGCGTGAGCGGATTTTATCACGGTGCAGTGTCTCTTTGCATCCTCAAGCAAGGGAACAAACTGCTTCGTATCAGAACCGTTCCCGTACGTTGTCTTGTAGGATACGATCTTTTCTGATTTCAGATCAGCTGATACGTGCAGTTTGACATATTCGCGTCCCTGCCTCTTCCATTTGTGCTCCAGATAGGTTCCGTTGTTTGTGACAGACAGTCCTGAAGAGTCAAAGGCCACATTAACAGCATCCTCCAGATTCAGATTGCTGATTTCTGGCCGCAGCCGTAGTATCCTTCTTCTGGTTTGCGTGAAACGAATCTCAGGGATCTTCACAACCTCAGAGGGTCCCCTGCATACTCCTGAGCAGTTCTGCAGGCGGTACCAAACCCGATATACAGTCCCGTAAGAAAACCGATTTGTGAGTCCGTGCATCTGTATGGGACACCGGTTTTATTTCTGTTCATTTTTTCCAATTCCTGTTTTTGTTTTTTCAAAAAAGATACGTCTGTCAGGCAAGTTCCTCTGCTAATGAGGGATTCATCGTATTGTTTCCATGATTTGTCAGCTGGCATGAATCATGTTGGCATGTACTAAGCTAAAAGAGTTACGTTGCAATCTACAAAGTTCCATGTTTTTATCTACAGAATTTTTACAAACCAAACAAAATCTTGTATCTAACATTATTCTTCCTTTTTTAATTACACCATTTGCATGGACTAAAACCCAGTGTGATTGCATTTTCTAATAAATCAGGAGTGAAATATTGTTTTTCAGACTTTTCTATATTGTAAATATCACATTCATTTTGTTTATTGGCAAGATGATGCACAACCATTATTTTTTTATCTCCCAAATATCCGGGCATTATTTCACATACTTTATTTTTTAAAACACTCGCAACCGCAATCAAACATTCCAGCTTTTCCCATGCATTGATCATGATGACCATTATAGCATTTATTGCAAGTCAGCATTTAGGCTAAAACCTTCTTTTGATGAGTTTTTTCATGGAGCGATAATTTTTGATAATTATCCTCTGATACATCCCATCTAAAACTACAGTGTTTACAACGATAGGCCATTTATTTTTCTGCATCCTCTGACTTCTTTTTTTCAAATTCTTTGGATGCATTTACATCCTCTTCTGCTTTTGGTTTACAAGAACCAAACTTTAGTTTTTCAATTATTTTTTTAAACATACATTACACATTTGTTCTGTTATATAGACCGGCGTATTGGTGCAAAAAAATTAACATGAAAGATATTGCAATTTTCAAATGAGACAGGCACGAAAACATTGCAAAACAGAAATTCATTACATCTAGTTTATAGGACAAAGAGTTTCAATTAGATTAGAATGATTTTTTGGAATACTGTTCAATTGAAAGCTAAATCCTCTCGAGTCCTTCTAGGTTTGTTGTTTTAATGAATTTAGCGCGAGAACTTGTTGTTACTAAACAAAAATCAAAGAATCATTTTTCAAAAATTGCTTCAAATTATAAAGAATTGAGAACGACTGACGTTGATCATATAAAATACATAAAGAATCTTCTTGACAAAAAATCTGAAATAGTTATTGCAGATATTGGTTGTGGGGATGGACGTTATTCCTTAGAAATTTTAAAATCTATCAAAAATTGTTATCTTCATTGTATCGATTACAATGAAAACATGATCGAATATTTGGAAAAATATTTGACAGAAAATAAATTTACAAATTTTTGTGCACGAGCTGGAGATGCTAGCAAACTGCCTTTAGAAAATGATTCCATGGATTATATTATGACATTTAATGCCATACACCATTTTGATCTTGAAAAATTTTTCTCTGAAGTGCATGGAAGTCTAAAAGATGATGGACACTTGTTTATTTACACTAGATTGAGAAGCCAAAATGAAAAAAGCATATGGGGAAAATATTTTCCATCATTTGGAGATATGGAAGATCGTCTGTATGAGTTAAATGAATTAAAAGAATATGTTGAAAATGCAGAAATGAATGTCAAGTCTACTAGAGTATTTAGACATGCTAGAAATTTTACTTTGGATAGGCTAGTTCATCAGGCTAAAAATAAGCATTATTCTACTTTTGATCTTTATGACGGAGACACATTTGATGAATCCATCAACATATTTCAGAAAAACATACGGAAAAATTTCGATAATTTAGAGCAAGTCACGTGGCACGATGAGAACATTCTACTAGAGATTGAGAAGTATTAGATGATTAAAAAATGAACATGGAAGATTTTATCACTTGTTCAAATTGTGGTTTATCGTATTCTACTAAAAACAACGAATTATGTACTCATTGTAAACTTACTCGTCAAACAAAATAATTAATGTGTGATTGTTGTAAAAAACCACTAGTCCAAAAAAAAGCATGTGTTCTTAAGTGCAAGAATTTAGTGAATAATCAAAAGTAGCGAGTGTTTAACCAATATGACAAAACCCGATGGGAGCAGACCTGTTTCTATAAAATTAAAGAATTAAACCAAAATGACAATTCTCCATGAGGGAATTAAAAACAACACAGAATAGTATATGGAACTGCAAGGATTCAAACCCAAAACCAACAAATAATCGCTAAACTTTAGTTCAAAAATAATCAATGAATGTGAAAAAGACACCCAAACTTACGGCGTTAGGCGGTCAACATCTCTTGGATAAAATGTTACATCTCGAATATTTTCTGTGCCTGTAAGAGCCATAATTAGCCGTTCAAGGCCAATACCACATCCAGCATGAGGAGGCACGCCATAATCAAATGCACCGAGATGGTGCTCAAATGTATCTGTGTTCATTCCTTTGTTTTTCATTCTTTCAGATAATTCATCTCGTTTTTCAATTCTGGTACTACCTGAAGATAATTCTAAATCCCCAAACATCAAATCAAAAGATTCAGAAATTTTTGGATTTGCTTTACTATCCTTTACGTAAAATGGTTTTGGGCCAAGTGGCCAATCCGTAATAAAGTAAAAACCCTCCAAACCTATTTTTTTAAGATTAGATGGATACAAATCATCGCCCCACTCAGTTTTAGCTTCTGCTTTTTGCATTTTATCTACTAGATCATCATATGAATATCGAGGAATAGTTTCAGGAATTGCAGGAACTGTAAATTCAACATCTGAGTTTTCTTTTACATAATCATTTACAGTATTGATTGAAATTTTAATAATTTCTTCTATCCTATTCATCACATCATTATAATCTACAAATGCTTCTTCAAGATCAATTGAGATGGATTCTGCCAAGTGGCGATTTGTTCTTGATGGTTCAGCTCTAAAAATTGGTGCAATTTCAAATACTTTTTCAAAACTCATTGTAAGCTGTTCTTTGTACAATTGCGGGCTTTGTGCCAAAAATGCTTCTTTGTTATAATAGAAAATTGGAAATAGTGCAGCGCCTCCTTCTGTAGCTGTTGCAATCATCTTAGGAGTATTAATTTCAGTAAAATTTTGAGTGTTAAAATAATCTCTAATTGATTTTAAAACTAAACTACGCGAATTGAAAATATGCTGTAGTACTTTACGTCTAAGGTCAATAGGCCTTACCTCTAATCGTGTATCTATATTTTTTACAGTTTTAGCAATAGGTTCAAAAGGAGGCACTTTCTCAACTTCTGAAAACACTCTAAGTTCTGTAGGAATTATTTCAAATCCTGCAGGTGATTTTTCAGAAGATTTTACTTTTCCAGTAATAGATATGGAAGAATGAGGTTTTAATGAGGATATTTTTTCACGAATTTCATCTTCACAATCCCCTTTTTTGGCTACGATTGGAATGTCTCCAATTTTATCTCTAATTGTAGCAAAACTAATGTTGCCATGACCTCTTATTGTCAAAACCCACCCCATGACAGTTACCTCTGCACCGTCCATAGATGGGGTAATTTCATTAGAACAATGAGATCGTCGTAATGTTCCTAATTCAGTTTCAATCATAATTTACTTTATTCCATATTTCACGGTGTAATTAATTTTTATACAAAATAGTGCACTAATTCCATAATTTTCATAATGCTTATAGCCACCAATAATTCCACAACAAAATAAGTTGGGTATTCTAATTGGAATCGTAATTGCATTTATCATAATTGTTGCAGTTTACGTAGGGTTTCATGCAGAACAAACACTAGTAGAGGCAGGCGGCCACAACATTTCCACAGAATTAAACATTCTCAATGAATCCTCCCAATCAATTCAAATATTCCAAAACTATTCTGTTCCTAAATCGATCATATGATCTTTAAAATTAAATTTACATTAAATTAGAACCATATCTCAGCAACAACATGGTCTTAACTAACAAAGAAAAAACAATCTCAATTATTTCAAATGGAATTGCAGTATATTCATTATTACAAGAACGAGATGAACTTCCTAAAAATACAACCATGTATGATTTTGTTTTAAAGGTGATCCCAGAGGAACTAAAATCAGAATTAAGTGTAGAATTGATAGATGAGATATTTCAGTACGTGACATCCTCACATAGTTCATAAAGCACAAAATATGACCAAAAATATCACATGACTGCAATAGCGACATTAGGATCTCATTGCTCTTTACAGGTTTTAAAGGGTGCAAAAGATGAAGGACTCAAAACAATACTAGTATGTGAAAAAAAACGTGAGAAATTATACAAAAGATTTCCATTTATTGATGAATTAATTATTGTAGATAAATTCAAGGAAGTTTTAGACTCTAAATGTCAATCAACCTTAGAACAAAATGATGCTGTGTTAATTCCACACGGTACATTGATTGCACAAATGAGTTCTGAAGAAATAGAATCTATTAAAACTCCTATTTTTGGAAATAAATGGATTCTACGATGGGAATCAGACAGAGGGATGAAAGAAAAACTCATGAGAGAATCTAAACTTCCAATTCCAACTCCCATATCAAATCCAAAAGACATCGACAAACTTGTAATTGTGAAAAGACAAGGTGCAGCTGGTGGAAAAGGATACTTTATGGCAGCAAATGAAGATGATTACAATAAAAAAAGAGACCAGTTAATTTCTGAAGGAATAATTTCAAAAGATGAAACACTATACATTCAAGAATACGCAGCAGGCGTTTTGGCATATTTGCAATTCTTTTATTCTCCATTAACTGAAGAATTAGAATTCTTTGGAGTTGATCAACGACATGAATCAGATGTCGAAGGTCTTGCTAGAATCCCATCAGAACAACAACTAAAATCAAACAAAGTTCCATCATTCAATGTTATTGGAAATAGCCCACTTGTATTGCGTGAATCTTTGTTAGATGAAGTGTATGCTATGGGGGGAAATTTTGTAGATGCTGCAAAAAGAATGGTGTCTCCTGGAATGAATGGCCCATTTTGTATTGAAGGTGTGTATGATGAAAATGCAAAATTCACATCATTTGAATTTTCAGCAAGAATTGTTGCAGGAACAAACATCTACATGGATGGATCACCTTATTACTCATTGTTGTTTAATGAGCCTATGAGTATGGGTAAAAGAATAGCAAGAGAAATAAAAACTGCAACAAAATCTAAACAATTAGATAAAATTACAACCTAAAAATAATTTTTTCAAATATTATTTGGAAGCCACTTCCATACCGTGTTGAGATTTGACAATATACTTGTCTCGAATCTTGACACTTGCCCAATCAATTATCAACACAGTAACTAGTACGACCAACATGAACATTGCAGCCTTTCCATATTCGAAGAATTTGATATACTGAATAATGAAAAATCCAATTCCGCCGGCACCAACAATTCCAAGAATGCTGGTTTGTCGTACATTGTAATCAAACATGTATAGCATTTGACCTAAAAGATGGGATGCAGATTCTGGAATTACCACATAGCGAATTAACTGGGATTTTGAAACTCCGATAGAACTTACAGCATCCATAGGATCAGAATCAATAGTTTCAATTGACTCGTATTGTAATTTTGTAACAAATCCAATAGTGTACATGATAATAGCCAAAACTCCTGCAAATGGCCCCAATCCCACCATAATTACAAACAAAAGAGCCCATAGAATAGATGGAAATGTACGAATTGTTGCAAGTAGCGCCCTAATTGGCGCATAAACAAATTTGTTGTTAAGGTTCCTTGCAGCTAACATACTAAGGGGAAGTGCAATTACTACACCAATTACAGTTCCAATAAATGCCATTTGTAATGTTTCAAACATGGCCCAAAATGCAGTTGGCAAATATTTGAGATCCTCGATTAATGATTCTAAAATAAATATTTCCTGAATTATTATTCCAAGATTAGGCAATCCTTCAGCAAATTCTAACGGATTGGCCTCTACATTGTAGGATGCAGCTATTAGCAAAGCAACAATAATTCCAATTATCATGTTATTTTTTGGAGTCATCAGAATACATCTCCATAATCTCTTCCGTAGTCATATCCCCTGTTTGAAAATCAACTATAGTGTCCCCCTCAACTCCAATTTCTAGAATTTTTTGCCCTTCTTTGATGACTGCCACTCTGTTTGCATACTCTAATGCCAATTGCATATCGTGATGAACCATAATTGCAGTAAGATTCATTCTTTCTTGAGCATCTTTGATCAAATCCATTATTTCACGTGCAGTAACATGATCTAATTCTGAAACAATTTCATCAGCTAACAAAATTGTAGGTTTTTGCATTAATGCACGAGCAATAGATACCCTTCTTTTTTCACCACCACTTAACATGTGTGCTTTTCTATCTTCTTTTTCAGATAGACCTACTAATTTGAGAATTTTTCTAGCTTCTTTAATTTCATGTTCTGGAAACTGTTTAAACAATGATTGAAACTTGTTGAGTCTAGGAAGTGCACCAACTAGAATATTTTCAAGAACAGAAACATTTTTGATCAAACCAAGACTTTGAGGGATGTAACCAATTGTATGCATCATATGTTTGAATTTTTTGTCATTTATGTTAGGACGAATATAATCTACTTTGATAGTACCTTTACTTGGAATCATCATCCCATTCATTAATTTGAGTAAAGTTGATTTTCCAGAACCTGATTGTCCCACTATAGCGTAGTTTGTACCTCTATCTATTGACATGTTGATTTTTTCTAACGCAAAATTTTTAGAATCATATGATGTCCAAACATCACTCATTTGGATTATTTTCTTTGTAGAAATTAATGAAAAAGAGGGCGTAGTGGTCATCTGAATTTGCTTCATTTCCAGATTTCCAGTTTTTATTTGCTCTTGTTGTATTTGTCAAGGATTAGTTGATCAAGGCCAGTTAATGCATCAATAAAGGTTCCAAATTCGCCAATATGCATAGTAGTTGTTGTTGGAACTAGTGCCTCAGCACCATAAAGATCCATCAATATGGAGTTATTCTCATCATAGTTCAATTTTATGAGAGAATCCACAAGTGCTGTTTTGGTAGGCTCTGACATATCAGGATTCACCATAAACACGTGTGATGGTACTGGTCCAATTGTTGTAACTGGACGTAATTTTGCTTGATCTTCTAACTCTAGATACTTTTTAGGAGCAATATCTGAACCAAATGCAACATCTACATTTTTACTTAACAATAATTGTAAAGCTGCCTTGTATCCTCCAGTGAAAGTATAACTTTCAAAGTTCTTAGCTAATGCATATTCCAATGCGACAATGTCATCACCTTCTATTGTAACATGGCCCTCAGTAACCAAGGTTCCCATAGGTCTTACAAAACCAGATGATCCAGTAATGCTAGTAAATGCAACTTTTTTGCCAACAGTGTCTTCTAATGTATGAATTGAATCATTGTCAGCCAAAGTCCAAACTGTTGCCTGGTAATTTACTTTTCCTGCAACTAATTCTGCCAATACAGCTTCTGCACCAGTTCTCTGATGAGTTATCCATCCGGGACCTGTATCCATAAAGGCAGCATCAATGTGACCAAATCTCATTCCTTCAATAATGGTCTCATAGTTTGTTGGTACAACTATCTCAATATCAATTCCAAGTTCATTTTCAAGAAAATTTTCTAAAGCTTTAGCTTTTGGTGTTAGTTCATCGGCTTTTTCAACTGGAATAAATCCTATTGTGATAGTATCCACATCAATAGATTTGGATTCAGATGAAACATTGATGACATCATTTTCAATTAGAAATTCAATTCCACTTAGAAAAGATTCATCGTCTATAGTACCTTCAGCCCACCATCCAGCATTATTTTTAATCCAATCTGGAATCAAACTTTCTGCTTGAGCGTTATGAACCAAAGGTGGTGTCATCATACCAGATGCTATAATTGTAGCAACTAATACTAGAGTAGTTTTTTGTTTCATGATTTACTGAAAATCTTAGTAGAATCTAATTATTTAAAGCAGGCTTTCATTCCAGATCCTCATTCCAAGTCTATAGAATGAGAATAAACAAGAGTCTAGTCTTGATGATCAGATTTAGGATTAACAGTATTTGGGTATAGATTAAGACTAGGTTCTAGATTATCAAAAGTAATCTCAACTTTGCCAATCCTACTTCGGTATCGTTTTATTTTTTTACCCTCTGAGGAAATAACGTATTTGTCAACTTCTACAAGTGTAAGATCTTCCAAATTAGACAGGGTTTTGTAAACAGTTGAAATAGAAATTTTGAGTTCATCAGAAATTTGAGTGGCATCTTTTGATTCATTTTTCACCGCAAACAATACGGCTCTAGTGCAAACACTGCTTAGAGATTCAATTATTCTTTGAGTAATATCAAATTCAGATAATTGAATTATGTTTGGTTTGGACATGAGGCTATTTGTTTGGCACTAGTGTTAGAACAGGTTCAGGTTTTCTGATAGAGACATCAGCTTTACTTATTCGACTTCTATAAACCTTGTATTTTCTACCTTTGTCAGATAACATCCACTGTTCAATCTCAATTAATGTAAGTTCTTCAAGATCTGCTAATTTTTTGTAAACAGAACTAAGGGGAATTTTTAATTTATCAGAAAGATCCGCTGCAGTATGTCCTTTTTTTATAATGGAAAATAAAATAGATCTAGATTCAGAATCTGCTAATGTTTCTATAACTTTTTGAGTAACGTCATATTTTTTCAACTGTGGCAATGTTAATCGTCTTGACATGCAAATATCAAAAATACTGTTTGTCTATTTAAACGACATGGCAATATTCTCATTCTATAGACTTGGGATGTCTAAGTATAGGGAGGAAAAATTTCTTTGTTTGGATTAAATTTATTCCAAAAAAGTCCTAGGATAAATCCCACTGAAATCCAAAAAGACGTTACTCCAAGAACAGACATTAGTCTAAATTCATTTACTAAATTCATAGGAGCGGTGATCTCATCAGGATTTTCTGGCATTACAAAGAAAACAACTGAAATAAAAACGCCATAACCAATTAAAGATACAAGTTTTTTGTTATTTTGAAATTTCTTTGATAGTTTGTAGAAACCAAAGGCGCCAATTCCTGAAATTGCAATAAAAGAAAGATACAATATTGTTCTTAGGACTATGGTTTCACCTTCCCCTACAGTTGGAGGATTTGCAGGATACTTGAGAGATGGAATTAAATATAATGTAAGCCACATAATTCCGGCTAAAACAAGTGTTTTTTTGACATTATTGTTTCCAGGCAATACATTTCGAGACAAAGCATAAACAATTCCAAATAACGCCCCCATAGAAATTCCTAAAATTATTCCTGCAAGTACTTGGCCACTCTTTTGCCAGATTCGATACGCCTCATATTCTGCTTGAAATTCCGGAGTATCTTCAGATTCACCAGAAGCAAAGATGTTTTGATTTTCAATTTCAATTGCATGATCAAGATAGGGTTCTACAATTGCAAAATTAACAGAACCATGAATGAAACCTGCAAACGCACCTGAAAGTAAAACAATTATGATAAAAATAGAAGTTTTCATGACAGTTTACCCTAATGACAAGGGAAGCCTGCTGCGTGTCTCATATCGTGAGTAAGTTCGTGCAGATATAGATCAGTGAATGCAGACTCACCATAAGCTAAGCTAAAGATGTGTCCTTGATCAAAAGATACAACAAATAATCCAACTGCAAAGATCATAGCTAGTGCAATAATTGCTAATTTTGATACACCAGTTTTCGATACATTGATTTGTCTTGTGTCAGACATGTTGGTCATCGACATCTGAATGTATTTAAGATCTTGGATAATTTATCCAATTAATAAAGAGGAAAAAAGACTAAAAGATATGAAAAAAACTATTCAAATTTTACAAAACATTGTATCTAGAAAAGGATCAAGCAAGGTATTGACATTTAGCATCCCACATGTTTTCAAAGCACTTCAATTATTGTCAGAGGATCAATTCGTAAGTAGGGCAACTTTTGGAAAGGAAATTCGCCTAGGTGAAGGTGCTGTTAAAACACTCATTTCACACCTAAAAGAAGCTAAAATAATAGAATCTACAAAATCAGGCAGTTTTCTAACAGAAAAAGGAAAAAAATTCACTAAACAAATTCAAAAAGTCATTCCAAAAGAATGTACTATAAAAAAATGTAAATTAATTCAAGGGAAAAATAACCATGCAATAATTTTAAAAAATTATAGTTTTGCAATAAAATCAGGGGTAGAGCAAAGAGATTATGCAATAATGTATGGCTCTTCAGGATGCACTACAATATTGTTTCATGAAAACAAATTCACATTTCCAGGAATAGGCACTGATTGTTTTGAAAATGATACAAAAACAAAACAGTACATCAAAGAAAACTTAGAATCAGAAGAAGGAGATGTAATAATAATATCCTCATCAAATGATCCATTTGTTGCAGAAATTTCTGCAAAAAATTCTGCGTTATGGACTTTGGCTACTAATTAGAGAACCTATTTACTAGAAACATGTGACAAAAAAATCATGAAATTATATCTTTTAGCGATACCTGTGATAATCGGCATCATCGTTGGATTGTCTTTAGCAGTTTATCCTGAATCAGAAAAAGATTCCAAATTACTAACAGCATCAAAGTTGATAGAAGGTGGGTCTCCAGTACTTGGTATATCTGATGCACCAATTACTATTTTAGAGTGGGGGGATTACCAATGTACATTTTGTTACAAATTCCATCAAGATACATTGAATGTTATCAAAAATGATTTTATTGAAACAGATAAAGTTAAATTATTTTTCAAAGATTTTCCACTTAATGGTCCTGATTCAATATTAGCAGTAGAGGCATCTTATTGTGCAGATGATCAAGACAGATATTGGCAATATCATGATGAAATGTACAAAAACTGGAAAGGAGAAAGAACAGGATGGATTACAAGAGAATCATTAGATACATTTGCAATAACAGTCGATTTAGACATTGAAGAATTTAACAAATGTCTTGATGAGCAAAAATATCAAAAAAGAGCAAGTATGCTTTATGAATTTGGACAGAGCATAGGAATTGATGCAACACCGTCTTTTTTGGTATTTAATGATCAAAAAATAATCAAAATTACAGGAAATCAACCTCTAGAAGTATTTCTAAAAACATTTGATGAATTAAGTTAAAATGGAAAATATGCTAATCAAAATTAATATTCGCATGATCTGGGGAAAACGTAAATGAAAAAAATAGATATAGAAAAGCATGATTCAGTTCAAATTTACAAAATTAGAAAAACCCTTGAAGAATTATCAAAAAAATCAGGAAGGGGGACAGAACTTATTACCGTATACATCCCTAAAGGAAAACAGCTTCATGAGATTATCAGTTCACTTCAACAAGAACAGGGAACAGCAGATAATATCAAATCTGATCTTACAAGATCACACGTAGTTGATTCACTAGGTAAAGTTGTTCAGCGATTAAAATTATACAAAAAAACACCAGAAAAAGGTCTAGTAATGTTTTGTGGAGCATTACCGCCAGAAGGAGGAGGGCCATTAGGAAGTGAAGTGGTAACAGTATGGGAAATTGATCCTCCAAAAGATTTGAATCAATATTTGTACAGATGTGATGATCATTTCCATGTTGACATTCTGAAAGACATGCTAAAAGATGACAACCTAATTGGATTTTTAGCTATTGATGCAAAAGATGCAGGTTGGGGGTTATTACACGGTGATAAAATCGAAGTGTTATCACAAACAGGATCAGGAGTTGCAGGAAAACACAGGCAAGGAGGACAATCTGCAAAAAGATTCCAAAAACTCAGAGAGATGGAGTTGACATATTATTACAATAGGATTGCAGAGACAACAAGAGAATATTTTATTGACATTTATCCAATCAAGGGATTAGTGATTTCAGGTCCTGGCCCTACAAAAGAGGATTTCATCAATGGGAATTATCTAGAATACAGATTACAAAATATGATCATAAACACAATTGATGCATCATATTCAGGAGCTGAAGGAATTAGGGAAGCGTTTTCAAAATCTTCAGATGTTTTAGGAGATTTTAGAATGGTAGAAGAGAAAAAACTTGTAGAAGATTTGTTCAGAGAAATAAACACACAAACTGGGAAAGGAGCTTATGGATTACAAGAAATTATAGAATATCTAAAAAACAATGTTGTGCAAACTCTAATCATAACAGATAACACAAATCTTCACAGAGTAGAAGGAAAATGTAAACGCTGTCAACACATGCAAGAAGATATTGTAGAAAGACCACAAGTAATTCCAAAAAAGACAGAATATTCTAACAGTCCATGCCCAGAATGCAAAGCAATGGAAGTTGAAGCAAACGAACAAGATATTGTAGATTACCTAGAATTACTCGCAGCAAAGACAGGTTCTCAGTTAGAAGTTATTTCAGGTAGTGCAGAGCATGGAAATATGCTTGCAAGTCTAGGAAAAGCTGGTGCAATCTTGAGATATAATCCGGGACACTCTAAGTAATAACATCACGAATGCTTTTTGCAAGTTTTGCCAACTCCTCATCACTTGGGATTTGACGTTTTGTCCAAATAGTTCCTTTACTATTGTATCTAGGGATAATGTGTACATGTACATGGGGGATGATTTGTTTTGCAGCCTTGCCATTATTTTGGCCTAAACTAAACGCATCAGCGCCAGTAGCATCTAAAATTGCTTTTGCAATCTTTGGAACAATAGAAAATATACGGCCAACATCTTCAGGAACCATATCTGTAATTTTTTCATGATGATTTCTGGGAATTACTAAACTATGTCCTACATCAATAGGATATTTATCTAAAAACGCAATATGGGAATCATCTTCATATAGAATATGTCCATCATGATTGCCATTTAGTATATCGCAAAAAATACAATTCATAACATTCAAAATTTCTAATTTTATTTATTGCTTCTTTCCAAGTTTGTGGAAAAAACAGATATCGGCACAACTAACGAATGGTTAATTAGGGTAAATTTCAAAGTTTGAGCACTCATGGGCCGAAAAGAAAGAAGAGATCGTGAACAAAAACGTGAAAATTATGCTTCAAAACATTCAGCAGAAAAAAGAAAACAAACTCTAATTGCAATTGGAGTTTTAGGAGTTATTACAGCAATTGTAGGTTATTCAGCTTTCATATTTGTAACCATGGATGAAAGTGCACCAGGCGGACCAGAAAATGCAGGTGCGCTGTACAGTGATCACGCTCATGCCGGAATTTTAGTAAAGATTTTCGGCGATACATTTGGATTTTCAGGACCAGCTTTTCAAATTCAATCACCTTGGATTCATTTTGAAAATAATGATGGTTCAACAATTCACAAACATGCTACAGGAGTGGAACTAGAATATCTGTTTGATTCTTTAAGAATTGAATTAACTGATGAATGTTATGTATTTCCTGATGGTAAACGATTTTGTACAGATGAGGACTACGCACTAAAATTCTTCATTAACAGAGAACAGGTAGAGGATATTAGAGATTATGAAATTATGGAGGATGATAAACTGTTAATCATATTTGGTGGAGAAACTGATGAAGAAATAGAAGCATATCTAGATCAGTTAGATAATCAACCACTAGCCAAATAAGATTACTCCCCATCTTTTGTTGTAAATTGAGCCATTTTATCAAACAACATGTAATAGCCACATTTACTACATCTTAGAACAGTCAATTCAGTAGTAAGAAATTCTTTATCTTCAAATCTCCCACTTAATTTCACATTCTCACCTGCTATCTCTGCTTTGCTACTTTTACAAACAGGACATTCCAATGCTTTTTGCTCCATAAATTAATTCCAAATTTTTGCAATTTAAACTCAATGTAAATATTAAAAATTTAGTGGCCTTCTTCGTTTGAATCTGATTCAGCATCCACTTTCTCAAAAGTCATATCCTTTCTCTGACAAGATTCACATTTTTCCATGATCCCAAACTCATTTTTGTATTGCCCTTTTCCATCACATCTAAAACAAACCAATCTGTTCTAATGTATTATAATCTGAATTAAGTTTTAAGAGACAATTCATGCCTAAAATGGCAGCATTGACAATCTGACGAAAGTCTAAATTATAGCAATCTAAATTTGATTTGTTATGGAAATATCTAGCCAGAATGTAGTGGGTGGGACAGCACGTTCTCCTCACAGAGCAATGTACAAAGCTATGGGACTAGATGATAACGATCTCAGTAAACCATTCATTGGAGTTTGTCATACTGGAAATGAGGCAACTCCTTGCAACATTTTATTGCCAACATTAGCAGAAGAGGCAAAAAAAGGAGTTGCAGAAAATGGAGCAACTCCAAGAATATTTTCTACAATTGCAGTAAGTGATGGAATCGCCATGGGTCATGAAGGAATGAAATCATCATTAATTTCTCGTGAGGTTATCGCAGATTCAATTGAGTTGATGGTAAGAGCACACCAATATGATGGAATTGTGGGAATTGCAGGATGTGACAAGAGTTTACCAGGCACAATGATGGCAATGGCCAGACTAAACTTGCCATCAGTTTTTGTTTACGGTGGAACTATTATGCCAGGAATTCTTGATGGAAGAGAACTCACAGTTGTAGATGTTTATGAAGCAGTAGGAGCATATGATGCAGGACAAATTTCTTTAGATATGTTAAAAAATATAGAAAATACCGCATGTCCAAATTCAGGATCATGTGGAGGAATGTTTACTGCAAATACAATGGCATCAGTTTCAGAAGCAATTGGATTAGCATTGCCAGGAAGTGCAAGCCCACCAGCAGAAGATGAACGTCGAAATAAAATGGTCTATGATACAGGTGTTGCATGTTCAAAACTACTAGAATTAAACATCAAACCTAGAGATATTATGACATATGAGGCATTTGAGAATTCAATTGTTATGTTAAATGCAGTAGGTGGCTCAACAAATGGAATTTTGCATTTGTTATCAATGGCAAATGAATCTCGAATAAAATTAACTTATGATGATTTTGAAAGAATTAGAAAAAAAACACCACACATTGCAGATATGAAGCCTGGTGGAAATTATGTAATGAATAGTTTAGACAAAATAGGAGGAATTCCATTTGTATTAAAGAAATTATCTGATAAAGGATTGCTAAACGGAGATTGTATCACAGTTACCGGTAAAACAATTAAGCAAAATCTTGATACAATATCTATTCCTGAACCAGAGCAATCAATTATCAGACCAATTGAGAACCCAATACATTCTGTTGGAACTGCAGCAGTGCTCAAAGGAAGTCTTGCTCCAGAAGGGGCTGTAATTAAAACTGCAGGAGTTGAAATGACAAAATTTACCGGTAAAGCCAAAGTGTTTGACAGAGAAGAATTTGCATTTGATGCAGTCTCTAAAGGAGAAATAGATGAGGGAGACGTAGTAGTAATTAGATATGAAGGTCCAAAAGGGGGTCCCGGAATGAGGGAGATGTTGGCAACTACTGCTGCACTTGTGGGTCAAGGTTTAGGTAAAAAAGTTGCAATGGTTACAGATGGGAGATTCTCAGGAGGGACCAGAGGATTCATGGTAGGGCATGTTGCACCAGAGGCATATGTAGGAGGTCCAATTGCATTAGTAAAAACTGGAGATGAAATTACAATCGACACTGAAACAACAGTTATTGATCTTCATGTATCAGAAGATGAAATATCAAAACGAAGACAAGAATGGGAAAAACCTGAAGCAAACTACACATCAGGCGCTCTTGCAAAATATGCTACCCTTGTAGGCTCAGCAGCACAGGGTGCAATAACAACTGCAAATCCTTAGATGAACAAATTGTCCACAAGCTTTATAGATCGTGCTCTAAAATAAATTACAGAGATAACAGGAAAGAAAAATACATTTTATTTATCAGATTACTGTTGTCTACTACAGGTTAATGGGAAAAATACCTTTAAGGTGCCGCACATTTGATTTTTAATGGCATTAGACTATGTTTCAGACAGAATCACACAAGAGACGTTTTTAGAAAAGATCTATTCCAAAAGCAGATCAGATAGTCAACTCATCCTAAAACCCTCCAATACATCATGACGCATGCCAGATATGCAAACCCCAAATAATTCTCACAGTTCTTTTCGTATCTTGCTGCCGTCCTGTGAAACCCGCACTTGAGCCATGCAAGGAACCGCTCCGCTACAAATCTTGTCTTGCCATGATGCTTTTGGTTCCTGTTTTGTGCGATTTTCCTTGAGCTCCTTTTGTACGGGGTGCAACAGTCAGTTCCATGACATCTCAGGTAGTCTCTGATGCATTTTGCATCATAGTCCTTGTCTGCATATGCAGAAGCAATCGCACGTCCCAAATCATCACCTGCCAGTTCTGAAATGTCTTCCAACACGTCAATGAATTTCGCACTGTCATGCTCATTTGCGGGACTGGTCCCAGCTGAGATCGGCAGTCCCGCCTTATGCACTACGACATGAGCCTTCGTGCCTGGAATCTTCCTGAATCCGTCATATCCTGTTACGTTGCCCCCTTTTTGGCGGCAATTGGTGATGAACCAATTGAAATTTTTTGCAGGTCAGTCCTTCCTTCCTTGCCTGTGTGCGGATTTGATCAGTCCTGACAGAATCCTCTTCCAGATGCCTTTTTGCCGCAGTTCCCGAAACCGCAGATGTGCGGCGGGTTTTGAGCCACACCTGTCTGGCATGTCTGCCCGTCTGCATCCGGTAGCTAACGCAAACAAAACTCCATTGGTTGTCGTCCCATCATCACATCTCGGACGTCCTGTTTTGGCAGGTTCTGGTAATTGCGGCGTAATAGTAGTACTCCATTGAGCATCTGAGATTTCTTTATGAATCATGAAAAATTCTTCAACAATGTTTTCTTGGATCTGCATTGTCATGAATAATTTACTAAATGATCTGTTTTAGGATAAGTTATATAATATTCAGATGTTTGCAATCAAGTTAGTTAATTTCAGAAAGGCTATTTTACAATATGGGTTATAAAATTACAGGTTATGATAAAAAATTCATGCAAAAATCAAGACAGTTTTTAGAAATACAATAGATCACCTTTAAAAACAACAATTATGATCGATGTGTATTGCAGCAGTTTGCAAATACCCACTCGATGAGAAATGAAATCATAAGTTTGATGGTACAAAACGAATTAGATGATGATTGCTATATTGAAATGCTAGATCATACTATTGATTTGTTTGAAAGTCAAGGACTAGGAACAGAATATTACGGATACCACAACGTCAATCACGAACTAGAAGTAACATATGTTTCATTATTAGCTGCAAAACAAAAAAAAATACAATTATCAAAAGAAGACATAAAGTATATATACATTTCAGCTTTGTTTCATGATTTTGATCCTGAAAAAAATGTAGATAAACCACACGAAGAAAGCGTATTGAAATTTATCTCAACTGATAAAAAACTTAGTCAATTAATTAAAACTGCAAATGCAGATATGGAAATAATCAAAGTGTTGATTTTACGAACAACATATCCTTGGAGTGGAGAACTCAAAAAAAATGCAGAATCAGAAATCAAAAAATGTTTTGAAAAATCAGACAAGGCAAAAAATGATCAAAAATATCAACAGCACATAATGGAAATAGGATGGTATCTATCAGTAGTAGATAGAATTAGCGGTTATGCATTAGGAGGATTTGGAAAAGCAATGGAGATGGCAAAAATGAATGCCCATGCACTTGCATGGAGACCATCACTAATTGTAAGAAGTGCAGTAGCATATTTTGAAGAATTATTAAACAAAGAAACAGACATGGCAAAAGAGGTTCTCAAAGTACTTCCAAAAGAAATGAGGAAGAACTTTTTTGATACAGTATTATCATTTATGAAAATTAGACAGCAAGAAATTACTATTCAAGCAGATTATGCTTATGAAAATCTAAAACTAGTCCCAACAATAGAAAATATGAAAACAAGAGAGGATGAAAATTTTATCAAATCATTATATGAAATATTTTTAGAATTGCCAACTCCATTACAATTTGAAAAAGAAGAATTTGTAAAATCAATTAAAGATCCAAAAGTAATCATCAATACACTTAGACGAAATAACAAAAATGGAGAGATTGTAGGATTTTCAAAAGGAGGTCCGCTTGAGAGTTACAATCTAAGAGAAGAGATTAGAGATGAAAATTATGGTTTAGGAAATACAGTATTTTTAGAACCACTAGCATTGAAAATGGGTTATTGGGGACTAAAAGGAGGAAGTGAAATGCGACATATGTTCATAATGCAAGCACATTCTATGAAATATCAGTATCTGACAAGTTTTGCACTACGTGAGGTTATCAAATCAAGAATAGACAAAGAACAAGCAGAATTTGTAATGCAGTTTGATCCTGAAAGATGGGATTATTACAGAATCAAAATTTAGATTCATCATATGAAAAAATCAATCATACAAACACTCCAAGCAATAATCCAAGGCAAAGTACTTTATCAGGAAAATTTTAAAAAATATTATTCAGCGGATTCAAGCTCATATCAAATAATTCCAAAAGTCATAGTTGCACCAAAAAAAGAAAAGGATGTCATAAATACAATAAAAATTGCAAAGAAATTCAAAACATCAGTTACAGCAAGAGGGGCAGATGCAGGATTAGTTGGAAGTGCATTAAACAGTGAAATAATTTTAGATATGAAAAATTTTGATTCATGTAAAATATACAAAAATCATGCCATCATAAGTTCAGGTACAAGTAAAGGAAAACTAGACAAGAAATTACAAGCACACAAGAAATTCCTCCCCGACCCATCGGTAGGTTCTTTTTGCTCAATTGGAGAAATGATAGGAAATAATTTAAGTGGAAGTAGGAGTTTAAAATACGGACAACTCATCTCAAAACCCTGCAATACATCAAAAATGACGCAATACCAACAAACGCAGGACAGTTCTCACATCTCCATTCATATCTGATTCCTGTCCTGTGAAATCCGTTTTTGAGCCAACCAAAGAATAATCCCTCCGCAACGCATCGAACCGAATTATATTTTTTGTGCGATTTGTTCTCCGATGACTTGCCATTCTTTCTAAGTGGGATACGTGCAATTGGATTTCTATTTTTCAAATAGCTTCTAATGGCCGTACTGCCATATCCTCCCTTGTCAGCATAAACTGAGGCAATCTGTTTGATGGTGCCATCATCATCCATAAATTCCGAAATGCTTTCCATGACGTCTGCAGACTTTGCACTGTCATGAACATTTGCAGGACTGGTCCTGATTGAGATTGGAAATCCGTTCTGCCCTACGGCAACGCGAGTCCTTGCGCCTGAAATCTTCCTGAATCCGCCATATCCTGTTACGCTGCCCCCTTTTTGGCAGGGATTGTCGAGGAGTCAGCGGATATCATCTTTTGCAGGCTGCTGGTTTTTCCTTGCTTGTGATCTGTTCTGGTTAAACCGGATAGGATCCTCTTCCAGACTCCTTTTTGCTGCCAAGAGTCTGGTCTTCTGCTACAGTAGAATCATCGCCGTATTTTGTTGGCATCTCGCTCCGCCTGCATCCGGATATCAAGACGCAGATGATTGTTCCGTTGATGGTTCTTCTGTCATCGTCTCTTGGCCTGCCCGTCTTGGCAGGTTTTGGAATGTGTGGCTTTATCATGTCCCGTTGTTTGTCTGTCAGCCAATTCCTGAAATTGCATGAAAATTAGTCATGTTCGGTAATTGTTAGATCAGGATGATCGTAAAAATTTCACTAAATGATCAGTTTTGAGATGAGTTGGGAAGTGTAATTGATAATATTTTGGAAATTACATTTGTAGATGGAAATGGAAATAAAATCACACTGCCAAAAAATAAAAAAATATCAGAAAAAATTAGAAAAATAACAAAAAAAGTAAATCATAATAAATTCCCAAATGCAACAAAAAATTCTTCAGGATATAGAATTGATAAAATAAAAACAATAAAAGAGACTCATAAAACAATTATTGGCTCTGAAGGAACATTGGGGGTTGTTTTATCTGCAAAATTAAAAATTAAAGATAATCTAAAAAAAGAATTTTGTTCATAATATGATACAAGTCAGTTACAGATGCAACAAAAAATTGTATTGAAATTAATGAAACATTACCTTCAGCAATAGAATTTGTAGATAGAATAACACTAGAACAAATAAAAATCAAATTAATAAAAAAATAAAATGTTTACTATTTGTAGAATATGATGAAAATATAAATTCAAATGAAAAACAAATTAGAAAAATAACTATCGTAATAAGTATTCAAAAAATAAAAAATAATAAAGAAATTAACAAGCGGTGGAAGTGTAGAGACACTTCATTACACTATGGTCTAAAAGTAATTAAAAAAGAAAAAAGAATGCCCCATATTATTGAAGATGCGGCGGCACCATTAGATAAATTACCAAAATTATTTATGACATTAAATAAAATAAATAAAAAATACAAAACAAAATCAATTGCATATAGACATGCAGGAAATGGGAATATTCATGTCAGATTATTAACAGAAACAACAAAAATATCAAAAATATTGCAAAAGAGTATTTTGATGAGATAATTAGGATAAAAGGGACCATAACTGCAGAACATGGAGGTGGATTAGCACGCTCAGAATTTATCAAAAAACAATATGGAGTAAAAAATTATCAAATATTCCAAGAGATCAAAAAATTACTTGACCCAAAAAATATCTTAAATCCAGGCAAGATTATTACACAAAAAAGCATGATTCTCAAAAATCTAAAGGAATTCTAAAGAATATGGGTCAAAGACAGGGAAGGCAGAAACGCTTTATTAACTAAAAAATAGTGCAAAAAACCGTGTTGAATCATTACATAGTGTCATTAGGAATTATTCTAACATTAACAATTAGTTTTACTCCAGCATTTTCATTAACAGAATTAGAAAGAGCAACCATATCAGATCCAAGATTAGTAAGTGCATTTGGATCATCAATTGGAAATAATGTAAATGTAGATCAACAATTCCAAATTTCAGCAGACATCATAAACCAACAAGAAAAATCTCAAAAATTTGTATACTTAGTTCAAATAAAAGATGATACAAACACAGTAATTTCATTGGGATGGATTAGCGGACAACTAACACCAGATCAAAAACTGAATCCATCATTATCATGGACACCAACAACAGCTGGAGAATTTGTTGCAGAGATTTTTGTTTGGGAAGGTTTAGTCAATCACGGTGCATTAACAAAACAAGTTAGTGTACAAATTAACGTAAGTTAGAATTTCTACAAATCAAACAACAAATATGTTAACTATTTAAAAAATCGTACAAATCATTCCTAAATTAATGAAAAAAATGTCCGATACGAAAAAACTGTTCTGCAACGCAATAATTAAGATCGGAAGTTTGCCTAATGGTGAAAAAAGTTCAACAAAGTCTCACTAATAGAACCTCGAGCCTAGTGCAAATATGACAATAGGATATTGTGTAAAGTGTAGAGATAAACGTGAAATCGACGGCGCTAACCCATACACCATGAAAAATGGTAAACCTGCAATAAAGGGTACTTGCCCAACATGTAGTACAACCATTTTCAGAATTGGCAGAGGGCAAAATTCTCAATAGATAAATTTAGTAATGCCATTCATCAGTAAGGCCATTCCACAATGGCCGCATTGGGGATGGATCTTTTTCTATTTCTTCTGTAATTCTATTTTTTAATACAAAAAAGAAATTTTCCAAAGCATCAACTCCTCCGTCTACAAACAACTCATGACCAATTTCAGTTATTCTTTTGTGTTTGTCAGAAACTTCAGGAGAGTCAGGGTTTTGTAAACAAAAAGTCATCAGATCTATCAATTCTTCCTCTAACATGAAATCCAAGATAAAGTAGGGTAAAGAGTAGCTAGATTTAGGCATTAAGATCAAGAATTAAAAAATTATTTTAAACGTTTATAGATCTCTTTGAATTCTACTGAAAGATTGTAAGACATGTTTAGTAGATGAACAAGTTGATTCATAGAAGTTTTATCATGTCCTAACTGCCTCAACAAGGTTAATGCTTTTTGAGGAGAGCTTGATAACAATGGGCTTTGTCCAGACCAAGTTTTAAAAGCATCTTCTACATCCAAACTAAAATTTAAAACAAATTCTCTCCAATTTGTCATAGATTTGAGTGCTTTTTCGTTTAGAAGGACATGAGACAGCTCACGAAATTCATTTTTTCTATCAAGATACAGCATTTCCAAAGTTTGACTAACTTTTTCTTCAGTGTATTCTGTAGAATTTAACATGTACATTCCTACCAAGCTCATAATGTAATATTCACATAATCACAGATAAGTGAGATAGTAAATTCTCTGAAAAAATAATAAAATATTTGAAATAAAATTAACAAATGTAAAGTATTAAAAAAATAAGAAAAAAGAATTAGATCTTATTGGAACGGGTCAATAAATGGACAGTTAACAATATGGTCGCTATCCATTGGACGTGCTATGCCAATGTCGATCAAACCAGCTTCCTTGTATGCGTTCATATCGCCTATAGCCTCTAACAATTGTGCATTTTCTGCATTATCCCAACCTATCATGAAAATTCTCCACATGGGAGAATAATTTTGATCACCAGGAGATCCTGCAGCTATTCCTGCTTGGAATCATAATGGGACAGAACCTTTGAGACCTTTTTTAAACTGATACAAGTCTACTGCTAATGAATTTGCAATCAAATTTGTAGATGTTGATGAACTAACAACATCCATCATTCCGGCAGGACCGCTTGGAGTAGTATATGTTACAATGTAATAGATAGTTCTACCATCTGGATCCCATCCACGATGAGCAATGAAAGTTACGGTCATCTCTTCTGTACCGATATCGAGAACTTGACCATCACCATATGGGTGATCATCAGTCAAAGTTTTGCCTTCTTTGACCATCATTTGCCTATCAGACCAAATGATTTGAGGCATGTTCAAAATTACACCAACTTCAGTTAATGTGATTTCTTTTGCATCATCTGCATCCATTACCATTTCTTCTGAATCAAGCACTCTTGGTGTTGCACTAGAATCCCATATGCTCTCTAACATAAGTTCGTCAACCGTCCCCTCGTTGCATGTACTTGATGATATCCAAATTGAATCTGGCAGTTCTGCAATGTTTGGAAATCCTGCTCTTCAGATTATTCAGCGATGGCTGATATTGTGAGACCAACAAATCGTATTTTCCCTGTTTCCATACTTCTTCCTCAACTGCGTTAAACTGCGGTGAGACTTTTGGGAACCAGTCCAATACGACATCATGGTTCCCATCAAGATATTTTTGCATCAGTCTTGATCTGTGCTGCGGTGCCCTGTCTGCATAGACTAAAATCTTGCCAAACTTTTTGCGTAATTCTTTGAGATAATCCAAAAAGCAGTACTGATCAAATCTGTCATACTACCTGAAGAGCTGTCTGCCATCATGAGCCAATGCCCCAAAGATGATCGTCTTTTGATGATATATTCCCATTTACCAGAATTACTGGGCGCGTTCCTTTCTTTACCCACATCTTTTTTCCAAATATTGAATCTGCAGTAAGGATTGATTCATCCTGTGACAGTATGGTGAATCCTTTTGCTGTTTTCGAGGCTATTTTTTCCTGAGATTTTTTTTAAACCAGAGTTTTTCCCGTGCAGTTGCAGAGTTTGCAAACCTTTTCTGTGCAACCCTTGATGCGTATCCCCAATTGTGAAGCAGCCTGTACACATGAACCTCATGGTATCTTACTCCTGATTTTTCATAAATGAGATTCATCACCTGCTTTGCGCTCCAACCTGCAGGATTCCCTGCGATCTGTCTTTCTATTGCGACTAGTCTGTCTTTTGGTATCTTTGGCGGTCTTCCTGTTCTTTGTCTGTCATGAAGACCATCCATCCCATATTCTTTGAACCTGCCCAGCCACTTGTATGGCCAAGAACGCACATGCCCGAGATTCTTTGCAACATGCGAGGCAATCTGATTATCAAAGAAAACTTGCTTTACCAGGAATAACCTCTCTTTTGTTTTGACATCTTTCTCGTTTTTGTATGCCTGAATCAGTTCTTGCTCATTCATGGCTTGATGTATGATGTTATGATCCGTATTCTGTTTGGTGTGATAAGTCAGATTAATGGATCATAAAGTTTTGTTAGGAAGTATACTACATGAACATGTGGAGTCAATGCACTGTACACATCTGCTTGTGCAGGAATGCTTGTAAAGACTTCACCTTGATAACCATGTACGCCATCGCCTTCAATGCAGTTGGTGAACATGTAGGTTTTTGAAAGTGCCGCATCAGGAGAATTCTTCAATAAAGGAGCAAGTTCTACTTGCCAACCTTGACTTTCAGTAATTATTTCTGAGTGTGTAGGATCACTAGAATCAGTGATGATAAAATAAACATCGCCGCCATTATAATATCCTTGATGCAGTGGAATTTCTGCCGGAACATTTGCTCTTGATAATCTAAGTACAGACCCCCAAATCAGCATCAGTTACTTCTTTCATCATGGCATCCTCCATTTCATCATGGGTTTCATGATCATCATCTTTTTCTTTAGCAACTGGTGCTACAGGAGTTGATTTTTTTGTTCTTCCATCCATGCAGTTTTACCACCTGGAATTTCAGAACATAGCTGAACACCACAGATGTTAGTACTAGAACCATGTTTGTAAGTTCCAACACCTTTGCTTTTTAGGGCTTCAGCATCCGTGAAATAATCAGTTGTCAATCCTACTGTAAACAAGGGGAGAATTGCAAAAAGTGCAATGTATCTTAGACTCTTGTTCATAAGAAGAAAAATCCAATTTATCTTTAAAAGAATTTATCCAAATCAGACATTTATCCGGCAAGTTCAGAGAATCGATTGCCAACATAATCCCAATTAATGACATTCCACCATGCTGCAACATAATCGGGTCGTCTGTTTTGATATTTGAGATAATACGAATGCTCCCATACATCCAATCCCAACAAAGGAGTTTTCTGAACAGTCCACGGACTATCTTGATTAGGAGTAGTTATGATTTCAATTTTATTATAAGTTGAATTAAAAACTAGCCAGCACCAACCACTTCCTTGAATAGAAAGAGATTTTTCTGAAAAAACTTTTTTAAAATTATCAAAAGTATCAAAATACACGTCAATAGCGTCTTCCAATTTTCCACCTGGAATTTTATCCCCATTTGGAGTCATGATTTCCCAAAACAACCTATGATTTTCATAGCCACCACCAAAAAAATTAATTCCTAATCTGCCAGATTCAGGGATTGAATTCAAATCAGATAAAATAGCTGAAACATGTTTTGGGTGAGCTGCCGCACCTATTTTTTCAAGAGAGTTGTTAAGGCCATCAACATATCCTTGATGATGTTTTTGATGATGAATTCTCATTGTTTCAGTATCAAGGTGTGGTTCTAATTCATCATATTCATAAGGCAATCGTGGAAGTTCATATCTAACCATAAATCAAACCATAATAGTCCACATATATTCCTCAAGAACAAAAATTAAAACTAGTAGAAGAAATGACAAACACGGAGTCAAAACAATGAGGAAATTAGGTACAATAGATTTGGAAATTTTAGATTTGGCAGTTAAAGAGAATGGAACATTTAATGAAAACAATTTAGAAAATTCAAAATTAAAAAGATTAGGAGCTGGAAAGATTCTTGATTCATTAGCATCACTAAAAGATAGAAAATTCATAACATTAAACAGTGATGGATCTTTTTCAATTACAGAAATTGCAAAAGAGATTCTGTGGAATGATAATATTCCAACATGGGCAAAAATATTACGATTACTTCAAATAAAATCCTGCAGTATGAAGCAGATTGTAGATATTTTAAAAATAGATGAAAATGAAATAATAGAAGGCATGGATAAACTGCGAAAAAAACAGCTAGTCTTAATGTCACCACAAAGACAAGAAGAAAAAATTGTCAAAATGTATGAAATACTTCCAGAAGGAATAGAGGAGATGGATAAAACTGAAACAGAGGGATTTAACAATATTAATTTTGAAAAAGTTGAATTAAAAATAGAAATTCTAAGTGTAACAGATGAGATAATTAAAGAAATTCAAGATTCTCAAATAGAACAATCAAAAAAAGACAATATTATTGGAAAATTATCTAAATTAAAGAATAAATTAGAAATTTAATCTTCATCAATTTTTTGTTGTATTCACCTACCTGACGATTATATTCATCAACTTGTTTATTATTTTCATCAACACCCTCTTCAAAAAGTTCAGGATGTTCTTCTTGAGATTGTTTCATGAGTTTTTGGAATGTGTCAGGATTCATCTTTTTGTAGATTTAAGAGAATTTTTCCAATTGAATCGTCAAGATTGCTCATAATAATACTAAAGCATCAAGGAGATAATGTTCTTTTTGGTATTTTTGGTTATTTAGTACGAATCTTATCTTGAATTTGAGCCAAAATGAGTTCGGCCTTGTCCTTATTTTCATAAGTATCGATAGACTCATCCATAATTTGATCAATCTCATAGCTTTTATCCACTAGAATATTTGCAACATGATCATCCAAAGTGCCATTTCCAATCAAATAATAGGCGAAGACAGTATTTTTTTGTCCAATTCTATGAAGTCTGTCCTCTGCTTGTCTGTGAATAGCAGGACTCCAATCAAGCTCTGCAAAAATAACATATTTTGCCTTAGTTAAATTGATACCAACATTACCTGCACGTAAACCTGCAATCATTAATTTTGATTCACCTTTTTGAAATTTATCAATTTGATCTTGTCTAAATGAATCAGTCTGGCCACCAATAATAGACACAGGAGAAAATTCTTGAAGGTTCTCATGAAGTAATTTGTGAATTACTTTATGATGACAAAATACCACAACACTTTCTTCAATCTCCATAATGTTTTTAACAAAATTAATTACGTGTGGAAGTTTTGCAACACCTGCAATTTGTCTCTCGCTTTGAATTACTCTATGATATGATGCAGATTTAGAAAATGCAGATTCGGCAGTTTTTTGTTCTTCTTCAAGATTGGTCCAAATTTTATCTAATTCTTCAAAATAGTAATCAGTATCAGATGCGATAACTTCCTTGTAACGAACTTTATCTTTGAGTTCTTTAAGAACATCAGATTTTTTCCTTCTTAGCATTACATGTTTTTGTAACTCATTTCGGAGTGATGCTCTTTTATTCTCTAAAACTATTGCCTTACCTTTTTCATTTAGATAGCAGAAATATTCACAAAATTCTTTAAAACTTCCAAGAAGTCCAGGTTTCAATATATCAATAATAGGCCAAATTTCAGAACCACGGTTATAGATAGGAGTTCCAGAAAGACCAATTCTATAAGAGATGGATGGCAACGCAGCCAATTTTTTTACGGATTTGTATTTTTGAGTAGTTTTTGAACGTAAATTATGAACCTCATCACAAACAATTGTTTTAATTCCAACTTTTGCCAAATCATCATATCGCTTGAAAAGTAATTCATAATTAATCGCATAGATATCAGTTTTTGGAAGTTCTTTTGATTTTCCAGTTCGGATAAGAGTTACACTAGGAGATTCAGATTCAAGAATTCTGCCATTACGGCTTTTTTTCTTTAAGAATTTTTCAATCTCTCGTTCCCAATTGTTTAATGTAACTAGTGGTGCTACTACAAGCAATGGGAATGTTTGTTTTTCAGTAGCAACATAAGATAACGTTTGCACAGTTTTCCCAAGACCCATTTCATCTGCCAATAACGCGTTACCAGAAGACTTTAACAAAAAGTCTAACCCTTCTTTTTGAAAATTCAAAAGTTTTCCTCTAAATTGGTCGCCAGTTTTTGCACGCTTCAGTTTATGTTTAATTGGAGGTAAAGTTGGTTTTGGGGCAAAAGTCTTTACGATTTTTCGTTGCCATACAGTTTTTGATAAAATTTCAAGTGGATATCTATCCAAAATTAATTTTATTTGTTTTACACTTTCCGTACTATCAGAAATAATTATTTCATTTACATTTTCCCCATACCATGCTTCAGAGACTAATCTTGAAATCATGCTTACTGCACGATCACCTGTAATCTTCCAACACCAGATTTTAGAGTATTTATCAAGAACATACTCTAGTGTACCAATGTTTTCCATGGATGTTTCCATAATTTGTGGTTAGAATGTTTTTTTGCCTTATGAATCTTCACGTTTTTGTCGATCATTAAAAAATAAAGTGAAAATCTGGAAGAGTTAAAATATGGTACAAGTTTAACGTGTTAGAAAAAACTCAAAAATGAGGCGAATAGGCTCAATTCTATACATAGGAAATAGAAAAAGCAAACGGACGTCATAGGCACAAATAAGAAAAATTTTCAAAAAATACACTTCAATGCACAAAACAAATCTGGAAATTAAATTTCATGTTAAATAAAAAATAATAAGTCAAAAAATAATTAAAAAATAAATTCTATCAAATTCAAAACTTACAAAAATAAAAAATAAAATTTCAAAAATAAATAAAAAATATTAATTAAAACATATGTTTAAAATTCATTAGAATTTAGAGAGATTGTGAAATTTATACAAAATGAAGAGCCAAATGTAGAAAAACCAATAGTGATTGCAGCAATGCAAGACATGGGGAATGTTGGAAGCATTGTAATAAATTTCATAAATGAATCTCTAAGAACTAAGACATTTAGAACTGCAAATACGCCATATCCTACATATGTAGTTGATAAAGGCGGATACATTGATCTTCCAAATGAAAGCTGGGAATATAATTACACAGACGATTTAATAATATTTGGTAGAGGAAAAGGACAACCTCAAAGCAATAACGAATTAAATGAATTATGCCAAGATGTGATAGACATTGCAAAAAAATATTCTGCAAAATTCATCTATACATTAGGAGGATTCCATACAAATAGAATACTAGATGACAAACATAAAACATACATCACTACAACATCAAGAGAATTAACAAAACAAATGCAAAGACTTGACATGGAAGTAACTCCACACAAATCATTCATTACAGGGTTTAATGGATTAATTCTAGGATTTGCAAAACAAAATGAAATCCAGGGAATTGGGGTGTATGGGGAAATAAACGAACCTGAAATTCCTCAATACAGGGCAGCAATCAGAATAATTAAAACTCTGGAAAAATTAACATACAGAAAGCTAGGAAACACAAGTCAATTAGAAATAATGGCTCAAGAAATAGAGAGAAGATTCAAAAATTAAAACTAGTGAGAGTTTCCAATTGGATGAGGTTCGGTATTTTCATCATGACAGTCACAAGAACAAAGATGAGTTTTATGATTATTCATACAATCAATACATTCAAAGTGTTTTCTGGTCTCACATGCAGCACAAATCATCTTATTTCACATAAAATATAGATGAATTTGAATTTTTTCTCAATTAAACATAAGATCAATACACTATTTCACTTCGTCCAAGTAGTTTTTCAGTCAAATCAACATATCCCTGAGGACCAAGTTCTTTTGTAAACCCCTTATCGATGTTAATAAGATAAATTGAATGTAGATGGGCATTTAGAATATCATCATAATCAATTGTACTTCCTAACAAAACTCTATGATCTATTGATCTAATTTATCACACCAAATAGAATATGGATCAGAACATCATACATCAAGCCATGAATGAGCAAGAATTGATTCAGGCATACAAAAACGAGAAGGATGTCAAAACAAAAGAGAGGTTATTCCTGGTAAAGCAGGTCTTCTTTGATAATCAGATTGCCTCGCATGTTGCAAAGAATCTCGGGCATGTGCGTTCTTGGCCATACAAGTGGCCGGGCAGGTTCGAAGAACATGGGATGGACGGTCCTCATGACAGACAAAGAACAGGAAGACCGCCAAAGATACCAAAAGAAGGCTAGTCGCAATAGAAAGACAGATCGCAGGGAATCCTGCAGGTTGGAGCGCAAAGCAGGTGATGAATCTCATTTATGAAAAATCAGGAGTAAGATACCATGAGGTTCATGTGTACATCTGCTTCACATTGGGGATGCGCATCAAGGGTCGCACAGAAAAGATTTGCAAGATCTGCAACTGCACGGGAAAAACTCTGGTTTAAAAAAAATCTCGGGAAAAAATAGCCTCAAAAATGGCAAAAGGATTCACCATACTGTCACAGGATGAATCAATCCTTGCTGCAGATTCAATATTCAGAAAAAAGATGCGGGCAAAGAGAGGAACGCGCCCAGTAATTCTGGTAAATGGGAATATATCATCAAAAGACGATCATCTTTGGGGCATTGGCTCATGATGGCAGACAGCTATTCAGGCAGTATGACAGATTTGATCAGTACTGCTTTTTGGATTATCCCAAGGAATTACGCAAAAAGTTTGGCAAGATTTTAGTGTATGCAGACAGGGCACCGCAGCACAGATCAAGACTGATACAAAAATATCTTGATGAGAATCATGATGTCGTATTGGACTGGTTCCCAAAGGGTTCGCCGCAGTTTAACGCAGTTGAGGAAGTATGGAAACAGGGAAAATACGATTTGTTGGTCTCACAATATCGGCCATCGCTGAATAATCTGAAGAGCAGGATTTCCAAATATTACAGGACTGCCAGATTCAATTTGGATATCATCAAGTACATGCAACGAGGGGACGGTTGACGAACTTATGTTAGAGAGTATAACGACTATGAAGATCTGACGAGATGTTGTTTTTATGCCTATAATTGCATCTAGAATTCGTTTCACTCTCGTCTTTTTTTACAACAGTAAATAATGTAAAATCGCATGAATGAACCATTATAAACTAATTTTCTCATTTGTGAGTATTGGGGATGAAAAGATATGTTGCCACAAGAACGGCAACAATGTTTGGAGTGTTAATGATGACATTGTTAATCACAATATCTTTAGTCGGATCCAACATGGATACAATATTAAAACAAGGAATAGTTTTTCAAGTTAGAGCAGAGATTACAGAAAATCCTGCAATTGCTGAAAGTTTTTCATCAGTAGAAGGATTTGAAACGTTCATTCAAACTCAAATTGATCAAAGGGTAAAAACATTAGGGTTGGATGAACCATGGTATTCTCCTCAGAGAATAGGGTTAACGATGTATAAAATATTGTTACTTGATTTCGGACATGCAACATTTCTTACAAGTGATTCTGGCTCATCAGATGTAAAGAATATAATATTTGAAAAACTCCCAAGAACAGTTTTACTGTTTACAACAGCTACGATAATTATTTCAGTTATAGGAATATTTCTAGGTACGTTATCAGGAAGTAAGGTTGGATCAATTATAGATAGAATAACATCAAGTTTTGCAATAATTAGTTCAAGTTTTCCTGTTTGGTGGATAGGCATGTTGATGATATTTTTATTTGCATTTACATATCAAATATTTCCAGCAAGAGCTACACCAGACATACCAGCATCAGATCCAGAATACATAGTGGCATTATTGTATCACATGGCATTACCACTAATTACAATTGTAATGATTGGTTTTGGATCATGGGCGTATTTGGTACGAAATTTCATGGTTGGAATAATACAAGAAGACTTCATTACAGCAAAAAAAATAATCGGAATTAACCAAAAAAAGGTCATATACACACACGCATTAAAAAATGCCGCACCCCCAATTGTGACTATTTTAGCACTTAGTTTATCAGGATCTCTAGGAGGGGCAATAATTACAGAAGCAGTATTTGATTGGCCAGGAATGGGAAGACTATACTTTGAGGCAATCACAGTCATGGATTTGCCTGTAATAATAGGTGCAACATACATTCTAACAGTATTTTTCCTTGTAAGCATATTCATTGCAGATTTACTTTATGGTTATTTTGATCCGAGGGTAAGGACAGGACAATGAGCAGTATCAGCCCTCAAGAAATAAAACAAGAGTTTCTCAAAAGCAAAATGGGAATTACAGGAATTATAATTCTAAGTACACTTATCACAATATCAATTATAGCCATGATGGTCATTCCAGCTGAAACTTTTCAAGAATGGAATAATCCGGGCAGTTGGATTTCATATCCAAAGGTTGCAATTCCAATTTGGGTAAATCTATTCATGATTGAAAAAATTCCAGAACATAAAATTTTAGAAAATCCAAATATTCAAACCAAACTACAGGAAAATGTTTCACTCACATCACACCAATTTGAAATGAATTTTAATTACGATGATTTTCCAAATGATTTCATTTATGAATTTACAGCAAAGTATGAAGGAACTCCATTACTTCAAATGTCGGTTATTAGACCAGATGGAATAAAATTAGAACTAGTGTCAACATCCCTTCCATTTTCAAATTCAGAAACAACACATAATGAAAGAATTTTTTCAACAGATAGCAATTTAAAGAAAAATTTAACATTGCAATCAAATTCATTCCTGTTTGCACTTGATAGTTTATCATCAGAAGACATTGTTTTTTCAAAAACTCAAATAAATGAACCAGTAAAAGGAAATTATATTTTTTTAATAGACTTGTATTCAGTGAATTCTGAAAATAGCATACCAGAATCAAAATTAATCATAGGTGGCAAAGCGTTTGGAGTGATGGGAACAGACGAGTTAAGACGTGATTTGGCAATAGGATTATTGTGGGGAACCCCCCTGACATTATTTATCGGATTAGTAGTTGCAATTGCATCAGTAATCACGGGCTTACTTTATGGAGTATATGCAGGATTCAAAGGTAAAAAAACAGATGAAACAATGATGCGATTTAATGATGTGATATATGCACTTCCAGCACTTCCATTTCTCATCATACTTTCAGTGACAATTAGTAATAGCATATTTGTGATGGCGGGTTTTTTGATGATTTTTGGTTGGGTTGCAATTGCCAAAGTATCAAGAAGTATGTCACTTCAAATTAAAACTCGAGGATACGTAGATGCAGCAAAAATGATGGGGCAGAAAGATTCTAAAACAATTTTCAAACACATACTACCACAACTACTACCATATGCATTTGCCAGTGTTGCAATATCAGTTCCAGCTGCAATCACTACTGAAGCAGGTCTAAGTTTTCTAGGATTGGGAGATCCGTCATTTCCGACATGGGGGCAAATATTACATGATGCAAATACATTTGGGGCAGCTGCAAGAGGATTATGGTGGTGGATAATGCCACCAGGAGTGATGATTGCAATAACAGGCCTTGCGTTTGTATTTATAGGAAATGCACTAGATGCAATAATTAACCCAAAACTCAAAAGATAACTAAAAAGTATAACTTCGTATAATGCCCAAAGCAGAATCAGAAAGCTTGATGGTATATGTTAATGAATTAGGATCATCTTTTGTCTCAGCTAGTGTTTCAGCAAATTTTGTTTTCTCTTCTTCAGTAGCTCCTGCTTCATGCGCACACAAATTAAACGCCTTCAAATTAAGATTATTTTTTAACAAATGTGAAATAAATCCCCTATAGTCCTCAGGATTTGTCCAAGTAAGATTTTTTTCACTACATGCAGCAATCCAAACATCAATAGAATTATGAAAAATTACTTTTTTACGAATCTCATCTAATGACATTTCCAATACCTAAAAATCAGCACGTTGCATTTTTGATCCACATCGTGGACAAGAACCACCTTTGTGTTTGTTATTACAAACAAGACAAACATACTTGACACCACTAGAACCGCCTTGTGAACCCATTCCAAAGAATCCGCCTCCACCACCAGTTCCAGAATCGCCACCATAACCACGCATACGGTTCATGTATCGTCTTCTCAGAATTAATGGAAATGCAACAAAGATTGCAAGTGCAGCACCCAGACCATATGGGAAAGGCAGTATCATTTGTAATCCTATACTAATAGCAAGGGATGCAAATAAGAAAATCAAATAAGTCTTGTAATTAAACAATTCACTAAAATTATCTTAAAAAAGGTTATAAAGTTTTGTCAGATTTTTTATAAAACACATTTTATTCGATAAAAAGAGGAACAGAATTACCACTACTATCCCATGCAAAGATAGAATTATCATCATAAGGAGATTTGACAATTAAAGAAATCAATCCAAAGAAATTATGTAAATCAGTCACAGAGGGTTCAGCAGACCCACTTGGATGAGAATGAACAATGCCCACATAGCTCATGTCAAAGGGCAAAAAGGAATGTGGAAATCCAGCAAAAGTAGGTCCAGTATAATTGAAAGGGGGAATTACAAGGCCATCAATTTTAATCTCGCCTTTTTTTGATTTACCTTTTAATATCAAAATCCCTTCATTAGGATGCTTCATCTGACAGTAAGATAGAATGCTATCAAGAACATTTTTTTGTAACAATACTTTACGTTCAAATTTTTTTGTTTTAAAAATCATAAAACATCTTATTTGAGAACCAATTTAATTCTAAGACAATATGGCATATTTTGTATTTGAAAAGTGTCTTAATTTTGATTCAATAATAGAAACTAACTGAGGAATTTTTGAATCTGCTTCATCAATTTCTCCTTGAAACGTTTCAGATTTTAATTGATATTCTTCCTTTAATGAAGTATTTTTTGTAAGTTGTTTTTCTAAAGATTCCAATTCATCAGACTTGAGAGAATCAAGTTCATCTGTCATAGTTTTATGTTGTTTCATGTAATCAGATACTTGCGTAATGAATCCATCAAGAGACTCTTCAGTTTCAGTAATGTGAGATAAAGACTTGTCAATATCTTTAACAGAAATAGAACCAGAAGAAATTGCTTTTCTAACATTTTCTAAAATAACGATGATTGAATCTTTGTTTTGAGGAAGAAGAGCATCAATTGGTTTATTAGTTAATTGGGATAAAATATTTTTTTGATCCTTGTCTAGCGAAGAACCGTATTCATATCTACTTAAAGGTCTAGAAATTTTTGTAAATTGCGCATCAACATTATTTTTTATTACAGATTTTTTCGAAGTAAAAGAATCAAGATTAGTTTTTAGATCAAGATATTTTTTGTAAGCATCAGATGATTTTACATCATGAATGGAATTACTTATAGAAGATAAAGTGTCATCAACGGAGATTAAATTTTGATTCAAATTATTGATTTTTCGAGTTTTCTCTTGACGAGATTTTTGTAAAGATTCAATCTGATTCAACATTTCAACTATTTCATTCGATAGCGATTTAGTCAAATGATAATTTTTTAAAAGATCATTAATTTCAGAGTGATTTTTGGTCATTACTTCAAGGTTTTCTTTTAATTGAGTTGCATATTTTTTTGCAAAAATATGGATAACTCTAGTTTGTCTACCCAATACATCACCAACTTTTTTTAATATTTGGTTAAGTGAAGAATTTAGTTTTTCAACATCATCAATAGATGAAACTTCAGGTAAATGCACAACACCTTTTTTCATAATATCAATTACTTGTTTTTTTCCTCTAACTACGATTATGGCCAAATGTTTGTCAATATCATCAACTTTGAGATCATCTTTTTCAAGAACATTTCCAATTTTGATTAAATCATCAATTAAGGGCTCAGTGTTATTTCTCAAATGTTTAATTTCAGAGATAGTTTGGGATTGACGTAATTCTTCAAGTTCTACAATGATTTTAGGAACATCAGAAAGACCAATTTCTTTTGTTTGTGGAGCAATATCTTGAGGCTTTTCTTCTTGTTTCTTTTTACCCCATCCAAATACCATTTGATAGTATTATTTTAAGGGGATTAAAAATGGTTGTACAAATAAAATTTAAAATCCAATAAAATACATGGCAATACATGACAAAAATAACAAAAAAATCATTTCATACAGGTTCAGTAAAAAAAACAATTACAATCAAAGCAACTAAAGACAAAGTGTGGAGAAAAATTAGTAATATTGCAGGATTGCCAACATGGGTAATAGATGTTAAAAAAACAGTATATCTATCTAAAAAGAAAAAAGATGTAGGGGCAGTAAGATTAATCACATTTAATGATGGAAATAAAATTGAAGAGCACGTAGTAGCGTGGAAAAATAAAGAATATTTCACATATATTGCAACAGAAGGATTGCCACTAAGAGCATATGTTGCAACAATTTCAATTAAATCAAAATCAAAAAAAAAACAGTTGAATTGACATGGCAGTCTTATCTAAACAGTAAAAAAATGTCTGAAAAACAATTCTTAGAATTTCTTGTGTTTATGAGTTCATTTTATGAAGCATCACTTGAAAATTTAAAAAAATTACTTGAAAAATAATACTAGGTTAGTTTCAAGTTAAAACGTATATACGATAAATTTAAAAAATTAGTATGAGTGACATGCGATTTACCATGATTGGTGTTGCATTAATTTTTGTAGGATTCATAATTCTAGGAGGATTTGGACATGATTATCAAGCTGCAACACTAGAATCAAATGAATTTGGAACATGTTATGATTATTCTGACGATAAACCTCCAACAGAAATTAATTGTTCATACAAGATAATGGATCAAACATTATTCTTTGGAATAATTATTGGATTTATTGGAGGAGGAATTATTGCATTGGTTAAAGGAATGAAAGGGAATTGGGACAACAAAGTAAGACCCGAAGACAGGGTAGGCCCTAAAAAAGACAATTCAGATAAAGATGATGAATAATTATAATAATTTTTTAGATTTGGATATCTTGGTATTAATGACATCATCACCATCTAATCTCTGAAAATATACTTCCTCTAGGGCATTTCTATCAACAATGTATTACAAAATTTGCATTTAAGTATAGGGAAGAATTTGTACTGGTATAATAGGGTACAGGCGAGAAAACGTGAAATTACAAATCAGATTCGAGGATATTTTTCATATTAATCATCATGTCGCCAATATCAGAAACACGTTGATCAAATTGCTCATCAGTTAATTCAGAAGGTTTGTTCAAAGCAATTACAACTTCAGAAAAATTACCACTTGGAATAACTTTCATCGGAACATCCCAAGAAGATTCTTCATCGATATATTGATGATCTAAAACACCAAGAGATTTATCTTCATTAAATTTAAGTTGAGCTTTTCCATAAGGTCCAGTAAAAGACCGCCAACCACGATCATCAATAGTTGCATCAGGCATCATTTTTGAAGGAACCTGTAAAATCGCATCAAAAGCATCTCCTGTTTTTTTATTAACAATGATACTAATGGTTCTAGATCTAATCATAAAAGGAATATCAAATAATGATTAAAAAGGATATAGTAATAATAGGAATCAATGATTCAAGTCTATTTGTTAAGAAATTCTTTAATTTTCTTTAGATTAGTGACATTGGATTCATGAAACATAACCATAGATTCTGCCAAAGAATTAGGTAAAACAGTCTTAAGATTGGCAACTAATTCATCGCCGCCAGAGATCATACTATCAATGAGTTTATCTATCTCATTTTTTTCAGAAGGCATTCAAAATAAATACAAACTAATCTTAATTATCTTTTTTTATCAAAGTGGCAGTAGAACGCACTTTTGGAAGTTTTTGAATGTTCCAAGAAACAATTTCTCTAATTTTTTCAAAATTTTCTGCTTGTAATTTTACCATCATGTCATGAGTTCCAATTGTCTCAAAAACATCAATTACCTGTTCAAGATCCTTGAGTTTTTCAATAATCTCAACTTCTGCACCTAATTCACAATTAAGCATAACATACGCATCAGTCATAAATTAAACAAATACCCGTGATTATTTAAATCAGGAGAATTTTAGGTAGATCTTACCAAGTTACATGAACTAAATCTTTGAGATTACGCCTTGGTTTAGGGAATTTAGTTTGTTCTGGATATCCAATACACAATACAGAAGATGGAACTAAATCAGTCTCAATAACAGCCATCACTTTTTGTTCATCAAACATGCCAATCCAAATTGAACTTAATCCCAGAGCTTGTGCTGCAAGTTGAGAATACCCTGCTGCCAAAGTAGCATCTTGAATAGCAAATTTTTTGAGAATGTTATCTTGAAAATCAAACTTTACTCTAGAAGGATTTTTACAGAAAACAAATGTAACAGGAGCATTAACGTATGGTTGTTTGTTACAAGCTTCAACGAGAAGTTTCTTCTTTTCGGGGCTTTTTACATAAAAAATCTCAAAACCTTGGTAGTTACCTGCAGTAGGTGCAGTATCAGCTGCTGCAATAATTTTATCAATTTTTGTAGTTTCAACAGGTTTATCGGAAAATTTTCTAGTAGAACGTCTTTTTGCCATTACTGCAAACACATCAGTGTCGACAACTTCAGAAGAACCCGATTTCAAAATAAAATCCAGTAATTGATTTCTAGTATCATTAGAAGAAGATTCAGGACTAGATTGAGGTTCATATCCTAAAGGATAGATTTTTTCTTCATTATTTCCTGAACCCATAACTAGTTTACAAAAAATACAGTATTAAATAATTGTAAATAGGAAAAAACAGGTTATTCTGGATCAAACCCATCACACCCAGAAGTGCAGGGTTTATTCATCACACCTTCACATACGCCTAATTCACTGTGCATAATTCGATGATGGCCACAAATTTTACATTTTTCTCTAAAATGTGAAATCAATTCAGCAGTAGGAATACCAGACGTAGTAATTTTAGATTCAGTTTCACCAGTCATGATTATTTTGCATAACCAAGTGACTTTAAACATTTTGAATAGTGAAGTTATTATCTCATAATTTCAAGAAATCAACAAATGGGAATTTTTAATTATCTAAATAAAATGAGTCATAAAAAATTATTTGTCATATTTAGTCCGTTTTCAGTAATAGTTTTGTATCTACTTTTGACAAATTGTTATCAATTGTATGGAAGTCAGTGTCTCATAATCCCATAAAAAATTGAAAAAATACGCCAGGTAAGGGATTCGAGCCCCTGCACGCTTGCACGTAGCCGTTTTCGAGACGGCCGCCTTACCACTTGGCTAACCTGGCATAGAATCTAAAACTATCTCCATAATAAAGAAAAGCAATCAAAAAGAAAAAATTATAAAAATTTTTCGTGTAAATTGGAAATAAAATTTTTAGTAGATGCATGTAATAAAATATCTTTCATCTTTTCTTTAATGGAATGAAGTATACCATCATACGATTCACCAAACAAATCTTGCAAAACTAGTTTAAGATCATCATAACTTATCCTAAAATAGATCATCTAGTAAATTATTCATGACAATGTAGATCCAAGAAAACATTGTTGAAACGTTTTTCATGATTCATAAAGAAATCCCAGATGCTCAACGGAGTACTGCCATTTCACCGCAATCACCAGAACCTGCCAAAACAGGACGTCCGAGACGTGATGACAGGACGACAATCAACGGAGTTCTGTTTGCGTTAGCTACCGGATGCAGACGGGCAGGCATGCCAGACAAGTACGGCTCAAAAAACCCGCCGCACATCTGCGGTTTCGGGAACTGCGACAAAAGGCATCTGGAAAAGGATCCTGTCAGGACTGGTCAAATCCGCACACAGGCAAGGAAGGAAGGATTGACCTGCAAAAAATTTCAATTGATTCATCACCAATTGCTGCCAAAAAGGGGGCAATGAAGCAGGATATGACTGATTCGGGAAGATTCCAGGCACGAGGATTCATGTCGCAGCGGATGAGACGGGACTGCCGATCTCAATCAGGACCAGTCCCGCAAATGAGCATGACGGTACGAAATTCATTGACGTGCTGGGAGACATTTCAGAACTGGCAGGTGATGATTTGGGACGTGCAGTTGTTTCTGCACATGCAGATAAGGGCCATGATGCAAAATGCATCAGAGACTGTCTGAGATATCATGGAATCAGCTGCCGCATCCCGTACAAAAGGAACTCAAAGAAAATCGCACAAAACAGGAATCAAAAGCATTATGGCAAGACAAGGTTTGTCGTGGAACGATTCTTCGCATGGCTCAAGTGCGGGTTTCACAGAACAGCAGCAGTAAGATGCGAAAAGAACTGTGAGAATTATTTGGGGTTTGCATATCTGGCATGCATCATGATGTATTGGAGGGTTTTAGGATGAGTTGAAAGTATCAGTGCTCAATCAGACATGGGAATTGGCGGAGTATTACCAGACAAAACATCACAACTTGCTTTTGATCTAGGACTAATGGAGAAGAGTTTAGAAGATACAATAATTGAAAAATATCTTAGTAAAATTCTCATGGAATACTATGATGGCACATTATCTAAAGAAGATATGAAAAAATTAACAAAGTTTGACAGCATTAATTGTAAATTAACTGATCAGAAATCACAAACAGGTGAATCTTTGCAGTTATCATGTGAAACGAAGCCAAATAATTAATCTTAACATCAAAATACTATAGAAAATTAACCGTATCCAATGGGATTAAATCTCAAAGAACTGGTAGTAAAAGAGAAAACTACCCTAGAGACATTTTCAACTAAAATAATTGCAATTGATGCATACAATGCAATATATCAATTTCTTGCAGGCATTAGAGGTCCAGATGGATTGCAGTTATCAGATGCAGAAGGAAGGATTACAAGTCATCTAAGTGGATTACTATATAGAAATGTTAATTTTTTATCATTAGGAATAAAACCAGTATACGTATTTGATGGTAAACCTCCATCATTAAAAACAGCAGAGATTGAACGTAGAAAACAGATTAAAAAAGATGCGACGGTAAAATATGAAAAAGCTATTGCAGAAGGAAATATGGAAGATGCACGAAAATATGCACAGCAAACAACAAGCATGAAAGACGGAATGGTAAAAGAATCAAAACGACTTTTAACACATTTTGGAATTCCATATATTGAAGCACCATCAGAAGGAGAAGCAACTGCAGCTCATCTAACAAATACAGGGCAAGCTTATGCATCTGCAAGTCAAGATTTTGATTCAATTTTATGTGGAGCAAAAAAACTAATAAGAAATTTTACAAATAGTGGAAGAAGAAAAATTCCAAATAGAAATACCTACATAGATATTGTACCAGAAATAATTGAAACACAAAAAACATTAGACTCATTAGGATTAACAAGAGATGAAATAATTGATGTTGGAATTTTAATTGGTACAGATTTCAATCCAAATGGTTTTGAAAGAATAGGTCCAAAAACAGCATTAAAAATGATAAAACAGCATTCAAGATTAGAAGATATCCCACAAATTCAAGAACAGTTAGAAGAAATTGATTTTCAACAAATACGAAATATATTTTTGAATCCAGAAGTAGCTGATGTGGATGAAATAGTTTTTGAAAAAATAGACTATGACGCAATTACAAATTATTTAGTAAAAGAAAGAAGTTTTTCAGAAGATAGAATTCAATCAACATTAAACAGATTAAAAAAAGCATTAGAAAAAAAGAGTCAAAACCTAGATCAATGGTTTTAGCTAACAAATTCATTTGGTGAAAATGAGATGATAAAAAATTGCTTACATTAATGCATGTTTCATTACAACTGGATTTATCACTGCAAGAATTGTTGTTTGGTTATTTTTGAGAAAGAAAAAGTAAGTTTTTTTAACTTTGACAAGGGGTTTTGAAAAGATTTCAATTTAATAACCAGTCAAACTAGATTAAAAAAATGTCTCAAACTGAAGCAAGAAAAACGCTAAAAGATGCCCCCATTATGTGGAGAAGAATAAACTCAATTGGCATAATATTAGATTGTAATTCTACATATGCTACAAACCTAGGATATGCAAAATCAGAGATTTTAGGCAAGGCAATTTTTGAACATGTTCCAAAAGAATCATGGGAGGTCATGAATGATTCATTGAAAACATGGTTTGAGACAGGAAAAGTAACTGATAGAAAAATTGTGTTCAAAAAACAAGATCAGAGTACATTTCCAGTATTATTACAAGCAACTAGTCTATATGACGAAAATAAAAATTTGCTTGGAAGTAATACAGTGATTTTTGATTTAACACAAACATCAGATGAAAAAATTAAAGAATACAAAGAATTTTTCAATGAAGCAAATAAAAGATTAGACGAAATTAAAGAAAAAGAATACGAACAGTTAGATGAAAATTCAAAATCAGAATATGATGGTTTGAAAAATATGTTTGATATGCTTTTATCAATTGATTTATCAGAATTAAAACAACAGTAATTTAATTGGATTTTTGATTAATTGATTTTTGCATATCATCAAAAACTTTTTGAACCTCAGTAACTGCAGCATTATCCTCCAAAGCACTAACATCACCAATAGTTTCATTATTTGCAATTGATTTGAGCAGCCTTCTCATTATTTTTCCACTACGGGTTTTTGGAAGTTTTGAAACAAAGTAGATTTGTTTAGGAGTAGCAATAGCACCAATATCTTTTCTTATTTTATCTAAAAGTTCTTTTTCTAAAATATCAGAACTAACAGATACATCGTGTTTTAGAACAGCAAAAACAATTATCACTTCACCTTTTATTTCATCTGGAATTCCACATACTGCAGATTCTGCAATATTTTCATGAGATACAATGCAGCTTTCAAGTTCTGCAGTTCCAATCCGATGTCCAGCAATTTTTAGAACATCATCTGCACGTCCAAGCAACCAAAGATAATCATCAGTGTCTTTTAGGGCATAATCTCCAGAATAGTAATAATTTTTATATTTTGACCAATAGACAGTTTTATATTTTTCATCATCATTCCACAAAGTCAAAAACATTCCAGGCCAAGGATTTTTGATGACTAGATGTCCCTTAGTATTTGCAGGAACGTCATTACCATTCTCATCAACTACTGAAATATCCACACCAGGTATAGCATAAGTTCCAGATCCGGGCTTTAGAGGAATAGTTTCTAGTCCAGGTAATGAAGAAATTAACATTCCACCGGTTTCAGTTTGCCACCAAGTATCAATAATGGGACATTTCTTTTTTCCAATAATTTCAAAATACCATTTCCAAACTTCTGGATTAATTGGTTCTCCAACAGTTCCAAGTAAACGCAAAGATGAAAGATCAAAAGAATTAGGAACATCATTACCGAATTTCATAAACATTCGAAGTGCAGTAGGAGTTGTGTAAAAAATTGTAACTTTGTATTTTTGTAAAATATCCCACATTCTAGATTCATTAGGATAATCAGGAGCGCCTTCATACATTACTTGAGTTGCTCCATGAAGTAATGGCGCATAAACTGCATAGCTATGGCCAGTAACCCAACCAATATCAGCAGTACAAAAAAAGATATCAGAGTCCTTAATGTCAAAAGCCCATTTGAAAGTAGAATGTAAATGTGTAAGATATCCTCCAGTTCCATGTAAAACACCTTTTGGTTTTCCAGTAGTTCCAGAAGTATACAAAATGTATAGAGGATGAGTGCTATCTAATTTTTTTGCATCACAAGAATCAGATGCATTTTTCATTAAATCAATCCATAGTTTATCTTTAGAGGACATCGAGATTTGATTTTTTATTCTCTCAAGAACTAAAACATGTTGCACAAAATCAAAGTCTTTGATTGCATCATCTACTACTTCTTTTAGTTTAACAATTTCTCCTCGTCTATATCCACCATCAGCAGTAATGATAACTTTGGATTGTGAATCATCTACTCTGTCTCTAATTGACGCAGCACTAAAACCTGAAAAAATTACAGTATGAATTGCACCAATTTTGGCACATGCTAACATTGAAATCGGTAATTCTGGGACCATTGGTAAGTAGATGGTGATTCGATCACCTTTTTGTACGCCTAAAGATTTTAGAACATTAGATAATTTTCGAACTTGGATGAACATATCATGATACGTTAATACTCTAGAATCCCCATTTTCACCTTCCCATAAAATAGCAGGTTTTTCAGATTTTGTTTCTTGATGTATATCAAGGGCATTATACGAGGCATTGATTTTACCACCTACAAACCACCTAGCAAATGGAGGCTGCCAATCCAATGCATCATCCCAAGGGGAAAACCAAAAAAGGTTCTTTGACTGTTCACCCCAAAAAGAGATAAAGTCAGAATTGGCTTTTTGTCTAGTTTGAGAATCATTATTTCCAAGACCAATATCATAAACTTCTGGCATCAAAAAGTGTATGAAGATAGGTCTTTCTAAGTGTTAAAAAAATAGGTTAAAAAAATTATTGTGCTTCCATTCTAGCAAGCCAATCATCACCATTGTTTTCTTTTGGAGTCTCTTGTGTCACATGTTGAGGTGGTTCTGGAAATGCAAATGAAACTTCTTCTTCAGTTGGAGGTTCAGGAATTGGTAATGCCTGTGCTTCAACTAGTTCTGAAGGTGTCGTTATTGGTTCTGTTGGTGCTTCTGGGAGCATTGTCTGAACTGCTTGTTGTGGTTCAGAAGTCTCCAGATATGATACGGCCGAGTCTTGGATATTTGGTTGTGGAGGGGCAGTTATTTCTTGCACTTCCAATTCAAGATCTGCAATTCTACTCTTTACATTTGAAATTTCAGAAGTTTCGTGAGTAACATGCTCAATTACCTCGTTTGTGCATGATTTCACGGTTTCAAATGTTGCATCAGAGATTTCATTGCTCTTGCATTGTACTTTTGCATCAAATAATAACATCTTTGCAGACTTCATTTGTTCATCTAATTCAGTCAATCTTGCCTCAAGCTTGGCTTTGATTTCACTTTCTGTTTTATCTAATGATACAAGTTTAGACTTGTATTTTTCATGAATGATTTTTGCATCTGCTTTCATGTCATCATTTTCTGAAACAATATCAATCAATGCCTTTAGACGACGTAGAGTTAGTTGTTTTTCACGAATGAGTCTTTGAGAGTCGAGTCTCCATTTTGGAATAAAAATAACAACATCGTTTTGAACTACTAGTTGCTCATATTGGATTTGCTGTAATCCTTGAGAACCGCAGTCAATACCGACGGATTGTATACTGCCGTCTATGTCTGTTATTGTTCCTACGACCTTACCCATGAATGTTCCGTACATGTCTTTGACGTTTTTACCGATTACATCGATTTCGTCGTGGGTCATGTGAGGTAATTATAGGATTTGTATAACCGACAAAGTGTAAGTAATGTTGTTAGTTTTAGTAAGATTATTTTGACACTAGTTTTAGACAACGAATCTCAAAAAATCAGAAAATATAACACGTATCACACAAAATTGGCATTCAGCATATTTTCACAAAAATGAGTAAAATTATTGTGAAGATTGTTTGTAGTGATCAGAGGGTTTAACATCAACAGAGTTTGAAGATTTAACACTATACACAGGATCACCTTTAGTATCTTTTAATGTAGTTCTAGAAACATTAGTGACGTTTGTAAATATTTTAATTTTTGTTCCATCATCAAGAATGTACTCATTAAATTCTTGAGCTATGGTATCATAACTTACATCAGGAATATCAATAGATTTCATAATGTCATCTTTGGTAATTTTTTGTGGGTTTGGAGAACCTTTAAGATTTGAATCAGAGTAAATTACAGTAAGTGTTTGAGCATCAATACTAAATGATACTTTATCTCCGTTCATCACACGTTCAATTTTTTTAAGAATGGTACGTGTTTTTAATATTGAATTATCTACAAGTTGATATTTATTCCAAGGTTCTTTTAGAATTTCAAAATCAATAGATTTTACATTTCTCATAATAATACCACAATAATAGACATAATAGGTTCTTCGATATTATTAAACAGTATTTTAAAACATACTATTTAGAAAACAACGTTGTTAAATGAATTAAAAGCAAGAGCAAAATAGAATATCAAAAAAATTATCAATATGACACACAATTAAAAAATATGTTTTTAAAAATAATGAAAAATGCGATCTTAAATTATAAAAATTAGAACATCTAAACTAGAAAAAAACTATTGATTTTAAATCTTATTTTCAAATAATTAATTTAGATAGCGAAATAATGTTTGAAGATAAATTAGAAAAAACAAATTAGAGATGAAATATGCAAAGATCGTTTACAGCAGTCTCATAATACTTAATTTTAGTAATTTTAAAATTTAGAAGAAAAATAATAAACATATGATTCAAAGAGAAGAATTAGAACAAATCCTGAATTTTGTGGCTAGCAGATGGGTAGAAGCCACAAAAGATCCAGAAAACAAAGCAATGGAGACTCTGCCAAGTGATTTTTGGATGAATTCCATAGGAGGAACAACTGCCAAAAAAGGGTATTGGGTTACGACATTGATGTATACAGAAAATGAAGCAGATGCTGCATCTTTCAAAGAAGTACTGTTACGATGGCAAGCCAAAGGAAATGACAAAAATAAAGACAAAGGTCCCGATCTAATTCAAATTGGAAAAAAGAAATAGACTATTAATAATTGAAAAACTGCAATACGACATTGTCAGAATTTTCAATTAAAGATAAAAAAATTCTATCGGGACACTTTTCAAACACAGACAAAAGCGTATTTGCGATAATCACTCCTAGACAAGTCGACCGAGGGGCACTAATGTCTAGATATAGTAGAACAGACAAAAGCATGAGACAAATATTTCTTGACGAATTTTTAAAAAATAAAAGCAGAGGAGAGGAATTTTACGACAAAGTTCTTCTAGAATACGGGGATGATTCTGTTGCCGAATTAGGAGAAGCTCAAATTGCAATTGAAGGGTTATCAAATATAGCAGTTAAAAAAATTGAAGACAGGAGAATAGGATTATCATATTTAGAAAAATCATCAAGATATATAACATGGAATAAAAAAGAAAAAAGAAAATACAAATTTTATAGAGATAGTGAAATAGCCAAATCAAAATTTGCAGATATGTATGAAGATACATGTAATTTTTCATTTGATATTTATTCAAAAAATATAGAACCGATGATAAAATACATTAGAGAAAAATACCCAATAGAAAAATATAGTTTTAAAGATTCTACAGATAACAAAGAAAAAATATTTTCTAAATTAAAAAAAGAATCAGACATAAAATCTGCAAATATGATTTACAAGGGATCCACTAAAGCAAAAGCATTAGATATTTTACGAGGTCTATTACCTGCATCAACTTTAACAAATGTTGGAATTACAGGGAATGGAAGGGCATTTGAGTATTTATTGACAGTTTTAGGGGCATCAGAATTAAAGGAAGAACAAGATTTAGCTTTAAAAATTAAAAAAGAGCTAGACACTATCATCAAATCATTTGTTAAAAGAGCAGATGACAAATATGGAAAAGCATTTCAAAAATATCTAAAAGATGTTAAAAACAAATCAAAAATTATCACGTCAAAAGAAATCACATCAAATCCAACTAAAGGCGCAATTACAAAACTTGTAGATTATGAGTCAGAAAAAAATGCATTTGATAAAATAATTACAAGTATAATGTACGAACAATCCCCAAGCACATCATATCAAACTATTTTACAACATGTAAAAAAAATGTCAGAAGAGAAAAAAGTGAAAATAATTAATGATTTTTCAAAACTTCGAACAAACAGACGACATAGACCATCAAGAGCATTTGAAAATATTTACTATACATTTGATCTTTGTAATAATTTTGGAATGTTCAGAGACTTTCATAGACATAGGGCACTAACTCTAGAAAGGCAATTACTGACAACTGATCATGGATATTCAATTCCAAATGAAATTAAAATTCTCGGTATTGAAAAAGATTTCAAAGATTGTATGAATAATACCAAAGAAACATTTGATAAAATTAGAAAAAAATATCCAGAACAAGCACAATACGTGGTAAATTTTGCATACAATTATCCATATTTTATGAAATTTAATCTCAGAGAAGCTTGCCATTTAATTGAATTAAGAACGATTCCACAAGGACACATAGATTATAGACGTGTGGCACAACAAATGTTCAGACAAATAAACAAAGTACATCCCAATCTGAGTAAAATAATGAAATTTGTTGATATGAGAGAGTATGATTTAGAGCGATTTGAATCAGAAAAAAGGACTGAAGAGAAAAGAAAGAATCTAAAATAGAAGAAAAATCAACATTATAAGAGAAAATTATGACAGAAAAAATTGAAAAATCACCTGAAGAATGGAAAGAACAATTGAATCAAGGACAATATGAGATTTGTATTAAACATGGAACAGAACCACCATTTTCAGGAAAATACAATCAAAGTAAATTAGAAGGTTTTTTCAGATGTGTCTGTTGTGGGGAAGAATTATTTTCATCAGACGCAAAATTTGATTCAGGTTCAGGTTGGCCTAGTTTTTGGGAACCAGTATCAGAAGACAAAATAGAATACATAGAAGACAGAGAATATGGAATGGTTCGTACAGAGGTTAATTGTAACAAATGTGGCGCACATTTAGGGCATGTGTTTGATGATGGACCAAAACCTACAAACTTGAGATATTGTATTAATTCGATTTCATTACAGCATGAAAAAGATGACAATTCAGTCACAAAATAAAAGAGGGCATTTGAGAGAAAACACTATACAAAAATTATTAATAAAACACAACTAATGATAAGAAAATCAAGAGATATAAAATGAACAGAAATCAAATGACAAAAAGGAATGAAATGATTTGAGAATAATACTATGTGGATTTGGAGTAGTAGGTCAAAGTTTGGTAAAGTTGTTTGATTCAAGATCAGAGGATTTGTATGCAAAATATGGATTAAAACCAAGAGTTGTAGGAGTATTTGATAGTAAAGGAAGTGCAATAGATCAATCAGGACTAGACTTTAACAAACTTGTAGAGACGAAGAAAAAATTTGGTACTGTAAAAAAGTACACAAATACAAAAAATTCCATGTCAGGAATTGAAATACTAAAAAATATTGAAGCAGATGTGTTAATTGAAACAACTGCAAGTAATTACAAAGATGCAGAACCGGGAATGATTCACATCACCACTGCTATGAAAAAAGGCATGCATGTAATATCAGTAAATAAAGGACCGCTTGCATTAGCATTTCCATCACTCATGGAACTTGCAACACACAATCAAGTGATGCTTAGATTCAGTGGAACCGTAGGAGGGGGAACTCCTATACTAGATTATGCCAAAAACAGTCTAAGTGGAGAAAGAATAACGTCATTTGACGGTATTTTGAATGGCACTACAAATTACATTTTATCAAATATGAGTACAGGACTATCATTTGAGGAAGCACTGAAAGATGCTAAAGATAAAGGGTATGTGGAAGCAGATGAATCTTTAGATTTAGATGGATTAGATGCAGCAGCTAAATTAGTAATTTTAGCAAATTGGGTAATGGGAATGAAAGTAACAATGCCAGATATCCAATGTACGGGAATTAGAAAAGTGACAACAGATGATATCAAAAAAGCAGAGACGAGAAATTGTTCAGTAAAACTGATTGCGTCATGTGAGAATGAACTTGTCGTAAGCCCAAAAGAAATCCCAAACGATAATCCATTATGTGTTAATGGCACACTAAACGCAATTGCATTTACATCAGAACATTCAGGCACACAAACAATTATTGGAAAAGGAGCAGGAGGTACAGAAACTGCAAGTTCAATTCTCAGAGATTTACTAGACATTAGACAAGGGATTACAGGAGATTGAAATCAAATCTAATTTCAAAGAGTGAAACTACGGCACTCTTAAAAACAGTTTCAGAAAAATGGGGAATAAAATTTCCAAAAATTAAAAATCTCAAAGTTCATCAAATTTTAAACGAAGCACAGATGATTACAGGAGACGGAATAAAGATATTAAAAATTAATGATGATTATCTCCCATTTTTATCAGAAACAGAAACTTTAGAAAAATTTCCAAATGTTATGGTAGACATGGGTGCTGTGAAATTCATGTGTAAAGGAGCAAATGTGATGAGGCCAGGAATTAAAAAATTTACAGAGTTTGAAAAAGATAAACTTGTATGTATTATTGAAGAATCTCAACATAAATTTTTAGCAGTTGGTAAGTCTATGGTATCAAGTTCAGAATTGAAAAACTTGGAAAAAGGAGAGGTCATAAAAAATATGCACTATATCTCAGATAAATTTTGGGAAACAGGAAAAACAATTTACGATTAAAACAAAATTTAAAATTATTTTATTTCATCAGCAAATTCTTCAGTACCATCTGCAGTGATAACAAGCACATCTAAACCATCACCACTAGCGGAATCTCTCAGTGCTGCAGAACGAACTGCACGTTTTGCTAAATCAATTGCCTCATCTTTAGTCATGTTTGGTTTGAATTGAGGATCCAACACACCTAATGCCATTTCTGCACCAGTTCCTACTGCAGCATAATCATCAGGAAGAACTGAACCTAAAGGATCAAGGGTATACATTATTGGTTTATCTACAACGCCACCAACAATTACCTGTGTCAATAATGGGAAGTATCTTCGTTCATACATCATATTTGACATCATTTTTGCAACTGTGTTAGGCGGGACATCTCTTTTTAATTCCATTTTTCTAATTTTTACAAGTGCTGAGATTTGTAAGGATAAAATTTGCATATCAGCTACAAGTCCAGCACAAGTTGCACCTACTTTAGGAGTAATAGCAAAAGTTTTCTTTGTAGATTTACTTACAAGAAAATTTCCAAAAGCGATCCTCTTTTCACTGGCAAAAACTACACCGCCATCAAAAGTAATTCCAACAGCAGTTGCTCCTGGCATATACATTGACATATTTCAAATAATTTGGCCACATAATAAAGGGCTTTCTACATTTCATACGTAAGTCCTGAGCAAAATAATTATACTAAAAATTTCAAGTAGACCTATTGACTACCAGTGAAATTAGAGACAATTCTCTTAACGATATTGTCTTTATGGGATTAAGATCAACAATTGGTGTAATCTTTATCATTCATGGGATGTCAAAATTTGATCCAGGATTTGCTAATTTCTTACCAAACATGGGGTTACCAGTAGAATTACAAATTCCAATCGCATTAGCAGAGTTAGTTCCAGGAATTTTACTAATTATAGGAGTGCTAAGTAGACTGTCAGCATCGTTGATTACAATTGTTATGCTTGGTGCAATTTTTCATGTAAGGGGAGCTCAAAGTCTAACAGGTGAGGGGGGTGTTGAATTTGATTTGATTTTACTAGCATCAGCATTAGTAATTATGATTGCAGGTCCAGGAAGAGTTTCAATAGCGCAAGCAATTAAAAAATTACCTAGATATCTTCACTGATTTTTACCAAAATTCTGCATAATTAAACAAATACACTTTGTAGTCTTTTTCAACAAATCACTTCTTGCAAATTCATTTGGAGGATGTATTCTTGAGAACATGTATGTACTTCCTACGGATATGCAAGGAGATTTTAAAACATCAACAAAGGAGCGCATTGGACCAGCACCAGCATTGGAAACATTAAGAACAGATGTTCCAAATGCAGAATCAGTAGCATCTTTAACTTGAGATACAAAAGAATTAGAAGATTCAGTTCTAGCATCTGCTTCACCATGAAAAACTTTGATTTTAACATCAGAGAAGCCTTTAGATTTTAAATGATTATTTAAACGTAAAACCTGTTTTTTAGGATTCATTTTAGGCATCAATCTAAAATCAATTTTAACAAGAGCATTTCCAGGAAGTAGAGTCTTAGCACCATCTCCAGTATGACCTGAAACAAATCCTGCAATGTTACAGGTTGCACCTCCAACTAACGCTTTTTTGGTATCCCTTCCTTTCTTATTACCAACAAAAGACTGGATTCCAAATTCTTTTTTAAAGACATTTTCACCAAAGGGTTCTTTACGAATTAAATCCAAATCCTTTTTTGAAAAAGGAGTCGCCTCATCATACCAATCTTTAATGAGCACCTCACCATCAGAATTTCGAAGAGTGTTAACTGCTTCAATTAACCTCCATGGAGGATTCTTTATCAAAACAGCTAAACTAGAATGTGCATCCCTAAGAGATTCTTTTACGGGCAACCCAACAAAGAGTAAACCTTTCATGCCAAGACCGATTACAGGTCTATTTTTTTTTGAATCTGCATATCCAAATTCCCAAATAACTCCATTACAAGAAAATTTCTTTTTGTATTTTTTTAAATATTCTTCAATATGTGCACTGCCAGTTTCTTCTTCACCTTCAATTACAAATTTTATGTTACAAGGTACATCACCAGTTGTTTTTAGAGATGATTCTGCTGCTTTAATTCGTGTAATTAATCCCCCTTTATCATCAGTAGCACCCCTGCCAAAAATTTTGTTTCCCTTTCTAGTTCCACTAAATGGAGGATCATCCCACAAATCAAATGGTTCAGCAGGCTGTACATCATAGTGATTATAAAACATCAAAGTCTTTGTTGGATTTTGTTTTGATTTTATTTCACCATAAACAATAGGGGCAATTCCTTTTTTCAATCTTAAAATTTCAGAAGAGATTCCAGATTTTATTAATAATTTTTGTACTAGTTTTACACACTCTTCAATTCCTTCATTTTTTGCAGAAACACTAGGTTGTCTGATGAGTGTTTGCAAATCAGATATTAGAGAATCCGTATTAGAATCCACATGTTTAAGCACATTCATGTTATTCATACAATTTTATCAAAAGGCTTCATGGCAGATGGAATTTCATTCAAAAGATCCATAGAAGTCATATGTAGTCCTAACTTATTTTGAGTTAATTTGCCAGCCAACCCATTAACAAAAGTAGCTGCTGCAGCAGAATCCAAAGAATTTCTATTTTTAGACAACAATCCTGCAACTAGTCCAGATAAAACATCACCAGTTCCACCAACAGTCATTGCAGGAATTTCTCTCTCATAAAGATAAGTCGTAGAACCATTTGAAATAATATCCGTTGGACCTTTTAGTAAAACGGTAATTCCATATTCTTTAGCGTTTTTTTCAACTAATTTTATTCTAGGATTTTGAGAATTTGAGGGATGTTCTCCAAATAATCGTTTGAATTCCCCTGCATGAGGTGTCACTACAACATTTTTGTTTGCCAAGAATGGTAAAACTTCAGGAATTAATGCACTAGCATCCAAAGATAGCCTGACATCTCTATCTAAGAGAGATGCCACTAGATGCAACAAAGAATTTTTTTCTTGTATTGCTAGTCCCATACCAATGGTGGCAGAATGAAGATTACGAGGTAATGCACCTACAAGTTTGTTTACAGCGCCACGAGTAAGTTTTTGATCAACTAAAGGAATAACAATAAGATTTGGTGAAATTGAACGTGTTGAAGTTACATTAATTTTTGGTACACAAGTATAAACTAAATCAGTGCCACATTTTAAAGCAGCAAGAGAAGACAAAATAGGTGCACCGTGATAGATATAGCTTCCACCAACCACGAGAGTAATGCCATTATCTCCTTTTCTAGATGTAGATTTTCTTGAGGGTATGAGTTTTCTAACAATAGAAGCCGATAATTTTTTTTGTGCCAATACAATATGTTCTAAAAACTAGATGAATAAATCTTATTTTGAAGAGTAAGAAAAAATTAAGATGTTTTTTTAGTAGATTTTTTAGGGGATTTAAGGCTAGCTTTGGTAGTTTTTGATTTTTTTGAAGGTTTTTTAGATTCTCTTCCAAAAAATGCCTTTCTTGCAAAACACAGGTAAGTAGTATGACCTATTCCTTGAAAAGAATGTCTAGTTTTTCCTTCTCTAGCTTCAATAGTACGCAAAATATGTTCAGTTGATTCTATATCGGTAAATTCATTTTCAACTAATGCCACAGTTAATTTTTCTAGTTGATTCATAGTAGGACAAATTGCAAAAATTGCACCACTGCCTTTCAGCATTTTTCGAACTTGAGGGATGACAACCCAGGGATCACCTAGATCAATTAAAGCTGCATCCATATCATCCAACGGCATTTTTTTTGCAGTCTTTAAATCTAGATTATGTTGTGTGACGTACTTTGAAACGCCTGCTTTTTTGATATTCTTTTCTGCAATCTTCATAAAATTTTCATCAACATCAAAAGTATACACATGGCCACGAGGTTTTACAATACTTGCAACACAAGAAGTAAGAGAACCACTACCAGTTCCAATCTCTAAAATCTTTTGCCCACTTTCAATCCCAGCTCTTGCAATAATATAACCAATATCTTTAGGATAGATTATTTGAGTACCATGTTGAATTTTCATTACATAATCATATGTTGTAGGTTTTAGGAGATAGACATACTTGTCCTTGTTAGTAGTTAATCTAGAACCATATTCTTTCCCGATGGCATCAGAATGCTTGAGTACACCGATATGAGTATGAAGAGATTCTTTTTTTGAGATTTTTACTAACCATTTTTTTGAATGATTAAAATAAAACAATACAGAAGAATTTTGCTTTATTTTGTCCATAAAATTCACCTAAGAATTTTAGATAAGAATCTACTGGTTACAAAATATATTTTAGATAATAATCAAGATAGGAACAATACTAATGGCAGTAGTATTTTGATACCAATAGAGATGTTATTTTGAAATGACTGAATCAAAACTTCAAGGATCTGGCGGATATGTAATTGCTGAATTAACAGAAGAACAAGTAAAAAAAGCAGATTTAGGAGTGGGAAAATTATTTTTAGCACCAATTGGAAAAATTGAAACAGAAAAAATGCTCAAACATTATTGTAATGTTTGTGAAACAGAGTTTGAAAATCCGCCAAAAATTCAGATAGAAGAGAGTCCTAATGAAGAAGTTGGAGATAGCCTAGCACTAGCAGAAATAGGACAATACACCTGTGAAAAATGTAATGCCACTATTGGTGAATACAGAGTATTCAAAAAAAATGATGAGTCAAATGAAGTTGGAAGTGCCACACCTTCAAAATAACCATAATTTCATCAAATCAAGTAATACGAATTCAATAAATACCGTAATTTTTTAGAAACAACATGTCAAATATGAAATGCGTATCATGTGGAATTAGTTTCTTTTCCCCAATGGGTTCAGACAAATGCTCCAGATGTGCAGGAAAAGAATCTCAAGGACATGAAGGTCATGATTCCTGTGGCTGTGGGCACAGCCACTAATTTTTTTCTATAACATGCATATATTGAATAAATTGTGATTTTACATGTGGCTAAAACTTCAGAACAAATGAAGAGTCTTGTTGAAGAATTTATCAAAACAACTAACATCAATTATGAAGATCAAACAGAAAAAGTAAGAGAGAAAAGTAAAATTGTAGAATGGCAATTTAGAGTAGGAGTAAACGTAATTGTTAGTAAAAATGCAAACAGAGACGATAGAATACATCTTAATGTAAATATGAGATTCCCCCTAGAAGATTCAAAATTATTAACGGTCAAAAATCCATCATTTTCAAAAGCTATTATTGAAATCAGTGAAATTTGTACAACATCTGGGGTTGGACATCAATGGATAAAAGACAAAGAAGTGATTGCAGGATTGGCAATTTTTTCACATGTAGATGAAGAAGTATTAGACAGAGTTACATTTCACAATATCTGGGACAATGTTTCCAGAGTATCAGGCCACGTACAAAAAATATTGCGTTCTAATTTTGGGAATTTATCATCTCAAGCTAATTCAGCAGATGAAACTATGGACAAATCAATGTACGGTTGAATCAGTTTAAGGATTTAGATTTTTAAATTCCAAACATTTGGAGTCGTATTCATTTAGGTATTGTTTACCATTAATTTGAGGATCTTTAATGTATAATTCACATGTTTGAGAATCTATCAATGTACTAGTATTTTGATCATTAGATACAAACTGCAATATGAGAATTCCCGTAAGAACAATTATCAAAATAACAGGCAGCCGTTTTTGAGAAATATCCACAAATGTTGCTAGATAATTTTGAACTTAAGCCTATTGATACTCAATAATGAAACAATTTTACCACAATTTACCTTGTTTTTTAATATTAATTTTGCATCATCAGAAAAAGTATCTAATGTATGAGAATCATAATTAGCATTAGTAAAATCAGTAGATGTGATAATAACGCCATCAAAATTACTGTATCGAAGATTCGCCCCACTGAGATTGGCACCAGTTAAATCCGTATTTCTCAAATCAGCAACTCTGTTTCCCAATTCTGCCTTGCGCTTTCGTTCTCAAAATACATCGCCATCTGATTCCGATTCGTCTTCTGTTCTAGTGCGTCATCAGTCATCAGGCTGTAAGTCATTACCTTGAATTTTGTCTCCATTATCGCATTGCGCCATGCTCTTGCCGAAACATTCCCGCTAGGGCCTCTCTTGAACGTGGAAATTGCAGTCCCTGCAGGCCGTCGATTCCCAAAGCCGACATCCTTCTTCCGCTGCTTCTGGCTTTCATGTTCTTCCTTCTCCTCAGCCAAATTCCCAAAACTTTTGATGTTGTCAGGGTTCATTTTACAATTACCGAGATGTGACAATCCTTGCTTCCTTCTTGCCTTGTTTCCACTTGTGCATGGCGAGAAATTCCTTCCTACTGGAACTATCGGAGTGACATTTTGCTTGTCACATTTTTCAAGATTATCATCAGCATCATATGCGCCATCGCATCCGACAGACAATTCCTCAGACGTTGTGACGTTGGCAGAATTCCCAATGCTTTGTAGCGCCTCATCAGGTAATTTCTTAAACCCTGGCGCGTCGCCTGACTTCTTATCGGTAATTGGCACTGCACAGGTCTTCTTGGCGTCACTGTCTGCCATCATGCGCATCTTGACGAATCCGAGCCTTGCATCCCATTTCTGTCCCATCCAGTCTCCCCTGCTTGCTGGCTTGAGGCCTGCAGAGCCTCCTGCCAAAAACGTAATCTCAGTCTTTGCCTTGCCATCTGAGAGCCAACTGGCATTATCTTCATCCTCTAAACCTGTTTTGTAGGTTCCCTTGCAAATGGCAGAACAAGTCGGAGAATTTTCTTCTGTTTGTGGACACAAACTAATTCCTACAATTACAAGAGCTTGCAAATGGCAGAACAAGTCGGAGAATTTTCTTCCTCTGAGACTTCCCCGATTATTCCTTGCAGTTGTCTGCATGCAGTGCCAATTGCATTTCGGAACAACGCCATCATCATCATAAGGCATGCGTCTGAAAAGGCAAACGGCGCTCCAACCTTACTTTTATTTGGCTGCCCAACGCCTCTAGACATCATTGCGTCATCAAGACGTAATGCATGGTATCTTCCACGTGGGATGTGCTTTCTGTCATCGTACTTTTTCTCAGACACACGATGTCCCTAACTTTTCAGATCCAAATCTTTTTTGGTTGTATCTTGAGCCTAGATGAAATGATTGGGAAACAAAGTTTTAGGATGTAGAAAATAACCGTTATAAGTCCCAAGTGTCATTCTTGATACGGTGTCTTCTTTTTTGACATGTGCAGACTTTACATCTATTGCAATTCTGTTTGAATCTAACATCAATGGTATGTCTGGATAACCACGACCAAAAACCAGTGCATACAAAAGATATGCTAGAAAATAACAACTAGAAAGTCATATTCAAAACTGATCATTTGGACAGTACTTGATGATCAGTAGGATCTATGAATCATACAAATAGAGTAATTCCATGCAATTTCAAGAATTGACAGCCAAACAATGGAGTGTCATGAAATCACATATTCCAAAACCTGTCACTACAGGACGTCCAAGAAGCAATGCCCTGATGGTTTTAAATGGAATCATCTGCGTTTTAGCGTGACATTATAGGTAGTTTCAGGTAATCTAACGTCTTTTTTGGCGATTTTTTCAGTAGTTTCAGGCACTAATGAAACGGCAAATTTATTGCCTTAAAGATATTCGATTATCAGTAATTGGTTTGCACGCCAACAAACCTAGAGAGATGACAATGCTATCTCTCTAGGACATTACATTCTATCAGGAGCTGAGATTCCAAGAAGATCAAGTGCTTTTTCCACAGTGGTTTTAAAAGAATAAACCAAACACAAACGGGAATTTTCAAGTTTTTCATCATCTAAACCCAAAACTTTGGCATTTTCATAAAAGGAATTAAACACAACTGCCAGATCATGACAATATCTTGCAATCACTTTAGGAGAAAGATTGTTTGCAGCGTCTCTAACTTGCAAATTAAAAAGGCCAAGAGTTTTGATCAAACCAATTTCAGGTTTTTCTACAAGTAAAGAAAAATCAACATCAATAGATGGAGTACGTTGAGATTTTTCTAAAATTCTTGATGCACGAGCATGAGTATATTGGATGTAAGGTGCAGTGTCACCTTCTAGACTAAGGGATTTTGTTAAATCAAAAGTTATAATTTTGTCCAAATCCTGTTTAATCATTTCATACCGTAAAGTTCCAACTGAAACAGAATGTGCAATTTGTTCTATTTCAGAAACAGTCATTTCTGGATGTCGTTTTTGTGTTTCTTCTTTTGTTTTTTCTTTTAACAAATCATATACAGAATCAGCATTAACATACAATCCTTTTCGTCCAGACATTTGAGTTTGCTTACCATCAATATCCAATCCAAGTGTTTTTGCAGTTTCTGAACTTAGAGTAACTGATTCATATCCAAGATGCACATAAGCATCTGGAATTGATTTGAATTTAGCCATCAAAGATGTGATTATTTTTTGCAATCTTGCTTGACGAGAATCAATCACAGTAACAACTTTTTCACCAGTAAAATTTTGAGAAATAATGTTATTTTCATTTAAAGTGGTTTGCCACAAGATCTTGGAATTTGGTTGAGTTTTCTCATATTTTGCATAATTGAATGGATCTTCAAGTAAACCTAATTTCCAAGCAGCATAAGGAATATCTTTAGCAATGTATGTAGCAGTTCCATTACTTCGAACAATTACCTTATCTTCTTCTTTACCATCACCACGAATTACCCAACATTGTGCATTTTTACCCTCATTTTCAAATTCTATTAGAGACATTTCTTTGAGTTTTTCAAAAATTTTATTCCATAGTCCTGAACGAATTATTTGAGATTCAAAATTTAGACAATCATAAAAAACATCTAAATTCCAACATGTTTCTAGATGGCCTTCCAATACTTTTCTAGTAATCTTATCTGCAAATTTTGCAGTATCAGAAGTTCCATCTTCAAGTTCTTTGAGAACATTTTTTCTAATATCTTCAAGGCTTGAATCATTTTCATACTTTTCAGTTGTTTTGACATACACATCATCACCACAATAATGATCAAACTTTTTTCCATCACTAGGTTCCTGATCAAAACCAAAATGTTTGAATCCAATAATGATATCAGCTACTTGTAAACCAGAATCATCAACATAATTTAGAACATTAACTTGGTAGTTGGATTTTTTTAATATTCTAGCAACAGTGTCTCCAATGATTATATTTCGTATATGACCTATGTGTAATGCCTTGTTAGGATTTACACTAGTATGTTCAACTACAATTGAAGAATTATTGCCAACATCAACATCTCCAAATGTATCGAGGTAGGATTCTGACAAAATCAATTGACTTAATTTTTCCCAGTCAGCAAAAAAGTTAAGATATCCTGAAGGGTGTGGTTCAGATTTTAAAACTAGGACACTAGTACAATGTTGGTATTTTTCAGATAATATTTCAGCAACATCTTTTGGATTTTTTTCAAGTTGCTTTGCAAGTAAGAAAGAAACGTTTGAGCTAACATCACCAAAACCAGGTTTTGCAGGTTCAACTGAGAAGGGCACATCAGATGTAGAAAGATCATTCAATACCTTATTGAGATTATTTTGAATTTCATCAAGAATGGATTTGAAGGTCATGCTATATCTCACATAATTTAGGTGCTAATTTATCTAATGCTTCAAGAACACCATCTCCTGCATTTGCTGAAACTGTCATAGTGGCCTCAGATTTTACTTGTTCAGAAGCATTTCCCAGAGCAATACTTGTTTTTGCAGCCTTAAACAATGGAATATCAGTGGCACTATCACCAATTGCAATAACATCATCTTTCAGAATAGATAATCGCTTCATAACTTCAGTAAATCCTGTACATTTATCAATTCCAGAGGAATTGATATGGTAAGCATATTGACTGTCAGATAACTCTATGGCAAGATTGTGTTCAGAAAGTAATTGTCGTGCAAGATCCAGATCAAAAGTTCTCTCTAAAACAACTTCAGTCATTCTAGGAAAAACAGGTTTTTCACAAACATTATCAATATTTTTTTTAATTATTTCAAATGCATTTTTACATTCTTCAATATTGCCCAACAAAATATGTTCATTAGAATCAAGTGCAATACATCCACCGTTTTCACCGACAGCAATCTTAGTAGTTCCACCAAATACAGAAAGAAGGTACCCTTCAACAGAAGAGCGGCCGGTAACGAAAATAACATTATGACCCATAGTAGTCAGACGTCTCAAAGATTCAAGTGCATCAAGATGTATTCTACCTCCACCATTTTCAGTAATAGTTCCATCAATATCTACAGCAAATGTCCTTTTTTTCACATAGATTGTTTTACAAACCGAATAATATTTGCTACGTAAGAAAAGTAATACGGTTTTATTTGAAAAGAATATCGTAAGAGGTGAACAGCATTGGGAATTCCTGAAAAAATCAAAGCCATTCAAGATGAAATGGCAAAAACTCAGATCAATAAAGCAACAGAACATCACATCGGATTACTAAAAGCAAAAATTGCAAAATTGAAAAGAGAACAAGAAGCAGACGTTACCAAAAAATCAGGTATGAAACAAGATGGGTTTGATGTCAGAAGAAGTGGGGATGCAACAGTTGTTTTTATCGGATTGCCAAGTGTTGGAAAATCTACATTACTAAACAAAATGACAGGTGCAAAATCAACGATAGGCGCATTTCAATTTACCACACTTACAGTAGTTCCAGGAATGATGGAATATAGGGGAGCAAAAATTCAAGTTTTAGATCTTCCAGGAATTATCAAAGGAGCATCAACAGGTAAAGGATTAGGAAAAAGAATTCTATCAGTTGCAAGAACAGCAGATTTAGTATTACTAATACTAGATGTGTTTCAACCGTACCATGAAGATGTATTAGTAAATGAATTAGGCAATATTGGAATAAGATTAAATCAATTACCACCAAATATTACGATTGAGAAAGCATCAATGGGAGGAATAGCAATTGCACAACAAGTTAAACTTACAAAAATTACAGAAAAACATCTTAAAGATATCTTACATCTTTACGGGCTTGTAAGTGCAAGAGTTGTAGTAAGAGAAGATCTTACATCAGAACAACTAGCAGATCACATAGCTGGAAATATTAGTTATTCAAAGGCAATCACCGTTTTAAATAAAATTGATTTAGTAGATGAAAAATTTCTTAAAGATTTGAAAACAAAAATAAAATCAGATGTAATAGAAGTATCTGCAAACTCTGACATCAATGTAGAAATATTAAAAGAAAAAATATATGAAAAATTAAAATTTATTAGAATTTACATGCGTCCAAAAGGCGGAGAAACAGACTTCAAAGAACCGTTTATTGCAAGGGAAGGGGACAGTGTAGAAGACGTATGTAACAAACTACATCGTAGATTAAAAAGAGAATTTAGATACGGTATGGTTTGGGGCAAGAGTGTGAAATTTGGAGGGCAGAGAGTAGGATTAGCACATGTGTTGAAAGATGAAGATGTGTTAACAATAATTAAAAGACGTGAGATATAATTTCAAAAATAGATATACAGATCATAAAATAAAACACAAATTAGTCGTTATAGAAAACAAAAAAACTAATTTTCGATCAAATAGAATAATTCAAGCACGAAAAAATACTATATAGATAACATAATTAGAAAAAGCGATCAAAAAATAATTTACGATCAAGGAAAAAATTGATGAAAATTACTTGACAAATTGTTATCAATTTGTGTAATTTTCTTTAGTTTAACCACTGAAAAACAATGAAGATGCCGATTCTGTAATGGCTACAAAAAGAAAGGCTGCAGCAAAACGTAGATCAACTAAAAAATCTACAAAAGCAGCTCCAAAGAGAAAAACTGCAGCAAAGAAAGCAGCTCCTAAAAGAAAGGTAGCAGCAAAACGCAAAGCAGCTCCAAAGAGAAAAACTGCAGCAAAGAAAGCAGCTCCTAAAAGAAAGGTAGCAGCAAAACGCAAAGCAGCTCCAAAGAGAAAAACTGCAGCAAAGAAAGCAGCTCCTAAAAGAAAGGTAGCAGCAAAACGCAAAGCAGCTCCAAAGAGAAAAACTGCAGCAAAGAAAGCAGCTCCTAAAAGAAAGGTAGCAGCAAAACGCAAAGCAGCTCCAAAGAGAAAAACTGCAGCAAGAAGACGATAAACTCGTTAGTAAACTAACAATCGTCATTTAGACGACGAATTGTTTTCCTTTTTCTAAATTTCAATTAGTGTTAACTGAATTATTTTAAAAATACAATGCAAATCAAAAAATATTTTAAATTATAAAATCATAGTAGATGAATTAACAGTAATTAAAACTACATTGTATTTTAAAACAGTTAACTGGTTTTGATCTTGATGGTAAAGAAGATGAAAAGCCAAGATCAAGATTACATCAAGTAACGGTGTCGTTGGCACGTCCTACACTGGCAAAGGATTAGAGAGACTCGTGCAGTATTTGGATTCATTGCCAAATAATGATAAAAAAGTCGATGATAAACTTGTAGAGACCATAAGGGAGAACAAATGCCTGCAGTTTGTGGGCCAACATGCAAGGAGTGATAAGATGATCAGACCGATAATAACACCACGAGGCGAAAAAGAGGAGCAATCAATACCATGACTGATGATAATAACACACGTCGTCTAAAACCAAACCCGTTACTGGTTAACGATTCCCTAGACATCCAAACAAGATGGAAGATCATAAACCGTTACGGAAAATGGCTTAAATTTGATACAGGGGATGTAAACTAATGTCAGGCAAATTAAACGATGATGAGAGTAATCTAAAACCAAATCCATTGCTGATAAATGACTACGAGATAACTTTACTATATGGCCTAACAAATTTCTCTTATGGAGATGTCAGACACGGAATTGAAGCGGCCATAAACTACGGGATCAACTCTGAAGACCTAGCCGATATTGTGCGGGACTATAACGATGGTTCTGATCAGATTATTACCAACTATAATCAACTCATCTCAAAACCCTGCAATACATCAAAAATGACGCAATACTAACAAACGCAAGATAGTTTTCACGTCTCTTTTCACATTTGATTCCTGTCCTGTGAAATCCATTTTTGAGCCAACCAAAGAATCTCTCCGCAACGTATCGAACCGAATCATATTTCTTGTGTGATTTATTCCCTGATGATTTACCATTCTTTCTAAACGGAATATGTGCAATTGGATTTCTATTTTTCAAATAGTCGAGACTTGGGCATAATGGTTTACAAAAATAAAGTCTAAAATAATTCAACAGCAAGGCATTCTCTTTACAATTCTTGGATGATTCCCTGCACCGACATGCATGCAATACGCTGCCAACTGTACGCCAAAACGCAGATCAGCACACAAATATGATTTCACATTGCATAATCCCCTTACGGGAACTGCTCTGATGCCAAGCGTGTCTTTGAATGTATCAAAGAGCGGTTCAATTGAGGTTCTTCTATCCGCATGCAACTCCTGACCGATCGCAGAGTCGTAAAATTCCACAAGCTTGATCCTTTCCGGGGGCGTACGCGGGTATTGCCTTATCGGAGTAACCAACCTCAGATGCTTTTTGCCGCACGAATCATGCAGTTTGGAATCATCGTATGCAGGATCTGCTAAAATATTTCGTATGATTCCTGAAAGTGATTTTATCAATGCATCAAACGTCCTGCCATCATGAATGTTTGCAGTACTGACACCGGCGGACAATGGAACAATCAACTTACCGGTGCTACAACTCATGTGCAGATTATACCCGAATATCCAACCCTTTGATTTGGAGGATTATCCCCATCTTGCATCCGTATCAGTCCCTGAAATTGGCAAACGATTATTCTTCATGTCGGATTTGTGCCATACAGGACCATTTGCTTTTAGCAGAGAACTGTCCACTGATGCAGACGTGTCATCAGCCATTCCTTCTGATACGAACAGGTTTCCCATAGTCCCGATGATGTCCCCAATGGGCAGGTTCTGAAATCGCCTGTCAACAGTACGCCTGTCTGGGATTCGAGTCAGTCTGCAGACCTTGGACAATTTGTCATCGCTGCGTTTGACTGATAAAAAATAACGAAGTGTGCTGTTGCTTGGAATTCTCATCTGAGATTTTATGATGAATGATTGCACCATCAGATAGTTGAACAGGCATACGGTCTGCCAGGTCTGAATATCTCCCCATGCAGAGATGATGTTCTGACCAGATACAAAACGCCAATGAGAGATGACTCTGATAGAACCCTGCTGGGGATTTTTACGTTCATGCTGCAATGAAATGACATTGCAAGGATCCTTGGCTTTTTTCGTTTGAATAGTTTGGGAAACTGATTAAAAATTAGGATTAGTTATGCCCAAGTCTCAACTATCTGTATCTACTCAGAATTATGATATTTTTGTTGATCCTATTTTGGTTAAACAAAGTTTGTTTGTACTGGGCCGTGTTACAATTTAAAATACTGGTTCTGAAGACTTGACTAATGTACGCATTAATTTTGGAGCAGGAGATGCCCTTGAATTAGGGGTTATCAAAACAGGACAAAAATCATAGTTTCTCCTCCTCCTGATAATCCTATGGAATTTGTAATGACAAGTGTTGATAATGGTGTTTTTGTGAATAAAGCCTACCGTGAAATGCCTAAGATGGTTGGGCTGATGGGATCTTGATATTTTTCCTAGCAGTTAAATCCAATTGTAATCCAGTATGATTGTTTGAAATTTCTAACTAGTGGCAAAGTAAAGGATCTTTATGATGTTGATGAAAATACCCTTCTTTTCAAATTCTCTGATCGTGTATCAGCTTATGATGTAAAATTCAAACAAGACATTCCCCAAAAAGGTAAGGTTTTGTGTAAATTTGCAGAATTTTGGTTTAATGAGCTAGATATTCCGAATCATTTTGTTAGGCGAAAATCTGACACTGAGATTATTGTACAAAAAATGAAAATGCTTCCACTAGAATGTGTAGTTCGAGGATATTTCTATGGTAGTTTAGTTAGTAGATGGAAAAATGGCGAAGTCAAAGTACCTGAAAATACTGATACTACCTTAGCTGCCAAACTACCTGAGCCATTATTTGATCCTACGACCAAATCAGAACATGACATTCCAATCAATAAAGCAAAGGCGTTGGAGATGCAGTTAGTTACTGAGGAACAATATGCTTGGTTGGAAAGAACATCTATTGATATTTACAAAAAAATGGTAGCAATTGCAGATGGTGTTGGTTTTATTTTGGCTGATTTGAAATTAGAATTTGGAATTTTAGATGGGAAAATTACTTTGGGTGATTCCATTGGTCCTGATGAGTATCGATTATGGCCAAAAGATTCCTTTAACGTTGGAAAAATTCAAGAGGCATACGATAAACAACTTTTACGAGATTGGTTAACTGCTAATAGATATCAAAAACAATTTGATGATGCACGTAATGCTGGTGATGAACCAATTGCACCCGAAATTCCTACAGATATAATTGAAAAGATGACAAAACGATATGTTACTGCATATGAGAAACTTGCAGGACAATCGTTGTAACTCTGATTGTTGATTCGTTGTTGACTAGAAGCTAACTTTCAACTCGAATTTTATTTTTGGTCTATCTGTCATATGACTCCCTAATGCCCTATTTGCTAACACATCTTCCAGGATATGACATTTTTTGATATTTTATCATATTTTTCAAACTGCTACTATTATTATTTTATCGGTGCTATATTCATTATAGTGCTATCAAAATTATAGATGCATTATGATATTTCTTGTATCGACTACGATATTTTTAGTAATGCATATGATGTCATTAGATGCATTACGATATCTTTTACAGCAACTCTATATTTTTAGTACTGGTGTAACTATAATTAAAGTAAAAAAAAATTGATGCGATTAGACAAAAAAATATGATACAAGGATCTTTTAGATCGGCGGTAAAGATAATCTTATTATGTCAACGTTACTAGAAAAGCCAATCAAAGTAAATCGTATTGTTACGACAAGTACTGAACACGCCCGTGCAATTGAAGACCCTGCACGAGCAAAAGTTGTAGAAATTTTGTACCATCAAACTCTTTCTGCAGATCAAATTACTACAGCTCTAAAAAAGATGGGACACAAAAAAGCATTAACTACAGTGCGTCACCATTTAGAAATTCTAAAAGAATCTGGATTGATTGAGATTGTTAAAATTGAAGAATCTAGAGGTGCAATTACAAAATATTATAGTACATCAACAAAGCTATTGGATTTTCAAACACCTGAAGATTTTGATTCAAAATATGCCAAAGTCATTGATAATACATCTGCAAAGATCGAGAAGATACTCAAAGGATTATCTCCAAAAACTTCCAAATCAAAGGGCAAAAAATCTGAAGAATATTCTCAATACCTGGTAATGGAAATCATGAACCGTGCAATGACTAATATTCTTGAAAAATCTGGTAAAAGTCGTTAAATTCATGTATTTTTCTAATGTGGTTTTTTTGATGAAAAGAGATCAAAATCAAATGAATTGTTTTGGAAAAATTTTGGAAAAAAATGACAAAAACAAGCTTGATTTTACTTGGAATCAAAACTTGTCTGTAAATTGGTGTGATGAAAAATGATTCCAGAAAAAGCAGTCAACCTATTTTCTGAAAAAAATCTTGTGTTTATTGCAACTGTAATGAAAGATGGTTCTCCTCAAGTTTCTCCTGTTTGGGCTAATTATGAAGATGATTATGTTTTAGTTAACACTGCAGAGGGTAGAATAAAACACAAAAATGTTTTACGTGATCCTCGTGTTGCAGTCTCTGTTGTTTCAAAAAATAATCCTCTTGATATGGCTACAATTCGTGGAACTGTAGAGGAATTAATTCCAGATTATGAATACAAACATGCAGACAGACTTACACAACAATACATGGGACGTGAACATTATCCTTTCAAACGTGATGATGAAAAAAGAATAATTTTAAAAATTAAACCACACAAAGTTTTTGTTTTGCCTGAATTAAAAATGAGCGAGTAGTTAATTTCAAATATTTCTAAATTCGAGTTTTGAAATATGATAAATTTAGTATGGTGAATTAGAAAAAAGATAGCATAGACAGCTTAACGTCGACGTTTAGCTGCCTTTCTCTTAGGATCTGCTTTTCTTTTAGCTACAGTTTTTCTCTTAGGAGTAGCCTTTCTCTTAGGATCTGCTTTTCTTTTAGCTGCATTTTTTCTTCGAGTTGCTGCGACCTTTCTCTTAGGTTCTGCTGCTACTTTTGCTGCCTCTGCTGCTTTCCTCTTACGAGTTCTTGCTGCCTTCTTAGCTGCTTCGGCTTTTTTATTTTTGGATATTGCCACAACTTTTCCCTAAAATCATGCGTGTTAATGGTCAAAGTCACACATAACTACGCAAAATATAGAAAAATTTGACAATTTTTTTGGTTTTATGAAATTTGCGATCAGCAATTAGTTATACAAACAACAGCTGTATCTGTAGTTGATTGTTCTTTTTGTGGTCTGATGATTATTTTGTATTGTTTTTCTTCATCATATGAAATATCAAATTGTGTTGTTTTTTCAACTGCTTCATTTGGGTCTAATTCTTCAACTAGCAAATCTTTAGTAGAGAATTCACCATAAACTGCCTCATGTTTTTGCTCTTTTTCATCAACAATGTAGAATTGGCCTCCTGTAAGTAGTGTATTTTTATCTTCTACATTTTTTGCAGTAATTCCAATCCTCACAAACGTGTTTTCTGGCTTTACTTCTTTACTGCCTTCATGAGTCCCTTCAAATGTTATGACATATTCTACAGGTCCTACTTTGACTGTCTCACCTGTTACTGTTTCAATGTAATTTGTCTGATATTGGGTATATGCAAAATTTGCAACAAGTATTGAAGCTACTATTGCTCCAACTACAATCACAACTCCCATTTGTGCCATTATTATTCTGAATTGTTTTGGTATATAGTTGAACTGCAGAGTCATGGCAAGAACTCTTGATTTGGTGCCAAAAATTGCACTGTTGAGAGGCAGAACATGAATTATGCCTGCATACTCAAAATAGCGTAAAATTCGCGAAAAATTTGCACTAGAACCGCAAAACCAATCTTGACCAAACTGTTTTTTTGACTCCCTTGAAATCATAATAAAAGATAGAGATCCTGCACACTGGCAATTTCAAACCACACATTGCACAATATTTGGGAAAGTTTGCATCTAGAAAGATCACTGGAGAACAACACTTGATGAGAACACACTGCCATCAAAATTTATCAAAATTTGCTGCCTAATTGACCCAAGAATTGTTCGTCTGTGATCCAAATGAGGTTACTTTTCCAAGTGCTGACAAACGACTATAAAGGACAGAGTGCCCAGTAATGTTTATGTCTAATAATCTACTGGCTGATATTGACCGACTCATCTCTTTGGATAAAGGTGATGTGGCAAGGTTGCGCCATATACAATACATGGTTCAAAATAACAGGCAGCTATACGACTCGGATCGGAGATATTTGGACGGTGCGATAGAAAAATACCTGTCAACATCTCACATTCAAAATACTGATGATGATGTGAAAAGCAGTGTTGATGAGACTGGGGGATATGCGTCTGATGATCCAACTAATGTACAGCATACCAAAGATCAGGAGACGCCGCCAGAATATGAAAAAACACACAAACCTGATCTTGATGATGCCCTGCATGATCGCATAGATGAATCCCCTCGATCCTCTAGTGCGATCACGCCTGAGGCAAATTCTAACGCGAACAACAACCAAAATACGATTACAGCCAACGGCAACAACCAGTCCAGTCCTGCATGGTATCTCTTGCCGATATTTTTGAACATAGTTGGGGGTTTGCTGTCCTATCTGCTCTTGAGGAATCATGATTATCGGAGAGCGCGTAGAACCTTGTTGTTGGGTGTTATCTTGTTTGTGATTCCTTTTGTAGGAACAGCTTCACTTTTGGTGGTATCTGATGACAACACTGTTCTAACCACTGATTTATCTGACTCTGAGATAAAAGGAAAGGCAGTTATGATTCCATATGACTCTTTGTTGAGCAATCCTGAGATGTATAGAGGGGAAATAATATACTATGAGGGACGTCTATTCCAAACATCTAATGATATTTTCGATTCCCATTCATTTCTTATAGATCTTAATGAACCAGATGAAGGATTCTACACAGGAATAATCTGGTCTAATTTTATAGCCGATGACGAAGTAAAAAAGGCATTTTATGACGATATCAGAAGAGGAGTATATGAAGGAAAGACATTCCAGATATGGGGAATCTACAAGGGAATGTATGAATATGATAATCTTGTTGGTGGAATAAACACTGTACCAGAAGTCGACATTCAGATATTGGAGACAACAGACAAAAATGATGAAGACCCTCGACAAGGCAGGAATCCATAGCCACTGCTACATAAAGAGTCAGATAGGATTGTAATGCACATTCAGCCCAAAAAGACATATTGTGATTTGGGAGACATTGTTCAGGTTAGCGGTAAAACCGATCCCCCTTCCACTCTATTATCCTCAAATTAGTTCACCCCGTTATTTCCAGACTAAAGTCAAGATACGTTTGGAAAGGAGGAAAGAATCACAAGATTATGCAAAAGTTAGATCCAGTCCAAATATCATGGATAATCAAGTCAAAAGAGGGGGGGGGGGGAGAGGTTCCAAGAATGCAGATGTTGCTTCATCCATAAAAACATCTGTTCGTTGGGTGCAGAAACTCTACTCACGATATCGCAGTACAGGAACAGTTCCAGTTCTAGGCAAGCCTGGAAGACCAAAAAGAATCATCACAGGGCAGATGGTACAAACCGTCCAGTCGACATTTGAAAGGTTCAGGCGTTCTGCAGTGCTCTTGGAGAAGATAATTGACACCACTGGAACACACATGCCACACAATACCATACACAAAATTATGAGAGATGAGGGGTTGGTAGATGCCAGCCAAAGAAGATGAGAAGACGAAAGTGGGTTCGATGCGAGAGGACACATTCAAACTCCATGTGGCATACTGACTGGAAGCAGCTAGATGATGGCAGGTGGTTTCTGTGTTACCGGGATGATGCATCAAGATTCATCGTTTCTCATGGTGTTTTTGCAGAAGCTATTGCGGATACCCAGACAAATGGCAAACTCGAAAGATTCCACGGTGAGATTCAGAGAAAGTAGAGACGGTTTGGTACCATTGATGAGCTGGTCCGCTGGTACAACCACATAAAGCCACACATGTCACTTGACTGGGACAACCTGGAGACGCCTGCAAAGGCATATGCAAGAAAGATGCCAGAGAAAGGAACGAGAGTTATTGATGAGCAGACAGGAGAAGAATATGATGTCAAATAAGGGACGAACTGATTTTGAGATACAACAATAATATGATCAGCACGACAAAGTATAAAACATTGATAGGTAAGAACCCTGAATGATTTGAAGATTAATAATTAACATGACCGTTGAGCGGTAACTCTAGAAATCAGGCCAATAGACGATGTTGGAACAAAAATCATAACCATAGATCAAGGAATTAATTGTTTCATTTTGATTTCTTTTCCATTTCTCTATAGATTACTTTGATCTTTTTCATCAAAAATAGGGGGTTTAGCTTTTACGCCTAACAATAAAACTTTGGACATGTTTTGGTGGGAGATCACGGTGGATTGGTGGTTGGTTTTAACATACAGGCACAAGTGTTAAACCCCCGCCAAAATCGTCTAATTCTGAAAATATCGCATTGTGCCTAGATGCCCAATATCCCGAGGGGGGTTTAGCTTTTGTACGTAAGTTGCATGATCGGTGTTTTTGCGGCCACCTGCAAGATCTGGCAGAAAGCCTGCACTAGTTGTAGGCTTTTGCAGCTTTGTTGCCAGCTGTACTGTTGATACTGTTGGCCACCTTCAAGGAATGGTTCTCGATGCACGACAAAATAAGCTCAAAGTTTTCTGGCACCAAAGATATTCTTATCTCTCCTCTGAAGAACCAACCCTTAACGTACCTTATTCTTTCATCCTCTATTTCAAAGGTCTCCGGGTCTGTCCTGATGGCCACGTGGGAGGTATTTTTGCCACAGACTATCACTGCCACCTTTGTTCTTTCCATGCCATCTTTTATGGTGAGCTGATACCATTGCCCATGCTCTGATCCGGCCACACCGGCATCTTTCATCTTGCTGATCATCTGCTCGACATTCTTCCTGTTTTCCTCTGATGCAATGAGTAACTTGTCCTTCCAAGTGACGCGTTCTTTGTCGTCTCTTCCTAGGTCGTCGGTTATGTCTTCGTTACCCACTATCATATCTATGATTGCAACCTTCTGCTTTCTGTTTTCATACATGTTGAATTCGATGCACTTGATCTGAACTTCTTTCATGCTCAAATATGTGCTCATGTCTGCCGTCATCTCGTCAATTTTGGGCGCCACAATGTATAATGTCTGGTTCTGGTTGAACGGGTCTGGAACGGTCCCAAACAGTTTTTCAAACCTCTTGTAGAGATCTGCAAAACCGTCCAAGCATCCGTTATTTGCAGCAATCTCGTTTAGACTGTCATACTGAAGCCTTTCTGCCCAAACGGCATATTCCAGAATCTGTGAAACCGTCTGGCGGTGACTTGTGCCTTTTTTTATCTCTATTATTGTAACATTTCCACCACTGTCCAGTCCGACAAGGTCTACTATTCCTCCACCATCCGTTCTGACCTGCCGTCCTATGATAAAAAGGCCGTCTCTGAGGCATTGCGGGTTCTTTTCTATGAACTCTTCGATGAATTTTTCTTTTTCTATGTTTATTTTGTTGTATCTTTCAAGACCGCTGTCCCCTATGGAACAAATCGTCATGTTTCTAGGTGCGGATGCTTTTATATCTACCTTGCTTGGTTCCTCATGACTGTTTCTAAATTCGAGTTTAGAAACATTAGAACCTAACCCCTGTTGATTTGTGTTGATATTTTTTAGTATTGTTATCAAGATGTATGGGAATACCTATGGAAAAGACAGATGTTCAACTGATCCCAAAACCGACCATTTACAACTCATCCTAAAACCCTCCAATACATCATGATGCATGCCAGATATGCAAACCCCAAATGACCGAGACTTGGGCATAACTAATCCTAATTTTTAATCAGTTTCTCAAACTATTCAAATGAAAAAAGCCAGGGATCCTTGCAATGTCATTTCATTGCTGCATGAATGTAAAAATCCCCCGGCAGGGTTCTGTCAGAGTCATTCTCATTGGCGTTTTGTATCTGGTCAGAACATTATCTCTGCATGGGGAGATATTCAGACCTGGCAGGCCGTATGCCTGTTCAACTGTTCTGACGGTGCAACTATTCACCATAAAATCTTGGATGAGAATTCAGGTAACAGCACACTTCATTATTTTTTATCAATCAAACGCAACGATGACAAATTGTCCAAGGTCTGCAGACTGACTCGAATCCCAGACAGGCGTACTATTGACAGGCGATTTCAGAACCTGCCCGTTGGGGACATCATCGGGACGATGGGAAGCCTGTTCGTATCAGAAAGAATGGCTGATGACACGTCTGCATCAGTGGACAGTTCTCTGCCAAAAGCAGATGGTCCTGTATGGCACAAATCCGACATGAAGAATAATCGTTTGCCAATTTCAGGGACTGATACGGATGCAAGATGGGAATGATCCTCCAAATCAAGGGGGTGGATATTCGGGTATGAACTGCGCATGGGTTGCAGCGCCGGCAAGTTGATTGCTCCGTTGCCCGCCGGTGCCAGTACCGCGAATATTCATGATGGCAGGACGTTTGACGCATTGATAGAATCACTTTCAGGAATCATACGAAATATTTTAGCAGATCCTGCATACGATGATTCCAAACCGCATGATTCGTGCGGCAAAAAGCATCCGGGGTTGTCACTCCGATAAGGCATGCCCGCGCACGCCCCCGGAAAGGATCAAGCTTGTGGAATTTTACGACTCTGCGATCGGTCAGGAGTTGCATGCGGATAGAAAGACTTCAATTGAACCGCTCTTTGAGACATTCAAAGACGCGCTTGGCATCAGAGCAGTTCCCGTAAGGGGATTATGCAATGTGAAATCATATTTGTGCTGATCTGCGTTTTGGCGTATCAGTTGGCAGCGTATTGCATGCATGTTGGTGCAGAGAATCATCCAGGAATTGTAAAGAGAATGCCTTGCTGTTGAATGATTTTAGGCTTTATTTTTGTAAACCATTATGCCCGAGTCTCATATGACCTTTAACTGCTCCATGATTATCAGGTCTTTGTTTCCCAACTGCGTGCCACATTCATCAGCAGCTGATGCCGTAGGCATTGACGTTAATGCGCCTATCACTGCAACAGTGACAGCAGCCGCAACGCAGAAAGTCATTAGCATTTCTGCATTTCCTTTTTTCTTCTTAAGATTCATTATTACAAGACCTGATTTTTTTACTCATTTAACTCATCTTAAAACCCTACAATACATCAAAAATGATGCAATGTTAACTAGCCCAAGATAGTTTTCTGCCACTCGTTTATATCTGATTGCCGTTCTTCTGAATCCGTTTTTAAGCCAAGCAAGGAACCGTTCTGCAACATATCGAATTGAATTGTATTTTTTGTATGGTTTATTTTTTGCTGTGGCACTACTGTTTTTTCTAAATGGAATACAATCTCTGATGTTTCTGTTTCTCAAATAATTTCTAATCGTACCGCTGTCATATCCCCTGTCTGCACAAACTGAAACGATTTCTTTTATGGTACAATCATCCAAAAATTCTGAAATGTTTTCCATCGCATCAATTAGTTTGCAGAGTCATGAACATCTGCGGAACTAATTGCAATTGAGATTGGCAATCCTGTTTGTTCCGCTGCAACGTGAATCTTTGTGCCTGTAATCCTCTTGAATCCATCGTATCCTGTCACGTTGCCCCTTTTTTATTACTAATTGATGAAGAATCTATGGATATTTTTTGTAAATTGATCTTGCCAGATTTATGTGCTGTCTTGATTGCATGTCTCAAAATCTTTTTCCACACACCAATCTCTTGCCATCTTCTTAATCCGAGGTTTGCAGTAGAGTCATCACCGTATTTTTTTGGCATCTCACTCCACCTGCATCCGGATATCAAAACATAAATGATTCCGTCTAGTACCATCCTACCATTGCTTCTTGGACGTCCTGTGTGCGCTGGTTTTGGAATGTGCCGTTTTATGATATCCCGTTGTTTGTCTGTTGATTCTTGAAATTGCATAGAATCATTCTAATTTGTATTACTCATAGATCTGATTGATCCTCAAATGTTCAACTCATCTCAAAACCCTGCAATACATCAAAAATGACGCAATACTGACAAACGCAAGATAGTTTTCACATCTCCTTTCATATCTGATTCTTGTCCTGTGAAATCCGTTTTTGAGCCAACCAAAGAATCTCTCCACAACGTATCGAACCGAATTATATTTTTTGTGCGGTTTATTCTCCGATGATTTGCTATTCTTTCTAAACGGAATACATGCAATTGGATTTCTATTTTTCAAATAGTTTCTAATGGCCGTACTGTCATATCCCTTGTCAGCATAAACTGAGGCAATCTGAGACTTGGGCATAATGGTTTACAAAAATAAAGTCTAAGATCATTCAACAGCAAGGCATTCTCTTTACAATTCTTGGATGATTCTCTGCACCAATCATGCAATTGCAATACGCTGCCAACTGATGCGCCAAAACGCAGATCAGCACAGATGATGATTTCACATTGCATAATCCCCTTACGGGAACTGCTATGATGCCAAACGTGTCTTTGAATATCTCAAAGAGCGGTTCAATTGAAGTCTTTCTATCCGCATACAACTCCTGACCAATCACAGAATTGTAAAATTCCACAAGCTTGATCCTTTCCGGGGGCGTGCGCGGGCATGCCTTATCGGAGTAACCAACCTCAGATGCTTTTTGCCGCACGAATCATGCAGTTTGGAATCATCGTATGCAGGATCTGCTAAAATATTCTGTATGATTCCTGAAAGTGATTCTATCAATGCATCAAACGTCCTGCCATCACGAATGTTTGCAGCACCGGCACCGGCGGACAATGGAACAATCAACTTACCGGCGCTGCAACTCATGTGCAGTTCATACCCGAATATCCAACCCTTTGATTTGGAGGATCATCCCCATCCTGCATCCGTATCAGTCCCTGAAATTGACAAACGATTGTTTTTCATGTCGGATTTGTGCCATACAGGACCATTTGCTTTTGGCAGAGAACTGTCCACTGATGCAGACGTGTCATCAGCCATTCCTTCTGATACGAACAGGCTTCCCATCGTCCCGATGATGTCCCCAACGGGCAGGTTCTGAAATCGCCTGTCAATAGTACGCCTGTCTGGGATTTGAGTCAGTCTGCAGACCTTGGACAATTTGTCATCGTTGCGTTTGACTGATAAAAAATAATGAAGTGTGTTGTTGCTTGGAATTCTCATCCAAGATTTTATGACGAATAATTGCACCATCAGAACAGTTGAATAGGCATACGGTCTGCCAGGTCTGAATATCTCCCCATGCAGAGATGATGTTCTGACCAGATACAAAACACCAATAAGAAATGACTCTGATAGAACCCTGCCGGGGATTTTTACATTCATGCTGCAATGAAATGATATTGCAAAGATCCTTGGCTTTTTTCATTTGATTAGTTTGAGAAACTGATTAAAAATTAGGATTAGTTATGCCCAAGTCTCAGGCAATCTGTTTGATGGTGCCATCATCCATAAACTCTGAAATGCTTTCCATGACGTCTGCAAACTTTGTACTGTCATGAACATTTGCAGGACTGGTCCTGATTGAGATTGGAAATCCGTTCTGCTCTACGGCAACGTGAATCTTTGTGCCTGAAATCCTCTTGAATCCGTCATATCATGTTACGCTGCCCCCTTTTTGGCAGGGATTGTTGGGGAGTCAGCGGATATCATCTTTTACAGGTTGATTCTTCCTTGCTTATGATCTGTTTTGATTAAACCGGATAGGATCCTCTTCCAGACTCCTTTTTGCTGCCAGGAGTTCAGTCTTCTGTTTGCAGTAGAATCATCACCATATTTTGTTGGCATCTCGCTCCGCCTGCATCCGGATATCAAGACGTAGATTATTATTCCGTTGATGATTCTTCTGTCATCGTCTCTTGGCCTGCCCGTCTTGGCAGGTTTTGGAATGTGTGGCTTTATCATGTTCCATTGTTTGTTTGTCAGTTAGTTCCTGAAATTGCATGAAAATTAGCCATGTTCGGCAATTGTTAGATCAGGATGATCGTAAAAACTTCACTAAATGATCAGTTTTGAGATGAGTTGGTTGTCTAAATTGTTAGTTTTAAGATAAGTTGAATATAGTAATTTTCAGAATCACATGATGAACAATGCATTGTGTTTTTCTTTTTGAATTGATTGCAGAGGAATTTCAATGCAATTGGCTTGTTGTAAATTATTTTGGATAGCTCAATTAGATTGATTGTTTTTCCCAATAATTACCCAAAAATAGTTGGTGGTAATAGGTTTGCAATCACCATAATTTATTCTATTTTAAACATTTTGCCGTACTTACCAGAATTTAATATGATTTTACCATTAAACTAGAGTGCAACCAGGGATAAGTCAATTATCATATGTTAGACCCTCCTCATATGAGTAGTAGTGTTTTTCCAATAAGGGTATTGGACCCTCAACACCACACGGAGGCACATTTACTATGCCTTTTCTACTTGAAAGGTTGATTGTAAACTTTGATATCAGACTACTCCAAATCTTTGTATTGATTTTCTTTTCAAGATATATACACTTCTTAAAGTTTGCAACAAACTTGTTGTATTTCTCCCAGACATATTTTCCTGAAACAGTGGGTTCTTTACACTGAATAAAATTCAATTCTTGTTCGGTAAACTCTTCTCTTGGAAGTGAAATGTCAACTATGACAGATACAGAATCTTGATCAATCACATCTACACAGTTTAACGTTTCAAAATCTAGATGCCTTATTCCTTTTTTAACATAGGATTTTTTTTCAATCATGTTGTTTCTGCGATCCTTTATGTATTGAAGTACCTTACCATAATAACAATCAAAGTCCCTTTTTTCAAAAAAACTGCTAACTGAATTTTCAAGGTCATCAGATTCAGTTAGTGCCTTCCACCTAAACGAATCACTATAGATCATGGCTGCTTCTTCTTTGTTTTGTTCCTTCAGATGAGTAACAAGCAGTTTGGACGGTTCATTTTTTCGTTTAAAATTCCTGTTTATACGTCCCGCAATCTGCTCAATTGAATCAAATATTGCAAAATCCCTAATACCGAGATCACAGTCAATATCCACACCTGCCTCAACACTCTGAGTGGAAACCAGAATTGTTTTTGAATCAGTTTTTATTTTAGCAATGATCTCATTCCTTCTATGCGACAAAATCGTAGAGTTTAAGAGGCATACGTCAAATCCCATTTTTTGGACAATTTCATCAGATTTTATCCTTCTAAATAGATCCAAAGAGGTCCTGACTGTGTTAACTACAATCAAGATCTTGTCAAGTCTTTGGCCGGGATTAATGTTTGAGAGTTCTGTTTTTAGCATCGATTGCAATCCCGTCAAGCTTGTAATATCAGGTCTGTATGTAATTGATACTCTGTTGTGAAATGCATTATGATCAAAATAATCACTAGGATTTTCGATTAAATTTAGGGCAAAGTCTGACTTTACATTACCATCATTTAGGCTATCCAGTTTCGGCAGAGTCGCACTCATAATAATAAAGTAAATGTTAAGGTATTTTGAGGCAAACCTTATGACATCATTGAACAACTCCCAGTCCTTGTCACTAAGACTCTGAATTTCATCTAAAACAACAATGGAATTGGTCAAATTGACAAGACGATAATTTACAGATTTGCTGGATTTTATGAACGTGTTAAAGAAATTGACATTACTCATTACAACAAACGGATGGTTGAAAAACTCGTTATCTAGTACATGTTGTAGCTGCTCTCCTTTATCCTCAGATGCGACATTCCACTTAGATGAAGAGTAGATTGGGGACAATTCATCAGATAGTCCCAGCGTATCTCTTATTACGGAATAATTCTGTTCAATAAGGGCAATAAATGGAAACACGTAGAATACTCTATTAATGTCGGGCTTTGATTGCAGTAAAGTGATGACAAGCTGAAGCGAAATGTTTGTCTTACCTCCACCTGTAGGAACATTTAGATAGAATACCCTATTCTCAGAATCAGTCACATGGTTTTTTAACTTGTCATTTGACTCCATAAGGATCCTTGTTCTTAGGCTGTTCAAGTCGTCAATTTCAGAAAGATTTGGTTTTTTGGCTGTGTTGGACTTTATGTCTTTGAGGTTTTTGTTTATTTTGTAGGCAAAAAACCTATTCTTGCAGCTCTCAATTAAACTCATGTTTAGTGTTGAGATTTTATCCTCATATGAGAGGCCTTGAACATACTCTGTAGTTGCATAATAGTCACTTGTGATAAGCAAAGAATAAACCATTTTGTAAAGATAAAACAAGGCCTCCTGTTTTTCATTGGTATCAAATATTTTTCTCATATCGTTACATTTCTCATTTTTAAAATGGTAGACTTCAAGCCAGTTATTAACAGGTGGAAGAGGTTGGCAGTCATTAAACAATTTGCGTGAAACGTTGTCCAAATCACATAGTTGTTTTTGAATGCCATCTTTGCACATCTTAACGTAAAGAAAATCAATATCCATCAAAGATGTATGGTGACGGTCTATTGCTTGTGATAATAAATAGAATAAGATGTTTTCATCCCACGTCTCTGAAAAGAAATTATCAAACAGTATCTTGCCGTAAAAAGAGTGATAAGAATTTAGATTCTCAACCGTTATTCGCAAATCATTTTTCATTTTTTCCTTTTGAAAAACAGGATTGACTTTGCCAAGATCATGATAATAAACTATATAGCGAATCAGTTCAATAATTTTAGGTATCTTGCTTTTATCAACTAGAACAGCAGACAGTAAAGCATTCAGGTTTTTATCCAAATGTAGTTTTCTAATCAGCAGATCACAATATCGGAGTGTGTTTTCAGAGTGTACAATTAAGGTCTCAGGTGATTTATTATTTGACGTATGTGCAAGAATGCTATCAAAATAACATGGTTTGAGAATATGATTATATTTTTTCATGATTTGATCAAAATAGGTAAATTACCTCATCATCAACTCGGAATAGTTTGCCAGATTTTAAATCAATTAGAGCTTTGTCAACCACCGCTTCAAGTTGTACTGTTTGGAAAATATAATGCATATCCTTAGAATGTCCAATTGGGTATCTTTCAACAAACTTGAATCCTGTTGGAAGGCCGACAACAGTACGCGAGTCACCCCTTAAGGTTCTTTTTTGACTAGGAATTGCACTTTGATCAGAATTGTCTCTTGTTGTCAGAAATACAGACGATATGTTTTTGGCATCATTTGTTTGAGTTACGTTGTCAAATGTCCTTACATTATCAAAAGATGCGATAAACTCATTTTTCCCCATATACGGCATGAAAACAGGATTGTTTGATTTTAGACGGTTTGCAAGCTCACCTATCAAAGAGCCAGAGTTTTGATCATAAACGTAGATTCTGTATTTAGGACTTATCAGTATCTGCTCATGTATTGGGATGTTCTCATATTTTTCATTCCCAAAATAACTATTGCGACTATTGTATGTGTTCATTATTTTGTTAAATGGGAACTTGCCCATTGGTTTTATTCCGATTGTAAAATCTTTGTTTAGCCTATAATATTCGGGCAAAATTTTTTGTTTTGCATCCTTGTCTTGTGTCATGGATTTTGTTTCATATTGCTTGTTCATCCCGCCTAGTCCCAAGATGGCACCAAACATGCCAAGTATCCCAGGTTTTGGTGGGAGATTGTACGTCATGCTTGTGCTTTTGTTGTTGGTATCGGGTTTTTTGAAAAACCCAAAATCGGAATATACTTCAAAAGAAACAAGTTTTACCAGCAGAATCACAACCTGCTTATTTGTTTTTAATTTCTTCTAGTGTAACAATGTGTCTTTTTTTGACTAGAAATTTATCATTTCCAACCAATTCTGTATTATCATCATCATAGTATACCTCTACAGATGAAATCAGTTTTTTGTAATTTTTATCAAATGTGTCAAACAATTCTTTTAGATTAATGATAGTCTTGCCCTCGTTTTTGCCGATTTTGATATGATCTTTCATCATAGGCAAAATATGAGATTCTACTTTGCCGTTCTTTTCAGAAGAGTTCATCTCAACAAATAGGAACAGTTCAGAATCACAACCTATCTTAGAAGCAGATAATGTATTGCGGACACCATGGCACATGGCTTTTTTAAATAACTCCACATCAGACTCTTGTAATAATAATTTGCCTGCATTACTATCACCAGAAGGCAAAACGTCAAATAGATTGTTTGGGTTTATTACAAAGTCATATGCATAGTGAGCCTCCATCGTCTTTGTCTCATTACCAAGGGTTTGCTGTTTGGCATTTTCTTTGGCAGAATTAGCATATGGAGAAAGTATTTGGGAGTTGAAAAACAAATTTTCGTCAAATTTGTTAACACCATAAGAAATTTGAGTCGTACCAGTAAGTGAAATGTTAGTATTTTGTACAGCAAATACAGTTCCAAACAATCGAACATCCACTGCAGACAGTAAATTTTTACGGATTTCTTGCTTTTTATCAGATGGTTTACTACCAAAAACTTGTTGGTAGTTTTCTTCCAAGGAAGACGGATTCAAATCTTCCTTGTACCGTCTCCAAACAAAAACAGTCTCACCAGAGTCATTAAGGTAATTCCTTACACAGTATTTCAATGCCTTATCAGTGGCATAGATGGTCCCATGATCGTCAGGTAATCTTCGCGGCAGTCCGGAAAAATCACTGTTAAAAGAACTATTGTCTACCTTTACAATTAAAAGGCCCTGTGCAAATTTTTTAAAATGTCTTTCAGTCATTTCTTTTATACAGAACCCTTTTCTTTGCGGTAAATAACATTATCGTCATCACATGCACCTGTGTAAAAAGGTATTTTTAAATCTACGAAGGACAAGCAAGGAGAATATGAAAAAACAGATGTCACAATTTTTTTAAAACGTCTGTTGCCAAGACTGATATCATACCTATATTGCTCAAAAAGCTGCTCAATTGTCTTTTTGACAAGATCAGTTGTGGACTTGTTTGTAAAGGGCTCCAAAAGACCGAATGTTTTATCCTTTGTTTTTGACAAGCTGACCAGATAAAAAGCAACCTGTCCTGCAAAATATGCCCATTCTTCATCACTTCTAATATCAAAGGGTTGTTCCTTTTCTGAGATAAACTCGTCTTTGATCTTCCTCATTTTTTCCAAAAAATCATCAGGATCATCATCTTTCAATAACAATGATCGATTAAAGAATAAATTAAAAGTTTCTAATTTAGGCTTTGTACCGTTTTTTATCGATTTTTCTATCCTAAATAAGACAAGTGTTTGTAAATCCTTGTAAGTAAGAGTATTTTTGTTTCGGTATACAAAGTCGAAGATCTTTTGTCTAAGAGAATAAACTAATGTTGCCTCCTGATTATCCATATTTTGGAGTTTGTCAAAATATGGAATTTGCTCCTTGCCAGTAAGTACAGACGCCATTAAAGATTCCAACTTAGAGCGGCTAGCCGGGGACAGGTTACCATCTTGGTTAAAATAATCAGTAAATATTCCAACATTCCATTCATACCCTGTAATGTAATCAAAGAAAAAATAATCTTTAGATTTTACAACAAGATAAAAATCAAATAGGTTTTTTTCACGACGCTTAACTAATTTTCCCAATATAGGACTAAACTTGTTTTTCCCCTCTAAACCATCAGATAAAAACTCGATCTCATCATATTGATCTTCAGGGTCTACAAACAAGGGAAAGATTTTCAGATCATAGTCCTTAAGTATTTTTTCAAATTCAGAAGATTTTTTTCCACAATCAGGACAAATATAAGCAGGTATGCCGTTTTTCTCATGCAAAGTTTTATGCTTTAAGAAGATTTTTTTCTCATCATAGTTTGTAAGAAATGGCGATGCAGATACATCGACTTCTTCCTTATTGCATACAAAACATATTCCTTTGACAGTTGAAGATGTATTTCCAATTGATCTTTTTTTTTCTATATAATCACATGCTATTTTATGCCAATCTTCAAACGTATCTTTGTCAACACGTATCAAAACATAAAAATCCAAGTACTGGTATTTGTTATCAATTTTTTTAACCAAAGCAGACTCTGCAGCATGCAAGATAGCATGAATGGTCTTAATCAACTCATCATGACTGTCTCGAAATTTTGTTTTATCTATTTTACTTGATAGTTTTGCAAGGTTTTTGTCTGACAGCTTGAATAAAAAGAAGGTATATGTCAGCAATCCACCAGTGGAGCCTAAAGCTTTGTTTATGGCGCTCGGTAAAACATAGTACATTACATTTTGGATTATTTTCCCATAGTGAATGTTGCTTTTTTTCCAGTCTTTAACTCTATCCTCATCATCTAACACCTGAATTCTGTCATAGACAAGCAAATCATTTTTTTTCTTTGTGTTAATTATGATTAATTTGTCAACTAGTTTTCCATTGCCGTATCGCCCTTTACTACCAGACTGTTTCTGACTATTGAATTTGTCAACAAACATAGTTATTTCCTTGAGCATCTGCAACTACGTAAAATTCACAAGAATTTAAGTCATGCATCATTTGAAGAGATGTCTTTGATGATGGGATTTACAAATCCAAATCCAAGGGAATTACGCTCACCCAGGCCACAGTCAAGTACAAATTTTTGAAGTGCATGCGAGACTTCTGAGAAGAATTTTAATTTCCACAGTGTCCCAATGATTGTAAACTTTGTTCCTTTTTGCTCAATTTTAGTAGATACCTGTTTTTTGAACTCGTACCGTTCAAAGATTTGTTTATTTACAGACTTGCCTGTAAACTCGGAATATTTTTTCTGTATGTTTGATTCTATGTTATCAATAAACAAATCCACATGGTGATCGCATCTCCAAAAAACAGATTTGTATGATGCAATATTATTGGTTTTCCCGTAATATTTTTCAATAGGAATTCTAGTGATTATCGGAGACTCTGTGATTATTTCAAGGGGATACTGTAAATTCTTTTCAGGTATTTTTGTAACCTTGACAATTCTAAACAGACTTCCAAGGGAAATTAGAATGTGTTCGTTGATAAATGGTCTCATATTTTCATATATGTGTTCAATTAGCCCTTTGTCTGGAGAGGACACCATCAAATGATAATAATCGGAATTTTTTGTTTTGAAGATATTTGAAAAACAAAAAAACTTGTAGCCTTGCTTATCATGGAGTTTATCATACTTGCTATTTTTCAAAAAAGAGTAGATAAAACCTTGCACTTTCCTATGATACTCAAAATTGACCTCATAATTTTGCAGAGATTTCATCATTATTAATATTCGCATACACACTTCATTCCCATTATGTACTCTAGTTACCAATTGAATTACATTTTAAATTATGCAATCACTATTGCTACAAGATGCTTCAATGACATTTTTTTCTAACCATTTAGGATTAATGATAATGAGAACTCTATACTCTCTAACATAAGTTCGTCAACCGTCCCCTCGTCGCATGTACTTGATGATATCCAAATTGAATCTGGCAGTCCTGCAATGTTTGGAAATCCTGCTCTTCAGATTATTCAGCGATGGCCGATATTGTGAGACCGACAAATCGTATTTTCCCTGTTTCCATACTACTTCTTCCTCAACTGCGTTAAACTGCGGCGAACCCTTTGGGAACCAGTCCAATACGACATCATGGTTCCCATCAAGATATTTTTGTATCAGTCTTGATCTGTGCTGCGGTGCCCTGTCTGCATACACTAAAATCTTGCCAAACTTTTTGCGTAATTCCTTGGGATAGTCCAAAAAGCAGTACTGATCAAATCTGTCATACTGCCTGAATAGCTGTCTGCCATCATGAGCCAATGCCCCAGAGATGATCGTCTTTTGATGATATATTCCCATTTGCCAGAATTACTGGACGCGTTCTTTTCTTTACCCACATCTTTTTTCTGAATATTGAATCTGCAGCAAGGATTGATTCGTCCTGTGACAGTATGGTGAATCCTTTTGCTATTTTTGAGGCTATTTTTTCCCGAGATTTTTTTTAACCAGAGTTTTTCCCGTGCAGTTGCAGAGTTTACGAATCTTTTCTGTGCAACCTTTGATGCGTATCCCCAATTGTGAAGCAGCCTGTACACATGAACCTCATGGTATCTTGCTCCTGATTTTTCATAAATGAGATTCATCACCTGTCTTGCGCTCCAACCTGCAGGATTCCCTGCGATCTGTCTTTCTATTGCGACTAGTCTGTCTTTTGGTATCTTTGGCGGTCTTCCTGTTCTTTGTCTGTCATGAAGACCATCCATCCCATATTCTTTGAACCTGCCCAGCCACTTGTATGGCCAAGAACGCACATGCCCGAGATTCTTTGCAACATGCGAGGCAATCTGATTATCAAAGAAAACTTGCTTTATCAGGAATAACCTCTCTTTTGTTTTGACATCTTTCTCGTTTTTGTATGCCTGAATCAATTCTTGCTCATTCATGGCTTGATGTATGATGTTCTGATCCATATTCTGTTTGGCGTGATAAATTAGATCAATAGATCATAAAGTTTTGTTAGGAAGTATAGGAGATTTGTTTCAATCCTATAATAGTTCGATTCAAACGAAGGAGAAGTTCGATCTGGTGTATGGTGTGGTAACGTTTCAATCCTATAATAGTTCGATTCAAACCGGTGTTGCGTCAAGTGCTAGTTCCCCATTAATGAGGTTTCAATCCTATAATAGTTCGATTCAAACTGATACATGTACCCATTTTGTCTCACCTTGATACTTGAGTTTCAATCCTATAATAGTTCGATTCAAACCTCGTCAATGAAGGTTTTTCGTTTTATGGAATTTGTGTTTCAATCCTATAATAGTTCGATTCAAACTTGTTCCACCATTCTATTTCCACTCCCATTTGCTCAAGTTTCAATCCTATAATAGTTCGATTCAAACGTGGCAGCCAGCAAGTGATAGAGGAAAATTGGCAGTGTTTCAATCCTATAATAGTTCGATTCAAACTGACTCGGATGTATGTTAGTGTGTACCCGAGAGATCGTTTCAATCCTATAATAGTTCGATTCAAACAATTGAAGAGAAAAGGACACACCGTACCCACTGGATGTTTCAATCCTATAATAGTTCGATTCAAACTTCTGTCCGCGCTCATGGCATGGTTTTGGGGAATGAGTTTCAATCCTATAATAGTTCGATTCAAACAGGCATAGCCTCACCGTCTCACTCGCGGGCTGGGTAGTTTCAATCCTATAATAGTTCGATTCAAACTCTTTTTGGGGTCGACGCAGACACGGGGGATAACAGGGGTTTCAATCCTATAATAGTTCGATTCAAACCTCTCGATCACTGGCGAGTTGATGTGAGACTTTTGAGTTTCAATCCTATAATAGTTCGATTCAAACACAATGCTCTGCAACAGGGAATGTCAGAGCTCGTTGGGACTCGTTTCAATCCTATAATAGTTCGATTCAAACAAAGGACAGATTACAGAATAAGAAACTAACGATTTATGTTTCAATCCTATAATAGTTCGATTCAAACAGACTTTACAATAGATTGATGGGCGACCAGATGAAAGTTTCAATCCTATAATAGTTCGATTCAAACGAGACCTTGTCATCGCCTATCACGCGCTTTGTGATGTGTTTCAATCCTATAATAGTTCGATTCAAACTGTACGCCTGCTTCATGGCGTCAGCCATTTCCTGGCTGTTTCAATCCTATAATAGTTCGATTCAAACAATAAAGTACGCGAAGACATGAGAAACAATAGAGACGTTTCAATCCTATAATAGTTCGATTCAAACTCAGGGTCCGCTATAACAAACTCTTTTTGAGAATCGTTTCAATCCTATAATAGTTCGATTCAAACATACGACGAGGACAAGCCATTGTTTGCAAGCAATAACGTTTCAATCCTATAATAGTTCGATTCAAACTGCCACCCTGTCCGAGAAGATAAGGGAGTTCCGTTTGTTTCAATCCTATAATAGTTCGATTCAAACAAAGCTAAATTGCTACAGGGCAGAGAACGGCTTGAGAGTTTCAATCCTATAATAGTTCGATTCAAACTATCTACGAGTACCATTCCACGAGATACCAGAACGTTTCAATCCTATAATAGTTCGATTCAAACTGACTTCCCGATGCCTGCCTGATATGTCGCCTATCTGTTTCAATCCTATAATAGTTCGATTCAAACCGCGATATCGTCGGCAGTGCTTCCCGATCACGTCCTGTTTCAATCCTATAATAGTTCGATTCAAACTGATGAAGTGGAACCTAAGAAAGCCACGAGGGAACACGTTTCAATCCTATAATAGTTCGATTCAAACGCGTGAAAGGCAACAAATACCTCATTTGGCAACCCAGTTTCAATCCTATAATAGTTCGATTCAAACCGGTAATCCAGATGCTGCATCGGGTTGGCATACATGTGTTTCAATCCTATAATAGTTCGATTCAAACGCAAAACCATCAACCGCGCGAAAATCCGAAAATTACTGTTTCAATCCTATAATAGTTCGATTCAAACTGAGGAAGGACTTACACGCTTGGGTCCTCAAAGCCTTTGTTTCAATCCTATAATAGTTCGATTCAAACTTTGAGATAGAGGCCGCGGCAAGGATTGGCAGGCGTAAGTTTCAATCCTATAATAGTTCGATTCAAACCCGTGAAACATGAGGCAGTATCTGTGATTCTGATATCGTTTCAATCCTATAATAGTTCGATTCAAACAAGACCAGCACTCTTGACGCTCGAGGCAACGATCGCGTTTCAATCCTATAATAGTTCGATTCAAACTGGCGATGGTAGTACCATGCGGGTGAGGTAATATTTTGTTTCAATCCTATAATAGTTCGATTCAAACGATTGGGCCAGACAGATTAAAGCATTCCCTACGTCAAGAGTTTCAATCCTATAATAGTTCGATTCAAACATGCGGGTTGGCAAAGCAAGTATTACAGAGTAATTATAGTTTCAATCCTATAATAGTTCGATTCAAACGAAGGACAGATGCAAGGATAAGGGTAAGGCCCAGATTCGTTTCAATCCTATAATAGTTCGATTCAAACTGGTCTAGTCGCAGGGATAACCGCAGGGTCGTTCCTGTTTCAATCCTATAATAGTTCGATTCAAACGGATGAGGCGGACAGGGTGATGATGTCGTTCATCCAGTTTCAATCCTATAATAGTTCGATTCAAACGCCAAAAAGCCGACAGGCGGCATATACGGCGGGACGGGTTTCAATCCTATAATAGTTCGATTCAAACACCACTGCAACGATCAGGGCGGAACTTGCCGGACTCGTTTCAATCCTATAATAGTTCGATTCAAACTTTGAACATACCAAGGTTGACCATGCCATCTTCAAGTAGTTTCAATCCTATAATAGTTCGATTCAAACTGGGCGGTCACCCCCTGGGAGCCGGTAAATCCGAAGTTTCAATCCTATAATAGTTCGATTCAAACTTACCACAAGGGGGACGTCATCATCGACGGTATACGGTTTCAATCCTATAATAGTTCGATTCAAACTGGACGGGGCATACCAGACCGCTACCGCGGCAGCTAGTTTCAATCCTATAATAGTTCGATTCAAACGATGCCGCCGGGCTGGTCGTTTGTCACCTCTCTGGGAGTTTCAATCCTATAATAGTTCGATTCAAACCGACCTGCAGTAAGATTCATGTTTTCGTGCAATGCAGTTTCAATCCTATAATAGTTCGATTCAAACTTTAGCATTTTATCTGCGTCATGATTTGACGCTTCTTCGTTTCAATCCTATAATAGTTCGATTCAAACAAATCTCCGATCAAGCCTGGGTCATCCCACGCTCCTAAGTTTCAATCCTATAATAGTTCGATTCAAACCGGTAACCACGCCGACCGTACTACCAGACGCAGAGGACGCGTTTCAATCCTATAATAGTTCGATTCAAACTTAGCGAGACCCGCACCCCACGCCATGTAATCACTATGTTTCAATCCTATAATAGTTCGATTCAAACAACGAGACGTGGGATTTTTCGGCATGGTAGATGTGTTTCAATCCTATAATAGTTCGATTCAAACCTCAACACGTCTATGGCGAGAATGATTTAGACGGAATGTTTCAATCCTATAATAGTTCGATTCAAACTGAACTGATGCGTGCGCCTTGACGCCTCGGCGAGTAGTTTCAATCCTATAATAGTTCGATTCAAACTTATGTCGCCTAGTTCGGTTGTATCCCAGATGTCAAGTTTCAATCCTATAATAGTTCGATTCAAACTTCTCAACAAGAGGCTGTCGCGCGGGATAATAGTACGTTTCAATCCTATAATAGTTCGATTCAAACTATCCCACGTTCCGGTAAAACTTGTGGATGTCTTGTTTCAATCCTATAATAGTTCGATTCAAACGCAAAGATCGGTCGGTACAATCGCCGAAGATTGGGTCAAGTTTCAATCCTATAATAGTTCGATTCAAACTAAGGAACTCGGTAAGGCAGTTCATACACGAGCCCGAGTTTCAATCCTATAATAGTTCGATTCAAACCTGGACGGGGCATACCAGACCGCGTCCGCGGCAGCTAGTTTCAATCCTATAATAGTTCGATTCAAACTTTCCCAAGTCCTTGCTTGTTATTGTCACTGGATATTGGTTTCAATCCTATAATAGTTCGATTCAAACCAGGACGCATCACTGCATGCTTACGAGGCCCGATGGCGTTTCAATCCTATAATAGTTCGATTCAAACGAAGCCCTTGCCGCCGGCAACGTCCACTCGGATGCAAGTTTCAATCCTATAATAGTTCGATTCAAACGCGGTTGTGACGAGGAGTATCCGAGATGACCGAAGAAGTTTCAATCCTATAATAGTTCGATTCAAACCGACGAATACACGGACTGGCCCGACAAACCATTTTAGTTTCAATCCTATAATAGTTCGATTCAAACTGTATCATCCCGATACGCTTGCGAGGGTGCCGTCGCGTTTCAATCCTATAATAGTTCGATTCAAACCGATTGCATTAGCCCGATAAAATCCATCATGACCGATGTTTCAATCCTATAATAGTTCGATTCAAACAAGATATGACATAACTGTCACCCAGCACAGGGATACGGAGTTTCAATCCTATAATAGTTCGATTCAAACCGCCGGTAAACTGGAGGTACTGTCTCTTCTTTTTTTCGGGTTTCAATCCTATAATAGTTCGATTCAAACTGTCAATCTGGATGCTGTTGAACATCTCGTCAAGAGTTTCAATCCTATAATAGTTCGATTCAAACAGTCCAGCGGCCCGATAAAGATCGAGGTCTTTACCAGTTTCAATCCTATAATAGTTCGATTCAAACAAGATATTTCTGGTGGTTATTAAGAAATAGAAACAGAGTTTCAATCCTATAATAGTTCGATTCAAACGATGGTGTACCTCTGGAACCCGGCCACGTCATCGAGTTTCAATCCTATAATAGTTCGATTCAAACGTCCAAGCTCGGATACAGGAGATCAAGGGCGCTGTATCGTTTCAATCCTATAATAGTTCGATTCAAACTCATCATTGTGATGTTGCCCGTGGTTCTGGCAAGTCTGTTTCAATCCTATAATAGTTCGATTCAAACTCTCTGGGAGTTTTCCAGTCCCAAACACCGCCAAAATGTTTCAATCCTATAATAGTTCGATTCAAACTTGCGATTTTCGTCATTCCGGAGGATTCGAGCATGGTTTCAATCCTATAATAGTTCGATTCAAACCCGACATCAGACCTCGCGACATGCAACCGCTGTATAGTTTCAATCCTATAATAGTTCGATTCAAACCAAAAAGATGTTATTCGGTTCCCTGTACAATTCTATCAGTTTCAATCCTATAATAGTTCGATTCAAACGATTCACCAGCCAGACCGCAACGCTTGACTTCTTCCGTTTCAATCCTATAATAGTTCGATTCAAACCCCTGTACAGGTGATTCTTGTTCTCACCCGTGCATTTGTTTCAATCCTATAATAGTTCGATTCAAACTCTCAATTGAGAACGGAACAAGGTGCGGATGCACGAGAGTTTCAATCCTATAATAGTTCGATTCAAACGTCATTCGCTATGTCTGCGGGCATGTAGGGCATGTCGTTTCAATCCTATAATAGTTCGATTCAAACAATAAAATCTCCATCCCTATACGCCTGTTTCATAGCATGTTTCAATCCTATAATAGTTCGATTCAAACCATGCGGAATAACAGAGACAGGAGTCTAGAGGATATGTTTCAATCCTATAATAGTTCGATTCAAACAATTACAGCGATGCGCTGATGGACTGGTGCGGTATCAGTTTCAATCCTATAATAGTTCGATTCAAACGCTTGCTCGTGCCTATGGGTATGCTCCTCTCTAAGGGTTTCAATCCTATAATAGTTCGATTCAAACATGTAGTCATGGGCGGGTTCTCCGTCCTTCCATCTTTGCGTTTCAATCCTATAATAGTTCGATTCAAACCTGTCGAGTCTGTTCATGCTAACGGGTCCGCACTCCTGTTTCAATCCTATAATAGTTCGATTCAAACATCGCTCCCGACAGGACGTACCGTATCAGGTTGTGATGTTTCAATCCTATAATAGTTCGATTCAAACGACGGCACGGGAAGCGTGTACAGGCTGGGCCGTCACGTTTCAATCCTATAATAGTTCGATTCAAACTTTCCAGTATCTCGGGCTGATCCGCGTATATCACGGTTTCAATCCTATAATAGTTCGATTCAAACCCGCAAGACCCCAGACAGTCAGGCGAGGCACAAGGTCAGTTTCAATCCTATAATAGTTCGATTCAAACGACATAGGTAAATTTTGTGAGCAATTGTGCATTTTTGTTTCAATCCTATAATAGTTCGATTCAAACTCAAAAGTGGATGGTGGATATATCGTGGTGATGATCGTTTCAATCCTATAATAGTTCGATTCAAACTTAACTATAATATGCAGAACGACCCCAACTTCTTGGTTTCAATCCTATAATAGTTCGATTCAAACTAGAGATGCCCCCTGTGGAACGTGATCCCGTCAAGCGTTTCAATCCTATAATAGTTCGATTCAAACCCGACGAGCAGGCTAGGATAGCTCAGGAGTCAAGGGATGTTTCAATCCTATAATAGTTCGATTCAAACTGAAAGGTGGAACGTGGTAAAGCTACGTTGATATCTTGTTTCAATCCTATAATAGTTCGATTCAAACATGTCAAGGGGCCAGACGGACAATCCCGCCCCGTTTCGTTTCAATCCTATAATAGTTCGATTCAAACAAACTACGAGCAAGCGTATTACGGCTATCGAAAGCTGTTTCAATCCTATAATAGTTCGATTCAAACCCCCCGCCAATTTCATGCGTAAACTCTATTCTATTGTATTCATTTATCTGTCTTTCTTCAATACTGCATCATGTATATAATAGCGGGAAAATGAGACAAATTAGATCGCTTTAATAGTGCTTTTTCCTTAACCCATTTTGAATGACTATGGAATTCAGTCTTAACGGAACCCAATTAAACTATTACTTTGTATGTAAGAGAAAACTCTGGCTGTTCTCACACAACATTGCGTTTGAGTCGTATTCGGATCTTGTCAAGCTTGGAAAGATAATAGACAAGGACTCTTTTCAGAGAAAAAGGAAGAATATCCGTATAGGGAACATATCCATAGATCACATTGAAAATGGCGTGATTCATGAGGTAAAAAAATCAGATAAAATTCAGGATGCGCATACGCATCAACTGCTTTACTATATTTACTGCCTCAGTAAGCTCGGCATGAAAACAACGGGCATCATCAACTATCCAAAGATGAAAAAAACTGTCAGTGTTGAACTTACCGATGAAAAACAACAGTTCTTAGAGGATGTAATTCATGATGCATCAGAGATCATATCCAGCCCAAAACCGCCACCTGCAGAATACAAGACAATATGTGACAAGTGCGCATACTCAGAGTATTGCTGGTCATGAGGGACTATTACATATTCAAGGGAGGCAAAGTGTCACGATCGCAAAACACCATTGTAATTTCATCAAAAGACGGCGAAAAAAAATCCATCCCTGTAATGGATGTGCAGGCTTTACATGTGTTTAGTCAATGCGATTTTAATTCTGCACTGATAACCTTTCTGAACACAAACGGGATTGCGATGCATTTCTACAACTATTATGGCAATTATGCAGGAAGCTACTATCCACGCGAAAAGCTCCTGTCCGGACTGGTAGTAGTCAGACAGGCAGAGCACTATCTGCATATGCAAAAAAGGATGTTTCTTGCAGCCGAGATTGTCCGGTCTGCCATACACAACATACTGATCAACCTGAATTACTACAAGGCAAAGAAAAAAGACGTAGCCTGCCATATCGAAAAGATCAAGGGTCTGCAAACGCAAATACCTCTATGCAACAAGATTGATGAGCTGATGGGAATTGAGGGAAATTGCAGGAATGTCTATTACAGCTCGTTTGACAGCTTTTTGCGCGACGGGTTCTCGTTTGACAAGAGAACAAAGATGCCTCCACAAAACATGCTCAATGCTCTGATTTCCTTTGGAAACAGCATGATGTATGCAAGTGTTCTGACTGAGATATACAGATCACAGCTAAATCCGACCATAAGTTATCTGCACGAGCCGGGAACCAGAAGGTACTCCTTATCCCTTGACATTGCCGAGATATTCAAGCCAATAGTCGTGGACAAGACGATATTTAAGTTGATAAACAGCAAGATAATATCTCCAGACGACTTTGATGAATCCCTTAACAAGTGCTATCTGTCCGAGTCAGGACGCAAAGCGTTTGTAAGCGAATACGATCAGAGATTGGATACGACTGTCTACATGTCATCCTTGAAGAGGAACGTAAGCTACAGGAGGTTAATCAGGATGGAGTGCCACAAGATCGTCAAGCACATAGTAGAAGATATAAGATATTCCGGATTCAGGCAAAAATAATGTATGCGATAATTGTGTATGACATAGGCGTAGAACGCATAGATTCAGTGCGCATTCTGATAAAGCAGTACCTGAATTGGATTCAGAACTCTGTGTTTGAAGGAGAAATCTCCACATCCAATCTTGCAGAACTCAAATCAGGAATTGGGAATTTGATTGACAAGTCAGTGGATTCCGTGCTGGTGTTTACCGCAAACAACCCAAAATGGCTGGAAAAGACGTCCCTTGGCGTTGATCTTAACAGCATTGACAATGTCATCTAGGTCTGACTACGCGTGCACCTGCTGAGATCGATTATCATTCCTGACAGTTCGTCATTGACAATGTCATCTATACTCCATAACAAAACTTTATGATTTACATGTTGATTTTGTAATTTATTGATTTTAGAGAGGGGTTTAACTTGGTGAATAACAGCTAAATCCCAAAAATATGATACGAACATTAGTCGCGATCAACTCATCTCAAAACTGATCATTTAGTGAAGTTTTTACGATCATCCTGATCTAGCAATTACCGAACATGACTAATTTTCATGCAATTTCAAGAATTGACTGACAGACAAACAACGGGACATGATAAAGCCACACATTCCAAAACCTGCCAAGACGGGCAGGCCAAGAGACGATGACAGAAGAATCATCAACGGAACAATCATCTGCGTCTTGATATCCGGATGCAGGCGGAGCGAGATGCCAACAAAAGATGGTGATGATTCTACTGCAGACAGAAGACTGAACTCCTGGCAGCAAAAAGGAGTCTGGAAGAGGATCCTATCCGGTTTAACCAGAACAGCTCATAAGCAAGGAAGAATCAACCTGCAAAAGATATCCGTTGACTCCTCAACAATCCCTGCCAAAAAGGGGGCAGCGTAACAGGATATGACGGATTCAAGAGGATTTCAGGCACAAAGATTCACGTTGCCGTAGAGCAGAACGGATTTCCAATCTCAATCAGGACCAGTCCTGCAAATGTTCATGACAGTACAAAGTTTGTAGATGTCATGGAAAGCATTTCAGAGTTTATGGATGATGATTGCACCATCAAACAGATTGCCTCAGTTTATGCTGACAAGGGATATGACAGTACGGCCATTAGAAACTATTTGAAAAATAGAAATCCAATTGCATGTATTCCGTTTAGAAAGAATAGCAAATCATCGGAGAACAAATCGCACAAAAAATATAATTCGGTTCGATACGTTGCGGAGAGATTCTTTGGTTGGCTCAAAAATGGATTTCACAGGACAAGAATCAGATATGAAAGGAGATGTGAAAACTATCTTGCGTTTGTCAGTATTGCGTCATTTTTGATGTATTGCAGGGTTTTGAGATGAGTTGAATATCTGATTGAAGTGATTTTCTTGGTTCTTTGTATGCATCAATCTTTTTTTCTAATAATTCAACAATCTCGTCTTTTTTAGATCCTAAGACTCCATCAAGTTCTGAATCTTCTTTGATCATGATTTGAGAAATTTTTTCATGTGGATCTTCAATGGCAGAGTTAATTTGCTGAATTATCCCCTCAAATAGATGTGAAAATGGGCCATGTCCAATATCATGAAGTAAACAAGACAAACGAACTCTTTCGATGTCATCTTGTTCAGTAAAGCCCAATTCATTTGCCATAATGTTTGATACATGTGACGTGCCTAGAGAGTGTTCAAATCTAGTGTGAATTGCAGACGGATAGACAACATATGCATGTGATAGTTGTTTAATGAATTGTAATCTTCTAAAAATCTCTGTATCAATTACATTTGTTTCAAGTTCTGAGAGATGAACAAATCCATAAAGTGGATCTCTAAATGATTTAGAACGAAAATAACTATTTGGAGTCGACAAGGTTTAGTTTTTGAAGTAGTTGTAGCCCTGTTAGCGCATCCTCTTCAGAAATCTTCCAATCGAAGTCTTTCGCAATATTTTTGACATCCTCTGGAGTGAACTTTTCTTTTAGTTGGTCTTTAGAGTTTGATAAAATGTAATGTGCTTTTGCGGCATATGATAATGGCGATGGTTTTAACTTACAGTGTTGTTTACAAATCTGGATTGTATCTTTCATTATTCCATATTCGTCAGGATATTTACTAATTGCATTCTCAGCATATTTGATTCCGTTTTCGGTTAATTTGTAATTGTAAGTTTCATAGTATCCAGAAACTACATTTTGATCAATGTAAGAAAACTCTGACATATCTTCAAGTGCAATTGAGACCTGTCGATTAAATGGACCATAGAAATAATGTGTGTAACCTGAAATATCAATGTCCTTTATTGTAAGTGTGTGAAAATAAACTAATTTTTGAATTGATGTCTTGCTGACGATTTGATCATCATTGGCATGAATAGTAAGTGCAATTGCATCAAAAACATCTAGCTTCATGCTAAATCAAAAAGAAAGTATGATGATTTAAGCATATTGAGGGTTTTTTAATTGATATGCAAGTAACCGTCATTAGACTAAACCTAGATCATATATTTAGATAAGGTTATGATGTTATCACGTATGGGCAAGTTTAAAGCAGATTTTCATTTATGCGGCGATCATGTTAGTAGGAAACAAGCCTATGATCCCCGCCTGACTGGTGATTTGCCGTATTTGTTCCGGTTTCCATTCATGGAATCGTACAGAATGCTCTGATCTGAATCTTGAATGATGAGAATGGTTGAATCAATCAGTCATGTTAGGAAACACAGTAGTGCTCTTTGGTAACTGATACTAGCACACTGAGCAAAAGTTCTCAGAAGCACAGTCAACCCTCATATGCATTGTGGCATGCTGATAATCACCAGTCGGTTTTTTGATTTGGTTTTTCAGGGATGATGCCTCGCGGCCTAAACAGCAACACTACAAGCATGATGCCACCTAGCAACAGATAGTCAAGCCATATTATATCAAAGGGCAGCAGACCTGCAAAAGAATCATTGTAGTACACAACAAGTTTTCGCAGTGCAACAAATATCAGAGTGCCGACCAGTACGCCCCTGTTGTTTGCAATGCCACCAACTATAACCATAACAAATGGCAGAAACGTCCAGTGTAGCCTGTTGTATCCAAACGCAACTACGCCCTCTACATATGCAGCATAAAGCATGCCGCCTATAGCACCGATGCAGCCGGCTAGCATCAGCGTCTTTGTTTTGATGCCAGTCGTGTTGCGTCCCAAATGCTGCAGCGCAGTCTCGTCATCGCGCGCCGCACGCAGCAGTCGCCCAACAGGCGAACCAGTAAACCTGTGCACCATAAAAAATATGACACCAGCTACTCCAAGCAACACCAGGCTAAACGCCAAAAACCTAGACTCATTTGGCACAAAGGACAACATATCTGGCACGGCAACCCCAAGCGTTCCTCCAACCAAGCCCTCATGGTTCATGCCAACTATTCTGATAATCTCACCAAATGCCAACAACGTAATTGCCAAGTAATCGCCGCGCAGCCTGATTGCAGGGTATGACGATATTAGACCTAGCACCATGCCAACTGCCATTGCAATTGCAACTGTTATGCCCATTACAAAAAACGCAGTCTCTGGATGTGCTGCGATGTGTTCGTTGATTTTGTGTACCACTGCAAAGTTGTCCTGTATTGGGTCTGCACCAATTGATAGCATCATGCCGTACAGGTTTATTGGGACAATTCCCATCACAAAGGCGCCGGCGCCTACGACTAGGACCTTGCCAAAATTCGGAATGCCTGCAAAGCCAAACTCCAGGTTCAGACTCAGGTTGATAATCAAGTATATTGAAAATATTGCAATTAGATCAGCTAAAAATATCGTCTCTGCATTCATGTGTTTTTTCTCCTGATCGTGTCAATTAGACATGATATCCCCTTGGGGGACACCAACAGCGTAACTATGATAAACAAGAACGGGATTATCGGCCTGTATGGCACAACCCAGTATCCAAACGCTAAAGCCAGCGCGTTGGTTCCCAGTATCTCGCTGAACCCTATAACTGCACCTCCCAGTATTGCACCATAGATACTTGTAAAGCCGCCAACAATGCTTCCTGCAAAGACACTTGGCAGCATAATTGCCGCAAGCCCCGGATCCCCCTGAAACCAAACAGACATTAGCACGCCAGCCACGCCAGCTAGGCTGCCACTTAGAAACCATGAGAACATAAAGATTCTGTTTGTATTAATGCCAAATGTTTGCGCAAGACTGGTGTTTTCAATTGATGCCCGCATAGATATGCCAAAGACTGTGCGGTATAGCAGCCAGTACAGGCCAAACACCATGCCAGATATCACAACCAGCGACACCACCAGTATCATTGGGGCGCCAAGGATGACGCCATCATAGCTGCGCAGTGTAAAGTCTCTGGATATCACATGAAAGTCATTTGCAATGTAATCTGCCATGATGTTTAGCACGCCAATCATAAAAATATCAAAGGACAGTGTTGCAATAATTAGTGACAGATATGATGATTTTTTCTTTTGCAGTACTCTGATGACGCCCCAGTACAAAAACAGTGATGTCGCCCCAGATACCGCAAAGGCCAGAGGCATTGCCAAGTATGGCGTGGCATCAAGAATTCTGGCTGTAATTAACGTCATGTACATGCCAAGTATTGCAAATGTCGTGTGTGCAAAGTTTGGAACCTTTGTAATCTTGTATGTCAACGTCAGACCAACACACAGTGCAGCTAGCACACAGGCATATATTATGCCGTCAACTAGTATCATCCCTACATTACACCCAGGTATTTTTTTGCCAGGTCAGGATCTGACAGTAGTTTTTGCGGATCCCCCTCATATGCCACCCTGCCGCCAGCTAGCAGATAGCATCTGTCGCATATCTCAAGCGCAGCTTTGACATTTTGCTCTACTAGTATTGTGCAGTTTCCCAAAAGCCGCTGCATCTCCTTTATCTTCTCTAGTACTGCTTTTGCATTTTTTGGCGAGAGGTTTGCAGTTGGCTCATCAAACAGCATCACCTGCGGTTTTTTTGATAGCGTCATTGCCATTGCCAACAGCTGTCGCTGGCCACCGCTAAGCTGACGCGCCTTGTGGCAGTACAATGGCTTTAGATCTGGAAAATTATCAAAGATGTAATCAGCATCGGGCGTGCTTGGCATGTTTGCAATAACTAGGTTCTCATGTACACTAAGCTCTGAAAACACGTTGTCTGTTTGGCTCATGTAAGATATGCCGAGACCGGTTATCTCATGCGTGTTGGTGTCTACAATGTTTTTGTCGTGCAGCGTAATGCTTCCAGAGTGCACATCACACAAGCCGCAGATTGATTTTAGCAACGTGCTTTTACCTGAACCGTTAGCACCCACTACTGCGGTGATTTGGTTTGCAGCTATAAAATCAACATCAAAGATTATCTGCTTTTTATCATATCCGCCAGATAGCTTACTTGTCCGTATTACCAATTTTATCACTCATCCAAGGTACGACGCAATGACGTCTCTGTTTTGCATGATTTTGTCAGGAACATCCTGTGCAATTATACTGCCATCGCCCATCACATACACATAGTCTGCATGCTGTAATGCAATGTCTAGCCTATGCTCTATGACTAGAAATGTGGTGTTGTGTTTCTTGCAGATGTCTGTGATCTTTGAGAATATCCGGTGTGCAAGCTTTGGCGCAATGCCTGCAATCGGCTCATCAAGCAGCACCAGTTTTGCATCAGACATCAGTATCTTGCCCAGCTCCAGCAGTTTTATCTGACCGCCGCTAAGGTCATATGCTAGGCTGTCTTTGAGGTGTGATATGCCTAATCCGTCAAGTATGGACAGCGCCTTTTCTGTAAGGGAGCGTTCCTGCGTCATCCATCTGCGATACAGCAATGCAAGACGGTATGACTCGCCACGGTGATGGTGCGACACCAGCATGTTTTCAAGCACCGACAGGTTTGCAAAGAGCCGCGGCGTTTGAAACGTCCTGGCCATGCCCAAATTAAATATCTGATCAGGGCGCCTCTGTGTTATGTCAAGGCCGCAAAACATAATTTTCCCCGAATCTGCACGCAGCAGGCCGGAGATCACATTTACCAGCGTTGTCTTGCCTGAACCGTTTGCACCGATAAGCAGGTTCACCTTGTTGGGTTTGATCGCAAAAGAGGCACCGCATAAAGCATCAAGACCGCCAAACTTCTTGCCTACATTGCAAACATTTAGCACACTCAATTAAATTCCAACGTGTCAGTAGCTGCCACATATTTGCCGACAGACTCCCACTGGCCATCAATTATAGCCCACAACTCGTAATCGCCACTATCCAAGTCCCCGGCCTCATTTAGTATGATGTTTCCAACTGCGCCGGTGTATTTTTCTGCAACGCTGGGAAGCGACGAGATGATGGCACTGGTGTCAACAGAACCTGTCTCCTCTATTGTAAGGCCCAATACCCAAAGCGAGTCATAGGAGGAATAGGCATAGTTGTTGGGAGATGAGCCGATTTCAGACATCAGGTGGTCATGCACATGCCGGTATTTTGCATTCTCTGATGCTGCAAACTGGGTTGAGATAAAATTAACGTCCTGCGCAAACCTGGATGCCATGGGATCATCAGTTATGGCATCATCATTGGAAGACGCATCAGAGCCAAACCATGCAACATCGCCCAAAGCATCATAGGACGCAGCTGAATTTAGCAGGTGGACAGCCTCTGAAAAGCTCATCATCAGTACAGCGATCTCATCGGCATCGTATCCGTCTGCCATATAGCGCTTTGTAGTTTCAGATAACAGATTGGCCTCAGTTGAAAATACGGTGATTTCAGGAGAGTACCTGATGCCGCCATCTACGATGCCGCCTAACGCTTCAAAGGACTCTTTTGATGATGCATACAGCCCGTCGCCCCACACATCTGCACGATATATCGGGATTGCAACTTTGATGTCACTGTCTTGCAATATCTTTGCAATAACTACGCCCTGCTTTGTATCATCTGGTATAAGACGAAACACGTTATCAGGCATTGCGAGTTTGGGGGATGTGGATGACGGGCTGATCATCAGAATATCGTTGGAATGAGCGTATGACATTATGTTTTGCAGCTCAGCACTGGTTTGAGTGCCCAAAATTAGGTTAACGCCTTTGGAGTTTAGGGACTGAATCTTTTCTAGAGCAACAATTGGGTCTGTCTGTGTGTCCTCCACAATTAGGTCGATGCGCCAGTGCGCGTCTTTTGATTCCAGGTAATTATTAAAGTCAGAACCTGCCAGATTTACTGCAATGTGGCTGTCCTGTCCATGACTTGCCAGATCACCTGTTGCAGGAAGCATCACGCCAATATTTACTTTGTCAGGCAGTAATGTGGTTGTGCCTTGCATGTCTGTCTGTGTTCTAGGCTCATTTAGCGGGTCTGTATCTTGTAGTGATGTATAGCCAAAAATTATGCCGACTAATGTAGTTGCTACTACTGCCGCAATTACTGTATAAAACATTAATTTTTTCAAGTGTTAGGAATCTCAGGATTAGCTATATAATTTTTTACTTTGGGCACTGGTTCGGCCTTGAGTATCTTGTCCCTAGGTATTCTCAGACATGGGTTTTAGGGGATTGTAGGCTCTGCGTTCTTTGCCTTGCTATTCATTGCAGGCATGACGTCTGTCCTATCTCTGCTTGAGGCGCACTATCTGCGCGGCTTCGCATCTCACGAAGAAAGGCAATGCTTGTAACATACTGTATTGTGCTAGTTATAGGTATTGTGGCGTTATGCCCATAATGTATGCACTAACCTTTGAGTAGAAATTTTTTTATTAATTGGTATTTTCAGTTTTATTGTGTCTGATCCGAATATTCAAACAGATGCTGATGTCACACCAAATTCGGAGATGCCCCTGTCTAGGTTTTGGGCTTGTTTTTTTGCAGGAACGATATTTGCATTGTTTTGGACGCAAAAGATGGGAAAGACTGCTCAGTGGATCCCAGTATTTTTTATGTTTTTATTTGTGTGGTTTGTACTTGATGTGATTATCTATCCTGTAAATATAGAAGATTTTACAACCATTGATGAATTCTTGCTATACCATTATGAACGCGACATGGAGTTTGTAGAATCTCTAGTGTATTCTGGTTCTGGCTTTTTAGTCGATGTTTTAATTCCTGCTTCTGTCCTTGACTCTTTTGTCTATGTATTGTCGTTGACGTTCTATGTATTTTATGACATGATAGTCCCAATTGGTTCTATCACGCTTTTGATATACCTGATGTTCAAATGGACTGGCGAGTATAACCTGAAACATTTCAAATACAAAAATAAAAGAGAGTGGAAAAAATCAATAAATAACAGTTACAATACGACACAGAATATGAAAAAAGAGATAAAGATTATCGGTGGCGAGGTAAGGGATGAAATTGTATCTACTGCCTCAAAGATTACCAAGATAAGACGAGACGATAAGACAATATCAAAGATAAAAAAATATCATGCACTAATGGAGCAAGGCATAATATCTGAAAAAGAGTTTGGAGATAAAAAGGCAGACTTGTTGAAATCAAAAAAATCAAAGTGAGAATTAAGCATTAGTGCCAAACAAATTGAAAAACAACTATCAAACCCAAAACAGGCTACATAGAAATCATCATAAAAACAAGGAAATCATGCACATTCTGTGGCAGTTGTAAGCCAACACTTTGCAGAATATCTACAACTCATCTCAAAACTGATCATTTGGTGAAGTTTTTACGATCATCCTGATCTAGCAATTACCGAACATGATCAATTTTCATGCAATTTCAAGAATTGACTGACAGACAAACAAACAACGGGACATGATAAAGCCACGCATTCCAAAACCTGCCAAGACGGGCAGACCAAGAGACGATGACAGAAGAGCCATCAACGGAACAATCATCTGCGTCTTGATATCCGGATGCAGGCGGAGCGAGATGCCAACAAAATACGGTGATGACTCTGCTGCAGACAGAAGACCAGACTCCTGGCAGCAAAAAGGAGTCTGGAAGAGGATCCTATCCGGTTTAACCAGAACAGCTCACAAGCAAGGAAAGTCAGCCTGCAAAAGATGATATCCGTTGACTCCTCGACAATCCCTGCCAAAAAGGGGGCAGCGTAACAGGACATGACGTATTCAGGAAGATTTCAGGCGCAAGGATTCACGTTGCCGTAGGGCAAAGCGGATTTCCAGTCTCAATCAGGACCAGTCCTGCAAACGTTCATGACAGTACAAAGTCTGCAGATGTCATGGAAAACATTTCGGAATTTATGGATGATGATGGCACCATCAAACAGATTGCCTCAGTTTATGCTGACAAGAAGGGAGGATATGACAGTACGGCCATTAGAAGCTATTTGAAAAATAGAAATCCAATTGCATGTGTTCCGTTTAGAAAGAATAGCAAATCATCGGAGAGAACAAATCGCACAAGAAATATGATTCGGTTCGATGCGTTGCGGAGGGATTATTCTTTGGCTGGCTCAAAAACGGATTTCACAGGACAGGAATCAGATATGAAAAGAGATGTGAAGACTGTCCTGCGTTTGTCAGTATTGCGTCATTCTTGATGTATTGCAGGGTTTTGAGATGAGTTGTTAGTCTGCCTCTTACAAATAATTTAACACATTTACAGTTTCACACATTATTTGCAATTGATGTGTTTTTCCACGGCGAAACAATAGGAGAAGCACAAGATCAGATTATAATGCGTGTAGATTACTTGTATGTGGAAGATCATACATATCCATATATGCCAAAGACAGTGAGTGATGAATCTTGGGTTTATTTCGATGAAGAGGTATGCGGGAGTTATTAATGTTGATGATATGGGAAATGGTGGATTTTACTCCCTCAGTATTTGTCTCAACATTTGATGAACGCTTGACTGTACGTGATGCAATCCAAACGAACTCGTATTTATACAGGATGGGAGAGATAGACGATATCGAATATGCGATATGTGGTATGTGTTGCATGTATTTTCTGGGTCCTGACGAAGATGTAGAAACAATACAAAGATACAATGGCGAATTACATAAAATCAGATGATTGGATGAGGAATACTTTTCATCATATAGACGCATACTCAGCAATGAGATCTTTTCATAACGAACCATTTGTGCCATCATCAAAATACTGCGATGCCAACTATGATGAGAAGACAATCTACAATCATTATGCAAATGTATCTAAAGACGGTGATTGTAAGCCTATTGCCACCAACCATTTTTGAGTAGTTATTGGAAAAAACAATCAATCTGATTGATCTATCAAAAACAGTTCACAACAAATCTAGATGCATTGCAGAAGTGATTGCCTTTGGAGAATTTTTCATGTGTGAGAACCCAAAGTTATCTGGAACCGCCTTTTTAAATTGCAGTTTTTGGCAACAAGTTGATTCAATAAAATGAGGCACATTACTGCCTCTTCAGATATTTTAAGACGATTTCGTCTGCCATCTCTGCAACCCCTACATCGTTTCTTATAGCCAAACTGCGCAATTTCTTTGCATTTCCTTTGTTCAATAGTATTGTGACTCTCTGTTGTAGCAATCCTGCTTTGGCTTTTTTCAGTAACTTGGGATGCGATGATTTGGGGGAGCGGTTCAGGGCCTTGAGATACTCTTTTCGTAACTTTTGATCTAGCTGGATTACCTTCTCTGCAATTCTTATGGCCTTTGAAACATTTGGGGCCGCTCGGTACAGTTTTACGCAGTCATCGCGAGACATCTCTTTTGGGACAAACCACTTTAGCTTGTCCGGCACTGCTGCAAACCCGAGATATCTTCTCAGGGTATGGGGTGATATTCCCAGCGACTTTGCAGCCTTTGATCTTCCTATGGATTCAGTCAGAAACGCGCATGCGGCAGTCATGTCCTTTGTGTCCATCTTATTTCTGTGCAGATTCTCAACGACTGATGCAGCCTTTGCATTGTTAAGATCATACCTTGTACTATTTGTAAGCAACAGAACAGGTATCTTTTTTGCTCCCAGTCTCTTCAGTGCTGCAAGCCTTCGCTGGCCTGACATGAGCAGGTAAGAATTCTTGCCATCTTTCTGAACCATAGGCGGGTTCTGCAGTCCGTCATTTCTTATTGACTTTGCCAGCTCTGCTATTCCTTCCCTATCCAATCTCCTTGCTTGGGCATCGCGCCACACCGTAATGTATTTTACTGGAATTTCTCGCAACTTGTATGATATTGGTGAGTCGTATTTTCGGGCCATAGTATTACAAAACGCTTTGCTTTGTTAAAAAGACAAGGTAGAAATTTGTTGACAAACAAGAAAGATTTAGTGAGGGGTTACCGTGCGAAACAGGTGCAAGAGCCTGAGACAGAATATGGGCATATTCTAGAGTGTGCGAGCATATGCGAGATGCGTCAGTAGCATTCTTTTGTGTGACGTTTTCTCCTGTTTTGATGCATGCCAGGTACAGTGCAGCTGCAGTTATTCCCGTCGGATCCTTGCCTATTGACTTGTTTTTGCAGATTTCCTCACAGGAACTGCCGACTTTAGTCCCTCTTTCATATACTCTCTAACATAAGTTCGTCAACCGTCCCCTCGTTGCATGTACTTGATGATATCCAAATTGAATCTGGCAGTTCTGCAATGTTTGGAAATCCTGCTCTTCAGATTATTCAGCGATGGCTGATATTGTGAGACCAACAAATCGTATTTTCCCTGTTTCCATACTTCCTCAACTGCGTTAAACTGCGGCGAACCCTTTGGGAACCAGTCCAATACGACATCATGATTCTCATCAGGGTATTTTTGTATCAGTTTTGATTTGTGTTGCGGTGCCCTGTCTGCATACACTAAAATCTTGCCAAACTTTTTGCGTAATTCCTTGGGATAATCCAAAAAGCAGTACTGATCAAATCTGTCATACTGCCTGAATAGCTGTCTGCCATCATGAGCCAATGCCCCAAGGATGATCGTCTTTTGATGATATATTCCCATTTACCAGAATTACTGGACGCGTTCCTCTCTTTGCCCGCATCTTTTTTCTGAATATTGAATCTGCAGCAAGGATTGATTCATCCTGTGACAGTATGGTGAATCCTTTTGCTGTTTTCGAGGCTATTCTTTCCCGAGATTTTTTTTAAACCAGAGTTTTTCCCGTGCAGTCGCAGGGTTTGCAAACCTTTTCTGTGCAACCCTTGATGCGTATCCCCAACTGTGAAGCAGCCTGTACACATGAACCTCATGGTATCTTACTCCTGATTTTTCATAAATGAGATTCATCACCTGCTTTGCGCTCCAACCTGCAGGATTCCCTGCGATCTGTCTTTCCATTGCGACTAGTCTGTCTTTTGGTATCTTTGGCGGTCTTCCTGTCCTTTGTCTGTCATGAAGACCGTCCATCCCATATTCTTTGAACCTGCCCAGCCACTTGTATGGCCAAGAACGCACATGCCCGAGATTCTTTGCAACATGCGAGGCAGTCTGATTATCAAAGAAGACTTGCTTTACCAGGAATGACCTCTCTTTTGTTTTGGCATCTTTCTCGTTTTTGTATGCCTGAATCAATTCTTGCTCATTCATGGCTTGATGTATGATGTTCTGATCCGTATTCTGTTTGGCGTGATAAGTCAGATCAATAGATCATAAAGTTTTGTTAGGAAGTATTGGGCTTGCCTAAATGGCAATCCAAAGCATGCCCTAGCATAAGATAGCGCATTCATGAGTGATTCAGGACACACGAACTCTTTTCCTTCTTTGCCCCTGCCCATCTCATCTAGTTCTTCTTGCCATGAGTCAATAGCATCCCATGACATGATTAGTTCGCCTCTGGTTACTAGTGATTTGTTGGTTGTCTTCCAATTTCTGTTCATAAGAAATGAAAATAGTTGGGATCTAAAGCTAAATTGGTTCAATAATTCGGATCAGATGGTTAGTTGTGCAACACAGTATTTGGTACGATATCCCTGAACGCAGGCTCTTCCTGGAATTCCGCATGACTCTTCTGCTAGTTAAGGCTATGCCGTCTACTGCAATCTGGGAAAATCTAGAACGTCCTCATCAGGAACCTTGCAGTCTTTTCATGCATTTCTGAGACCCTTCTCATGGCATCAAACACAGTCTGCTGATTGATGTTTTCTTTGTCATCTAGCACTACATACACCCCTATCTTCTGCCTTCCGTCCTCTGTCAGGACTTTGTCAATGGCCTGAATTGAATGGCAAAAATCTGCAACCTTTCTCTCAAACGTTCTCTTCTCTTCTGGGCTGAATCCCAGATATCTTGCCGTCTGGCTGTTTTTCATAGCCACCTTTGCCCCAATCACCAGAATTCCAGGCTGCGCCTTTGGTTCAAATATCTCGATGGGAATGCCGTACTGTCCTGCATTTCTTGCCAGTATCTGAAACGAGTTCTCCGCACACTTGATCTCCTCAAACAAAAGCCCTTCATGAATTAGCCATCTTTCCACACTGTCCCTCATTATGGATGTCATGTTGCCCTTTGCCCCTGCCTCCATATGATTCTAAACCTGGCAGCCTCACAAGCAAAACCTATACATTGACAAAGGCAGTCCTCAAATCAGGAATAATGGCCGTCATGATAAGACTCATGACAATACTTGCTACCGTTAGCGCAATTCCCAGATACAGGCAATTTTTTGCTTTACTGGGATCATCTTGCCGTATCATAAAAAATGCGATTATGCCTCCAATAAACCCCAAGAATATTGGCAACAAATACCATGTGTTATTTCTTTTATTTTCTTGATTTGACACATCTTACTGCCTCATTTTGTACTAATATGTCTTTTCTGCAATTGTATGATTTCAATCTCCACTGTCTCCAGAGGATCCTCTACCTGATTGCGTTTAATCGAAAACATCTTTGGCTTCTCAAAGTCAACCGTACAGTCTGGGCATGCATATACTAGCACCCTGTGCTCGTTTGGGGCCTTGGGGTTTGACAGCCTTGGGTAGTACACCAGCCTTGCCCCGCAATCTACGCAATACCTGTTGGCTCTTCTAGTTCTGGCCAATGCAAACCTCCTGCATTATTGCTAATATGCGATCATCTATTAGGTCTATCTTGTCTAATAGAGTAAACCAATTGCTAACAACCGATCAATATCTTAAAAAGGATGTTTGGCAACATGCGGCATCGCACGAGGAGAAATACGTGATTGGAGGGCTAGAAATGAAATCCTGCCCGTACGCCAAGATGGCCGCAAAGGAATCGGGATACGGCCCGACACCCCCGCCGGCTGTCCAGCATGCCCGTACGCCAAGATGACAGCAAAGGAACCCGTCTTATGCAACCAAAGAATATTGCCAGTACCTGAAGTTGGGAGACACGGCAGGCAGGTAAACTGCAAATGCCTTTCACAACAAATGCAAAGGCATGAATCTTTATCTGTCGGCTTTCATGCGCGCCGCGTCTGGACTGCATGGCATGCCCAAAACAAGAGTGGCCTGCGCTGCTCCGTCCTGACTTTTTCTTTGAATGCCTCTGTCGTTTCCGACATGGCAAGTCCTCCATTGTGCATGCTACCAGGCATCTTACACAAACCATATGCCATTTCTGCGTACCATTCTATGAAATGTCGTGAATGTCATATCTTATGTATGGCACCATCTGTGAGCCATCAGGATGCATGCCCTCTTTTTTACGGACATTGTCCCTTGTCGTATAGAGATCATCCATGGCAATGTCCTGTTTTGGAGATACGACTGCGATCCTCGTATTATGCCCTGACATGCGTGATCCTGCGTTTTTGAACTGCGGTACGCAGTTTGGTGTCCTTGCATTGCAGTCCAGCGTAATACTGCACCATGATTTGGTCCTTCCAAAGTAACGTATATTTTCCAGTATGTCCCTTAGGACACGTCTCTTCTTGCGATTCATGACAAGATCAGGCCAGATGATCTGGACTGGCTCTTTTTTGTTTATCATGCCATACGTGCCTGTTTTCATGCCTCTGTCCTTGCATGCTGGAATGCCGTCATGCTCACGTCCGAATGCAATTGGCGGCAGGTGAAACTCTGGCAATTCTGATGCCAGCATCCTTACCAGTTCGAACACTTTTTCCTCACCGATATGTGACATGTTGTACTTCCATGAGGCGATTATCGCACGAAGCAGTCTGTATGGCGACGGCGGCCACTCTGTGGTCTTGCCTGACTGTCCTACCCACGATGTGGCATAGTATCTGCCGGTTGTGAACGTTATCCTGATTATGATCAACTTCTTTGCTCATGTTTCAGAAGAAATGTCGTGAATCTCATTGTAGTGATTAATTGATTCCTGCAACGTCTCCTTTGAGACCAGTCCGTGACCTTGTATCTTTTCAAACAGTTCCGGATAGATAAACTCGCGTTCGGAATACTCTATGATTTTGTCATACTCTTTCTGAAAGTAATGCGGTGTTTCGCCGGAGCCCAAGGTTGATTTCACGCGGAATCCGTATGCATATGCCAGTACATCGTGCTTGAGACCCTTGGCCTGGTGGTTATTTAGCGGCAGGTGAATCTGGAGCAGGTCTACGACTTCGGGCTTGTTTATGATTCTCTGGTAGAGCCATCTCTCCCCTGCAATCTGGTGGTGGCGCATCCTGTTGTACAGGAAGAACAGGTCAAAGCCCAGAATGTTGTGTCCTATTACCCTGAGTCTGTCCTTGCCTGATCCACGCTGCAAGTCCCCTATGGTGTTGTAGAATCTTTGGAGCATCTCCCTTTCTCCCATCTCCCACTCTTTTAGCCTGAAAACGTGAGCCTTGTTGATTCTGTATGTTATCAGGATGGCCTTGCCGTCAAAGGGGGTCAGCCCGCCACGCTCGAACTTCCAAAACAGGTCGCTGTCCTCCGAATCCCTTGTCAGCTCACCTGAATCAATCCGCCGTTTTGCATCAAAGTACTTCTCAGCAGTAAAATTGGGGGCAGTCTCAATGTCCACAAACAGGTCAACCATCGTGTTTTTACGTATTGTTGCCCGAATTTTAGTCTAAGGGTCTTTTTTAGTTCATCGCCCAAACCGAACAAGATGGGCTGGTTTTAAGACAGGTTGGCATTCTTGTTGGAGATGCTGCTGATTTTTTGGGTTTGTCCTACGACCATCTGAAGTCAAGACAGGGCCAAGCATCGGTCTAAGGTAATTACAGGCAGATCTGTCTTATCCTTGCCCAAATCCGAATTCAAGACAATTATCAAGCAGCCTAAAATACAAAAATTCGCATACTATCATAAACCCGGTTAAACCAATCATGGCCGCAATCCCAATTTTCTTTAAAATTTGCCATCTTCCCATCAAATCAACCCCCAACAATCAGGCAAGTATTGACACTCAACTAATCCTAAAACCCTCCAATACATCATGACGCATGCCAGATATGCAAACCCCAAATAATTCTCACAGTTCTTTTCGTATCTTGCTGCCGTCCTGTGAAACCCGCATTTGGGCCATTCAAGGAACCGCTCCACGACAAATCTTGTCTTGCCGTAATGTTTTTGATTCCTGTTTTGTGCAATTTTCTTTGAGCTCTTTTTGTACGGGATGCAACAGTCAATTCCATGACATCTCAGACAGTCTCTGATGCATTTTGCATCATAGCCCCTATCTGCATATGCAGAGACAATTGCACGTCCCAAATTATCACCTGCCAGTTCTGAAATGTCTTCCAACACGCCGATGAATTTCGCACTGTCATGCTCATTTGCGGGACTGGTCCTGATTGAGATCGGCAGTCCCGTCTCATCCACTGCGACACGAATCCTCGTGCCTGGAATCTTCCTGAATCCGTCATATCCTGCTTCATTGCCCCCTTTTTGGCGGCAATTGGTGGGGAATCAATTGAAATTTTTTGCAGGTCAGTCCTTCCTTCCTTCCTTGCCTGTGTGCGGATTTGATCAGTCCTGACAGGATCTTCTTCCAGATGCCTTTTTGTCGCAGTTCCTGAAACCGCAGATGTGCAGTGGATTTTGAGCCGTACTTGTCTGGCATGTCTGCCCGTCTGCATCCGGTAGCTAACGCAAACAGAACCCCGTTGATTGTCGTCCTGTTATCACGTCTCGGACGTCCTGTTTTGGCAGGTTTTGGCAATTGCGGCGCAATAGTAGTACTCCATTGGGCATCTGAGATTTCCTTGTGAATCATGAAAAATGCTTCAACAATGTTTTCTTGGATCTGTATTGTCATGAATGGTTTACTAGATGATCTGTTTTAGGATGAGTTAATAGTAACTGCGCTTGGCGACAGCATGTAATTCATGCCTGTATCTGACGATGTAAGCATAAAAATGTATAATGATAGTTCAGATTCTCAAATGCGACAAAACTGATTCTAAACCGGGATATAATCTTTATGAAATAGTAAAACTGTGTGCGTGACTGTCATTTTCTAAAGCAATATGTTTGTCTTTTAAAAACCAGCATTTCTGGTCACTTGACTGGAACAAACAAGCCCAGACCAAAGTGCGAACCATGTCCAAAAGACAGCGGCCCTGACATGTCATTTTCAAACTCTATTCGGACATTGTATGCCCCAAATCCCGGAAGCCTGTCCTTTCTCCACCGCTTGAACTGTATCGGCTTGATGCCAGTCCTCATCATGAATTTGGCGTCATCTATTATCAGGCTCCTGATGTTTGTTTTATCACCGAACCTGTTTCTTATCTCGTCTCTTAGCTGATCTTCCGGGCCGTCCACTATGATGTCTCGGTTGCTGCCCTTTAACTTCATGTGCCTGTTTAGCACGAACGGTGTGACTGTCTCCCATCTTTTTGAGGATTCCAATATTGGAATTTTGTCAAAATCCGTAGTTATTCCGCGTGCCTCATGTACAAGATCGACAAACTGGTTTTGATAGTGCCGAATTTTATTCATCTTGTTTAGCGCGCCAAGCTCCTTTTCATCAAATGGTTCCTTTGCGATTATTGTGATGTGATCCAGCACGTTGTCGCCATCCTCGTCTGTGGGAAGATAGTATGCATGCCTATGGCCTTTTGATATCTCCCTGTTTGAATCTTTTCCGGAGAGTGTCTCTGATAGTCCCCCGTTATTGCTCTTGCCGTAAATTGACATTGCTGATCTCTTGGCCATATCGCCTATCTTGATCGTCTCAGTTATCCTTGGCCTTACATTTCCAACAATCATGTATCTTACCATGTTTACTTTTGTCTTCTTTGGTTTCCGAGTGCTCTGTATGTGTGCGAAGCAGTCCTTCTCACGGACATACTGAACAAACCGGCTTTTGTCCGGATGTGATTTTTTGCTCTTGTAGATGTCTCGTGTTTCCATAAATAGATCTTCAAGGGTGGCATCCTGGGTGGGCGTGATAACGTCTATGATGTCCTTGCCTTCTGAATTATCGCCATCAAGCAAGACGCAGTTTGGGCTTTTATGCTGCTCTGCAATCCTGACCTTGCACCACGACTCTGCTCTTCCAAGATATCTTATCTTGCTGACTATTTTTTCCAATGTCTCTTCCTGTTCCTCTTCAAGATTTAGATCATCCCATTGCGCATAAAGGCATCCGTCCTTATCTGTCATTACAAACGAATCGATTACCTTTTCACTGCTTTTTCTGGTTGGCATGTAGTGCCTTGTATGTGTCTGAACAGCGCTTGGAATTCTAAATGATACCTTGCACTTGCACATCTGTTCTATTATGGGCCTTACTTTTGAGTCTTCAATCTCGTTGGCATATGTCTTCCATGCCGAAATTATGGCCCGTAACATGCGCCACGGTGATGGTGGCCAGTCTATCAGCCCCTCATTTACGTTGCGTCCCCATTCTGTCGCATGGTATTGTCCTGACAAGAACTTAAACTCTAGTGTAGTCCCTATGTCTTTTTTGGAATTTTTATTCATTTTACAAAATACTCCAATGAAAAGATCGGGTGATGTTAGCAAAGGGCATTTTACTCTTTATCCGATCTATTGTTCATGTACTATTATGGTTGGATCTGGCAAGTATTTCTTGCATTTTTGAACAAGTTCCTTGACCTTTGAATCAAGTGACGTCTTGTCCGGAAGTACATATTCTTCGGGCTCGGTTGTTTGGATGTCTCCCTTTATTCTGAGGTCGCACGCAGTGCGTAATCTCAAACCTGTCTCCAGAAACGCCCTTATCTTCCATAATGCAAGATTTATCAACAGTTCCGTTTGATCCTCATTTAGACCATAGTTTCTTATCTGTTCCAGATCCAAGTTAAAATATGCATGTATTGACTCTGATGTGTATTCTATGCGCGAAAACGGTATGTGTCCTTGGCCTTTCTTCGAGCCTCCCTGTTCATCATCATTGGATGAGGGATTTACATTGTCAAGTTTTACTCCTCCGCTTATGGCGTCATTGACATTGTCTGCCTCTATGAATGCAGACAGTGCGCGTGGAATCTTTATTCGCCCTGATCCGATCTGTGATGCCCAAATGCCGTGCAATAATGAACTGATGTCCAACCTGAACAACAGGCTGGCAGTCTCCTTGACGTCCACGCCGTTAGTGAACTTTTTTTCCAGTTCTTCTAGTTGTTTCGTAATCTCGGTATCTTTGTTAATTATATAGTATGAACATATCCTGTGTGCCTCTGAAACGGAATTTGTAATGTGGTTTCCGTCCTTGTATTCGACTTTTACCATTGTCAGTCCATGAAGCGGATCCACAAAATCATTTCCGTCTTTGTTCAGACAAACTTGCTCCAGACGGTTTGCCATGCTTTGAGCAGATTCCACTAATAGTGATCTAGTGCCTTCGTTTAGCTGTATCTCTGCTGCTCCCAAATCAGGAAACCCTGTGGGCTGAAATCTTTTGCCTTGTACGGGTTCTAACTTGACTCTTAAAAGTAACCTGTTACAGTCATGTAGAACATCCATATTGACTTGGAATGATTCTCACTTATTAAGTTAATGTTTGATGGGTTCCTAGAAATTATCGAGATTTTACCTAATTATAGATCAAATTAACCATCAAGATACGTCAAGTCTCAAATATATCCTATTCTATGAAAAACAAACAACACACATGATTTCATTATGTGCCAGATTCCAAGGAAAGCAAATGTTCGTTGTTTTTGCATCCAAGTCAAAGCATGCATTTTCAATACACCAGCACATCATACTGTTGTACCTTAGGCAGGTCAAAAAGTTATGAATTCTGTTAAATGGTTGGAGATTACAGCTGCTACATATGTAGTTACACCATTACGCAAAAAGGGCCTGATTATGACAAGTGATTTCTGAAAAACTACTGTCTGTGCTGGCACTAGCGCGCAGCCTATCTGTGCATCTATGACGTATAGTGGTATACAATACTAAATCCCAATTTTCTGCCATTATTGCAGAAAACAAACAGAACCATCACGACTGGCGTTGCGTCAGGTGATGTGGAATTTAACGGTGAAAATAACAGTGCTGGAGCAAAACAAACTGTCACGGCTGCAATCATTCTGGCAAGACTTGGCGATGTCCATCAGGAGAAACCAGCTAGGGCCGTAGAAAGGAGATGGAAGGAAACCTTCCGTACAGTTGTGCCGCCAAGCAAACAGATCAAAGGCGGCGTTTTTTGCCGTAAAAAGGCAAGATGTATGAAGATGCAGTGCCGAAAAACCACGCAACGCAAGCCAACATATCCATGTAGATTAATTGCACACAACGTGTATTTGATTGCAAAGTGAGATCTTACTGTTTGGACATTGTTTCTGCAAAGGGTACAATTAACCATCATTGGACAGTGACCTGTTTCTATGGCTCTGGAGGTCCCTTGCATATTCGGGAGATTATCTTTTGTTGATCTTTTCTATCTAATGGGAACAACAATGATGCGGCAATCCTGTTGGTGGACTGTTTGGACAGGGTTGACACATGACTTGCTGTATTGGAATATGTGATGATGTTATATCCAGTTATACGTAGGCGCCGCCTGCCTGTATGTACTGCCCTGCCTATCTTTCCTCCCTTGAGCGATCCCAACATCGACGGTTCAAACAATGCCTTTTTTACTGTATCTGCATTTCTGAAAGTTATCGATGGAAAATTAGACTTTAATACAATGTATGATTCTGGTACAAAATCTGGAATTTCCCATAACTCTCGCAGGTTACAGTAGTCCGGAAGATGATCTTTTCTGTAATCTATCATGGATAATGGAAGTAACAGATCATATATTTTGTCATAGTTGACTCTGCCCTCTATAAAGTCCGTTACATCCTTGACTGGGGCGGATATTGCCGAATTCAGAGATATCTCCGAGTCAGACATTTGCCCTTCTATGCATCTTCGCTCCAGAACTCTGATCATATTGCTTGCCAGATTTGAATTTCTCCACACTGTACTACTGCTTCCATGCTTCCATTTGACACGGCCACGATCAATCTCGACAGGTTCCAAATTCACTCTTAATCTCTTTTGAGTGCTTGAAGCCATTGCTGCAAGCGATACAGCAAGTCTAAACTCTGGTGTGTCATCATTACATGCATGTGCCCATTTGTCTGATAACTTTTCTAACGGCTCGATCTCACTATTGTAATTTGATGACTGTGATACGGCTCTCTCCATCTTGCCAATGATTATCAAAACATCCTGCAGGTATCGCGTAGTGCCATATGTGCAGAATTTTATAATGGCATTATCCATGCTGCGTAGTAACGAATCTATGAACTTGGATGACTTTTTTGTTCTATTGTGCCTTCCGTGTATGCGATTGATCCAATAGTCTATCTCTGAGAACAAGATTACCTTTGGATCGTCTCTTGCCTTTATCCGTCCTATGCTGTTTGCAAAATATGCCTGTCCCTTTCGCTCAAACAACCCAAATCTCTGAAAAGATGACAGTCCACGTTCCGTTCCCAAACTTGCCACTGCCTTGGCAAAATCAACCCCCGAATTAGAGTTCTTTGAGGACATCTGCACTCTTCCCTCGTTGAAGACATATCTTATCTCGTCATATGTGACAGGATTTTTCCATAGCGGTATCCATATTTCTCCTCTGACCTTTTCATCGCATGCGGTTCCATATCCTGCCGTAGACGGATCCGTACAAAATGGAAACGCTGCACGCCGCGAATTGGAACGCCGCGATATACTGCCTGCAAAAACCATCGTGCCTTCTATAGTCAGTACAAAATCCCATGGATTCACAAGGCTGTATATCTTTCCGTTTACAGACTCTCCCGTGTATCCACCTGGGTGAAAGTATCCAAAGCTTGAACCTCTCAATGTACTAGCAGTGGCAAAAAACGAGTTGCTAATCCATTCGCTTGATTCTTCATTTTTTCCAGGCTCGTGGATAATTAATACGCGTATCCACTTCATAAATGAATCTGATATGTCTAGGTTGCCATCATTTCCGCCGGTTCCTAATACTGGTCCGTATGTAGGTTTGCCTGAAGCTGCAACATATGCCGCATCCATCCATGGAATCACCTCCTTGTCTAGTCGGTTACGGCATTGTACTAACAGTGAACTTTTTCCTTTATCAGTTATCTTTTTAATTTCCTTCGAGAGTTTCTCTAGTGATTCGTTTTTTGGTGAGCCTTTCTCTATGTTCTGGTCTCTTTTTTTAACGAACTCCTCGTATTCTCGAAACATGTCTTTTAGGATCTCATCTGCTCGGTTTATGATTCTCCGATACTTTTCCAGCCTGTGGCTATCGGATTCTTTTATCGCATCAATGTGGTTTTCTTTAACGTCATAAAACCCGCTGCCATTGTTCCATGGGGATACTATTGGTGTTGGAACGTATTCTTCCAAAAAGAATTTGATCAAATCTTCTTGCGTCATTTTTGTCTGTAGCACAAACGCATCATTTTCCCAGTATGCCATAGCCTGATTGTCTTTCTGCTCTGATATTATGCGGAATATTCCTAATGCCTTCAGATTGGACATTATCGGATCAGGTGAGCAACCATCAAATCGTATCTTGTTTAGCATGCTTCTATTCTGGCCTCCTTTGCGCTTGCTCTGGTGTCTGCTGCACGAATGACTGCCTCAAGCAATGCCAGTTTGAATGGCCCGTACTCCTTTAGCAAGTCCAATGTAATTTGTATCCATGATTTCGTGCCATCATTTGTCTTTCCAACCCTTGCAATGTCTACTGTTACCGTTGTCTCATCGGGCAATTCCTCAGTTATGATCTTATCATTGCTGTGTTTTGTTTGTGTGTTTTTGCCTGATAAAAATATTGGAACCCTTTCTCCCTTCTTCATATCTATTCCTAAAAGGTATCGCCTATCATGTTTTTCCATGTTTCTACTTGTTGGCATGGTTCTCATTGACAATCTGACCTTCCCGTGGTGTGATGCAATCAGATATGCTACAAGTCCTAATTTTGGCAGTTCCGGCTTTATATTCAATACTGCCAAAGCGCTTATTGCCTCGTGACGATAGTTGTCAACTTCATGATATGATCTTCCCCCAACTCCTCTTTTTGCCCAAAACTCTCCGGGCGAGTTGTTCATTTTTTCTGTATTTCTTACCATTGTATTCTGAAATACGTGATGTGCCTTGCCAATGTCGTGATACTTTGTAACTTCCAACAGGGTATCTTTCAATTCCTTCAGATAATTGATCTTGCATACTATGTCTTTTGCTTCTTTGATTACATGTGCCGTATGATCGTTTAGGGTCACCCATTTTGCATTATATGATTCAGGATCATCATTGTTGCTATCCTCATCTTGTGATTTGACTTGCATGTATGGCTCTTCTACACTTGTGAGATGTTTTGGATCCCATCCAATTTCATTAGAATATCCGCCATCATCACTGTGAATCAAAATTATTTGGCCAGGATAGATTGTACGGGTATTTTCCCATCTGCCACTCTGTACATTATATGCCCTAAGTCTGATTTTTTGTTTCTTTTCAAATTCTTCAATTTGATGTTTTGATACGCTACATATCTCATCAGCAGTTATCACATCTTTTGGCGGTCGCTTTTTCTTATCGTCCCACTTTCTCCAAATTACTGACACATCCTGGGATGTCTCCAGAGATCTGACATACATGGAAACATCTGTGTGATTCCCAGACATGTCTGGAACCGTGTCAAACAGTCCCATGATATCTGGCTCTCTTATCACAGACTCGTGTGTGATATTTTTTTCCTGTACGCCAACGGTGATTGGGGATACAGAACTATTGTATTTTTGTGCCACTTTTTCCTGAGCATCCTCCATGTCTTCCTTTTCATACGGATTGTGCATCTTTGCGTCCAATTTTATTATGTTGATTGTAGAGTCGTCATAATCACCTTTTCTGTTACATCTCCCAAATCTTTGCACCAAGCTTGGCCAAGGCGCAATTTCCGTAATCATTGTTTTGGCAGATATGTCCACGCCTGCCTCAACTACCTGTGTGGACACGATTATCATGTTTTTTCCATCCGATTTTGCTATCTCTTCTAACTGCGCATTCAATTTACTTCTCTCGCTTTTTCTGAATCTTGAGTGCATCAGCATGCAGTCATTACCCATGCTTTTTTTAATCTCTTTAAATATGCTCTGCGCTCTCTTTACCGTATTGACTATGATCAGGGTGACGGTTCCATCAACATGTTTTTCTTTAATCAATTCTACCTCTTTTTTTGTGTAATCATCCTTGCTTATGGTGAGATTCATATCTACAAGTTTTTTGTTTGCATTGTTTCTCTTTTCAAGATCCTCGTTCTTTGGATCTTTATCGCCTAATTCAAACTGTGTGCATTCTTTACTGTCAAAATCTACTGTGTCTAGCCATTGCGGATTTACTGTTGCAGACATCCACACTGTCTTGTGTGGGCCATATGTCCCCATTTTGTTTCTGAATGCCTCCAGTTGTACGGATGTTGCAAGGCCATTGTGCATCAGCTGAATCTCATCCATTATCCATAGACAGTCGTTGTTTAACAGTCCAAAATCCCTTGGCCATTGATACGGACTTGCGGCATAGCCCCTGTTGAGTGCTCTTGAGAGAAGCATGTCTTGGGTACCTACAATTATCATGTTTTTTTCTGGATGCATTATGTAGTCCTTATTCACACTGCCTCCCATCATTGTAATTACTGCGACTCTGTCTTTTAGTCCCAATCTGTCCGTCCATCCTTCGATTCTTTTTACGGTCTGCTCCACTAGTACCCGCATTGGTAGACAGTATACTAGTCTTCTAGGGGTATCTTGACGCACTTTTTCATCTGAATTTAAAATTCTCCATAAATATATTCCTAAAACTGCCGCCTCTGTTTTTCCGGCACCTGTGGGTATGTTGAGAATGTCCGGAATGCTGTCCAAACCTGACAGTTTTTGCTGATAGGGATAAGGAGCAAAGCCTGTGGCTTTTTTAAAAAACTCTTCAAATGTGCCTCTGATACAGTCACTCATACTTTTTGCATTCTATCTACAAACATAAACTTTATGAAACGTGATAGCAGAACATGTATTTCATATCCACTAAACATAATGATGCCATGTCTACTCTTACAGACACATTTGTATGCACGTATGAAATATCAATATTTACGTGTCTTTGTTGGGATTTGCATGAGTTATCTAAAGACATGTGTACATCCCTTTTTTCCTACTGTTTTTTAAGATAGTGTAAAAAATATCCGGAGGAAAAGCAGTAGTCTTGTTCGTGTTAAAGACTGCCTTTTCTTATGACTGTACCCAATACATCCCTATCCCTTTACAATCTTGGCATCACATATGCTCTTGTACGGACAAAACATACATGCCCGAAAGCTTGGCGTGGGCCGAAAGTTCTCCTCAAGTATGTCTTCTGCGGTCTTTCCTATCAAGGTCATTGAGTCCCTTACTGACTCGGCACTTATTGGGTATTCCACTGCCTTGTCTTTTTCAACATAAAACAAAGTCGCCTTGACAGGCAGCTCCCCCTTTAGTTCCTCCACTGCCTTTGCATAGATGTTTAGCTGAGGATCGACGATTGTATCTTTTTTGGATTTTGATGACGAGCCGGACTTGAAATCTATCACTTCAAATCTTCCTTCTGGATTCCTCTCCAGACGGTCTATCCTTCCTGCAAATGAAACGTTTCCAATGTTTACCTCAAATGGCAGTTCAGTTCCAACCAGGGTGTTGTGTGAGGCACCCTCCCATTTCAGATACGTGTCAATCATCTTCTCGGCACGTTCCACTGCCTTGTCCTCATCTACCTGGTTCTGATATGACCTAAATATCCATTTTTCTTTCAGTCTCTCAAGTGCCTTCTCCCTGGTCATTTCTTTGCCTTGTGCTTTCTCATTTGCCATCTCTTCTGTCATGGAATGAATCACAGTCCCAAGGTCAAGTGTGACGCTTGGTGGTTGCGGAACGCGCAGTATCTTTTGAAACTTGAACTTTAGTGGACAGTCATTGTAAGCCCTTATGCTGCTGGCTGACAGTACAAAATCTTCTGCACTGATCAATGACTGTCTGTTTCCTACGATGTCTGATGACAAATCCAGCTCGTCAACATCAACTTTTAGGACTGCTACAGGATCAAAGCCGTCAAGACCGCCGTGCCTCTCATAGTATCGGATTCTGGACAACTCTATGATTCTGTGTATTGCGGTGGTGAGGTGCTGCTGGCTGATTGCACTTGCCGCCGATCTCTGAAGTGACTCTTTTTTCCTTTGAATTGCATCTTCAGATTCTACGTTGAAATTCTCAGACTCATCAAACCGTACTGTCTCTATAAGGGGATTGTTTTCATAGTCTAACTCGCAGAGAAACTGCGATGGCCCCTTCTCGTTTACGTTTCCCGTATACCTTTCTGGATACAGTAGGTATAGCCTGTCCATCGCCCTAGTCATGGCCACATAAAACAGGCGCCTCTCCTCGTCTATGTGCAATGCTTTAGAGTCTGCAGTCCTGCTTGCCCCTTTCATCAATTCGACAGGCATTGTAAATGCAGACTCTTTCCATGACCCTGGGAATCTGCCATCTGTCAAATCCGTTACAAACACAATGGGAAATTCCTTACCCTTGCTTTTGTGCATTGTCAGGACGTTTACGGTGTCTTCTAATGTGACATCCTCTATTTCTATCTCAAAGTTACCTATGATTGACAGGTGTTCTATAAAGTCAGACACAGGGCTTGCAGGATGCATGTCTTGAAACTCTTGGGCAATCTCGTAAAACTTGTTGAGCAACAAAATGTTCTTTCTGTCAAATGGTTTTTCTGAGTTGATGTGCTTTTTGTACAAGCCTGAGATCTCAAATATTATTCTGTAAACCAGTTCGCTTGTAGTCAAACTGCCTGCCATACGAATTACATTGTCAATCTGCTCAAGCAGCTCCGCTATCTCTGATTTTTGCGTTATCCTAAAATCTTCATACTGTCTTACCGTATCTAAAACAAAGTCATGCTGCCCGTCATAAACATGTCTTGCTTTTTTGTAGGCAGCGTTGGTCAAAACTGCAATGTTTCGTTCAGATATGCCGTGGCTCTTTAGTAGCCTGTATACGTCCATCCCGGAAGTTGCAGAAGAGTCTGCAATTTTTAGAAAAGCCACAAGATCCAAAATTGTCTTGTTGGCAAAGATGTCAGTTTCGCCCACAAACGTGGCAGGAATATCGCATGACCGCAGGGTGTTTGTAAACTTTTGCCCCTCGACATTCCTTCTTGAGAGAATTGCAATGTCTTTGTATGTGACTGGTGATGTGCTTCCATCCCTTCTTTCCAGCGGTTTGCCCAGCATGGAATGTATTGTCTTTGCAACAAACTCCATCTGTCCTTTGTCTGTGGGGGTAGTTACTACCCGAACCGGATCACCTTCCTTCTCCTCAGAAAACAGTGATTTTGATTCCCTGTTGGGAATCAGATTTAAGATCTGACTTGCAAGTTCTGTGATATTCCGTGTACTCCGGTAGTTTCTACTGATCTCTATTTTTTTAAAACCAGGAAATCTCTTCTGAAAGTCCTGGAATATGCCAAAAAACGCTCCCTGAAACCTCATGATGCACTGATCATCATCGCCTACAACTGTGACGTTGCCGTCCCTGCCCAAAATCTTGACTAGGCTTAGCTGGGAAAAGTTGTTGTCCTGAAATTCATCCACCAGCATATACTTGAACCTGTCAAGATATTCTTGCCGTATTGCATCGTCTTTTTCAAGCATCGCAATTGCCTTGGTTACCATGTCATCAAAGTCAATCAGGTTATTGCCCTCTCTATATTTTTCATATTCTGTATAGACTTTGTTGAACTCGTGCAGTTTGTAAAGATGCTTTACCTGCGTTTTTATTTTCACATCGTCCTGATTTGAACGCTCTAATTTCATTATGCTTGTCTGTATGTATTCTTCAAGCTCGCTTGGTTTGATTCGCTCTTCTTTAAAGAGTCCAATTGCCCTGAGAACCAGTGTGTATACCTGTATCTGGTTGTTTCCTATGTTGAGATAGTCTTGATTAAAATCAAATCTGTCGGTGTTTTTGATACACCAAACCATCTGCGATGTTTTCCTGAAAATTCTTGCATTCCTGTTCAGTCCTGACTCCATAAAGTTGTCCTCTAGAATCTCCTTTGAAAAGGAATGAAACGTGCTGACTTTTGCATCAAGTATTCCTGATTTTTTCAGGCGCTGCTTCATCTCGCCTGCGGCCTTTTCTGTAAAAGTCATGCACAGGATGGATTGCGGGGAAATTCCGGACTTGACAAGATTCTTGACCTTCTCTACCAGTACAAGCGTCTTTCCGCTGCCTGGTCCTGCAATTATCTGTAGCGGTCCCTCTGTGTGGGATGCGGCCTGTAGCTGTTGTAGGCTCAGTTCAACCATACGGCCTCTGCAGACGGCTACATACTAAATGTTTGCAGTACTCATACGATCTTGTAGTGAAATACGGCATATGTGCCATACCATGATGATAGGCCAATGGTTTTTTGATAAGGATAAAAAAGTGCAGGTAACTGCCAAAGCCAAGTTGTTGTAAACAAGCGGTTATCTTGGGTTATGATGGCACGCATCGACTGTTTGATGGATAAAAAGCGTCTCATATGGAACGGTACGATAAAGTGCAATACAGGAGACTAAGACAAGTATGCGGCCACAGAATGAATGCATATATATCTCCTAAAGAATACAGTTTAATAACATTAGCAGTAACCCATATCATGAAATACAAACTGGAAGACATTTCAACGTCAAAAATCCAAGTGTGGGATGATGCCCAGGCAAGGAAGCTTGACAAACAGGATGTCGCAGCTCTTGCAAGGTCAATAGATGTAGATGGGCTTCAAAGCCCCCCATTACTTCAGAAACAGGATGACGGACAATATATGCTGATAACCGGCCAACGTAGGCTTGCTGCTATGAGAATGCTTGGCAAAAAAACAATACCTGCACTTGTTCTACAAGACAAGCAGAACATAGACGGTGCAAAGGCAAAATCACTTACAGAAAACATTCACCGCCGTAACATGAATGCCGTGGATATATCAAAGACGATCCGTTTTTTGGTGGAACAAAATGGAAAGGGCTACGCCATGAAGGTGCTTGGAATGTCAAAGAGGACACTTGAAAGATACTTGGGATTTGATGCCCTACCTGAAAAGTTAAAGGAGATGGTTCCAAACGTGATTTCCAAGGATCATGCAACAAGGGTGTACAAGTATGCATCAGGTGCTACAGATGCCATTGAGATTGCAGATTTGATATCAGGGTATGACGAGGGGAAAAAGGATCGATACATACGCGCATTGGCAGACAATCCAAATGACTCTCATGATATGTTACTTCGCAAGTCTAACCGTTACTACTCAAAGATGTTGCGTCTTGGGATATCAGATAACATGATGCGAAAACTTGCATCCGAATCTGAGACGCGTGGAGTTGAGACCCATAAATTGGTGTCTGAGATTGTACAAAAATGGTTGCAAAAAAGATGATTCGTAGATTCTATTGCCCCAATTCAATATGCATATATGGATTCTTGGTTATCTACAATGCCGATTACCGGGTCTACGTATGACCAGTGTTTGTATGTGCCAATACTTCTTGTAAGCGTTGTATGTTTCAGCATAGGTAGTTTTTTCGTTAAGTGAATAGCGATGTAATGTAATTATGAACAATTTGTGCATTGGGCCGGCTTCAATGGGGCCGTAACTTTTTCGTTACGGAAATCCGACACGGAAGAGGAATACATGCGCGACGAGCGGACGCTTCAATGGGGCCGTAACTTTTTCGTTACGGAAATGACGATCCCGATATGCCTGACTATGACATTCTTTTTTGCTTCAATGGGGCCGTAACTTTTTCGTTACGGAAATCTGGAACCACGGCGAATGGGAATATTTCGCTGTTCCTGCTTCAATGGGGCCGTAACTTTTTCGTTACGGAAATGTTCTCGCTTGCCATGTATGCCCATATGTCATTGGCCGTGCTTCAATGGGGCCGTAACTTTTTCGTTACGGAAATGCCTTGACGCGGGCGAAGACTGGACAAAAGCCGGAGCTTCAATGGGGCCGTAACTTTTTCGTTACGGAAATAAGTCTTTGAGAAATTGGCAAGACAAGGCGTGTGGGGCTTCAATGGGGCCGTAACTTTTTCGTTACGGAAATCGATATGTGTAGGTCATCCCACGACAGCCTTATTCGGCTTCAATGGGGCCGTAACTTTTTCGTTACGGAAATCGCATCTTGCTACCGTCAGGCCCGTAGCCAGTTCGGGCTTCAATGGGGCCGTAACTTTTTCGTTACGGAAATTGGAACCGCCGCACCTTTCCGCGAGGTACGGCCTCAGCTTCAATGGGGCCGTAACTTTTTCGTTACGGAAATATGATGATAATGACAATGACGAATGACAGCAGCAGTAGGCTTCAATGGGGCCGTAACTTTTTCGTTACGGAAATAAGAAGTGGGGGCGAGGACTAACCGCCTCGACCAAAGGTGCTTCAATGGGGCCGTAACTTTTTCGTTACGGAAATACCTTAAGGCCGCTCCAATTTTTCCGAAGTTCCCTACGCTTCAATGGGGCCGTAACTTTTTCGTTACGGAAATTGGGAAAATGAAGACGACACACTCGAGCCGATCACCGCTTCAATGGGGCCGTAACTTTTTCGTTACGGAAATCCGACGTCCTCCGTGATGCCGCCATACGTGCTCTTGGGGCTTCAATGGGGCCGTAACTTTTTCGTTACGGAAATGCGTCATGACAGAGGTCAAAATCGAGGCCTCAGACATGCTTCAATGGGGCCGTAACTTTTTCGTTACGGAAATCGGATCGCTGTTATTCGTAAAAAAACAGTATGATAAGCTTCAATGGGGCCGTAACTTTTTCGTTACGGAAATCGCCGGATACGTCTCGCCACATCTGACGCAGTAATCCCCGCTTCAATGGGGCCGTAACTTTTTCGTTACGGAAATCTGTCATATCTTATCCCGAATGTCGGGTGAGTCCGAGTGCTTCAATGGGGCCGTAACTTTTTCGTTACGGAAATCGCAGCTACGTAACGGCCCAGCTGAAGGATCATGCCGGGCTTCAATGGGGCCGTAACTTTTTCGTTACGGAAATCGATCAGGGTGGCCCTGTTGGCGGCGGATTCGTCGTGCTTCAATGGGGCCGTAACTTTTTCGTTACGGAAATCTTAGTTTTTCCGTTTTCGGCCCATGTAAGTACATCTTGCTTCAATGGGGCCGTAACTTTTTCGTTACGGAAATCACGCTTAGGCCCACAGAGTCTTTTAGCCGTCCAACGCTTCAATGGGGCCGTAACTTTTTCGTTACGGAAATAGGGTGACGCCAATCGCACAAGCCTTGCACATCATGCTTCAATGGGGCCGTAACTTTTTCGTTACGGAAATCATCATGACAGGTAATATTATTCTGTCAAATGCCGTGCTTCAATGGGGCCGTAACTTTTTCGTTACGGAAATGACGAGACCTGTGAGCGGGGGCTAGGACGAGCGACGCTTCAATGGGGCCGTAACTTTTTCGTTACGGAAATTTGCCGCCATGCCCCTTCCCCTCGGGATTATCACTCCTGCTTCAATGGGGCCGTAACTTTTTCGTTACGGAAATTGGGCATAACGCTGAAGGACATCGAGGAGGAGATAGGGCTTCAATGGGGCCGTAACTTTTTCGTTACGGAAATCTGGATTGCGGGACAAAACAGAGGAATTGAGTAACAGGCTTCAATGGGGCCGTAACTTTTTCGTTACGGAAATCTGGTAGGGAATACGGACGTGACAAGCGTGTCGCTGAGCTTCAATGGGGCCGTAACTTTTTCGTTACGGAAATTCGGATACCTGTAATTTTCCCGCAGCTCGATTTTGCCGTTGCTTCAATGGGGCCGTAACTTTTTCGTTACGGAAATACGTTATAAAAAAAAGAGGGGGTGGTATTGATGTCAGTGCTTCAATGGGGCCGTAACTTTTTCGTTACGGAAATAGGTATCCCGAGTTATGGGATAAGGTGGAATCGTCATGCTTCAATGGGGCCGTAACTTTTTCGTTACGGAAATCTTTTCCTCGCTGGCAAGGATGTTTCCAAAGTCATCAAGGCTTCAATGGGGCCGTAACTTTTTCGTTACGGAAATTGCAGGCTGACAACTACGTCGCCATGTGGGACGCCCTGCTTCAATGGGGCCGTAACTTTTTCGTTACGGAAATCAGTCTTCTGGTATCAACTCGCAAAATACGAGAGTATGCTTCAATGGGGCCGTAACTTTTTCGTTACGGAAATTCGTGCCGTCGGCGTTGTTGCCGCCGCCGGAATAACAGCTTCAATGGGGCCGTAACTTTTTCGTTACGGAAATCCTCTGCTGGAGCAGATGGAAGCATTTTGTCTGCAGCCAGCTTCAATGGGGCCGTAACTTTTTCGTTACGGAAATCTGGACCGGCACCTACGTGGGCAGGTGCGACATCAGGGCGGCTTCAATGGGGCCGTAACTTTTTCGTTACGGAAATGGAAATAAGGAATCTGAAGGACAAGCTTGACCTGTACGCTTCAATGGGGCCGTAACTTTTTCGTTACGGAAATTTGTCTTTGAAGGTTCCAGCTAAGGATGGCTTTGGCCCGCTTCAATGGGGCCGTAACTTTTTCGTTACGGAAATGTGACATGACCGCAATGCCGACATGCAGTAACATATGCCAGCTTCAATGGGGCCGTAACTTTTTCGTTACGGAAATGTCGTATCTTTGCCTGATCTCGCTTATGGTCTTGCCATGCTTCAATGGGGCCGTAACTTTTTCGTTACGGAAATCTTCTCCCCGAGCTTGGGGTTTGATTCCGATAGCAGGCTTCAATGGGGCCGTAACTTTTTCGTTACGGAAATCGGGATACGCAAAGACAGCAATTCGATACTCGTCGAAGAGCTTCAATGGGGCCGTAACTTTTTCGTTACGGAAATCTGCTAACACAGCTGCAGAAAAAATCGTAGTGCTATCGCTTCAATGGGGCCGTAACTTTTTCGTTACGGAAATCTCTTACCATGAACGTAATCAGTTCCTGCTGCGATGGCTTCAATGGGGCCGTAACTTTTTCGTTACGGAAATCATTAGGGTCATCCCACGCTCCCAGGGGTATCATTAATGCTTCAATGGGGCCGTAACTTTTTCGTTACGGAAATCTCGGTCATCTCTCGTACTCCGCTCCACACCCGCAACAGCTTCAATGGGGCCGTAACTTTTTCGTTACGGAAATGATTTTGGAGACGAGCAGAACGATCTAAGTTCAGATACGCTTCAATGGGGCCGTAACTTTTTCGTTACGGAAATAAGATAATTGATGGCGAGAATAATACGGTTACAGTAATGCTTCAATGGGGCCGTAACTTTTTCGTTACGGAAATTTGGACCCAAAAGATTAGCGATTTGCTGGGACTGCAAAGCTTCAATGGGGCCGTAACTTTTTCGTTACGGAAATGACATCAAAAAAGAATACGTTCAAGCAGAAAAGGAATAAGCTTCAATGGGGCCGTAACTTTTTCGTTACGGAAATTCTTGGCTCCTCTGGTCGTCACGGTAATACGCTTGCCGCTTCAATGGGGCCGTAACTTTTTCGTTACGGAAATGATGTACATTGCGGATTATGCGAGTACGGGAAATATAGCTTCAATGGGGCCGTAACTTTTTCGTTACGGAAATGAAATATACGGCAGATTTACAGACGGCAGATAAACACGGCTTCAATGGGGCCGTAACTTTTTCGTTACGGAAATTAACGGTAACAGCCCAAAAAATGCACAGCTGCTTACGCTTCAATGGGGCCGTAACTTTTTCGTTACGGAAATAGTCGGAGACTAGGGGGGTGAGCGGGGGCGAGAAGAGCTTCAATGGGGCCGTAACTTTTTCGTTACGGAAATCCGAAGGCCCTTTATGTGCAGAGACTAGGGGGGGCTGCTTCAATGGGGCCGTAACTTTTTCGTTACGGAAATATGAAAAACGGCTCCTAGTAACAAAAGGTCTCCCTAGAAGCTTCAATGGGGCCGTAACTTTTTCGTTACGGAAATATATGAGAGCAGAGATGGAATTAAATTATGGTGTAGGGGCTTCAATGGGGCCGTAACTTTTTCGTTACGGAAATTAACGTCCTGCTCCCAATGTTTTTTATCGGATGGTGAGCTTCAATGGGGCCGTAACTTTTTCGTTACGGAAATTCGGTCCTTGACGTCATGCCGCCTGCCGACGGATAGAAGCTTCAATGGGGCCGTAACTTTTTCGTTACGGAAATAAGGAGATATTCATCGTGGCCCAGTCGCTCATAAAGGCGCTTCAATGGGGCCGTAACTTTTTCGTTACGGAAATTTGTAATTGTGTTGTTGGATTGATAATATTTTCCCGCTTCAATGGGGCCGTAACTTTTTCGTTACGGAAATTTGGCCCAAAAATCGCTATAATCTGGGCCTCTCAGGCACGCTTCAATGGGGCCGTAACTTTTTCGTTACGGAAATGTGTCGGCGGCAGCCGCCGGCGCGGTGGGCAGTGTCACGGCTTCAATGGGGCCGTAACTTTTTCGTTACGGAAATGATTACAGGCATAGAATCAGGCAGCAATCCCGAAATTGCTTCAATGGGGCCGTAACTTTTTCGTTACGGAAATAAAAGACATAGTTTTACAAGCAGAAGGCGAATTTATTAGCTTCAATGGGGCCGTAACTTTTTCGTTACGGAAATATACGGCGTCGATACGACGTCAAATTACGGATACAAGCTTCAATGGGGCCGTAACTTTTTCGTTACGGAAATCTGCTAAAAATTTTAGAGACTTTGATTGAAAACGATATAATGCTTCAATGGGGCCGTAACTTTTTCGTTACGGAAATAAGAGGAGACAACACCACCCAGAGCAGGCGGACGAGTGCTTCAATGGGGCCGTAACTTTTTCGTTACGGAAATCCGCAAAAAGTCAAAGTATCGCCTCTATCTGAAATCGCAGCTTCAATGGGGCCGTAACTTTTTCGTTACGGAAATAGGAACGGGATGTTCAACCTTAAAACGCGGAAGCTTGCTTCAATGGGGCCGTAACTTTTTCGTTACGGAAATTACGCCTTGCCGCATTGTCAACAATCCCCCACACCCCAGCTTCAATGGGGCCGTAACTTTTTCGTTACGGAAATCCGCCCCGACCATCTCGGCAAGTATGATATCCCTTACCGCGGACTCGCTTCAATGGGGCCGTAACTTTTTCGTTACGGAAATTTAGTTAATCGCAAAGTAAAATGATTTCTTCTAAATCGCTTCAATGGGGCCGTAACTTTTTCGTTACGGAAATGGCGTACGGCGCGCGGAGACATGCCCGCAACATCACATTGCTTCAATGGGGCCGTAACTTTTTCGTTACGGAAATGAGGGGGAGCGCATGCGAGACATACACAAAGGGTTTTACGCTTCAATGGGGCCGTAACTTTTTCGTTACGGAAATATCACATCCCCGCTTCTCATGTAGTTTCTCAGGCTTTTCGCTTCAATGGGGCCGTAACTTTTTCGTTACGGAAATTTTGAGGGCCTAATTTCGTCAAGCCTTCCTGCGTGGGCTTCAATGGGGCCGTAACTTTTTCGTTACGGAAATTTCCTATTTAGATTATTTCCTGGAACTTATCAGATACGTGCTTCAATGGGGCCGTAACTTTTTCGTTACGGAAATCAGAGATGGGGATTTTGTGCCTAAGCAAAGAGATCCCCGCTTCAATGGGGCCGTAACTTTTTCGTTACGGAAATGCATCGCCGGCACCCGCGCCAGTGAGCGGCGGTACCGATGCTTCAATGGGGCCGTAACTTTTTCGTTACGGAAATCAACAATGGGTATTCAGGTGTCAAACATAAAGTAAGTGCTTCAATGGGGCCGTAACTTTTTCGTTACGGAAATGACGAACGCGTCGCCTAATTCCAACGCGAGGGCATGGCTTCAATGGGGCCGTAACTTTTTCGTTACGGAAATACTAAACGCCACTACAATACTTCCGCCAGCGATAATGCTTCAATGGGGCCGTAACTTTTTCGTTACGGAAATTCTGGGGAAAAATAGACCGTGTAAGGTTTAGTATTTGTGCTTCAATGGGGCCGTAACTTTTTCGTTACGGAAATAAGTTATAATGGCTGGGGAATGTTGTAATTAGCATGGCTTCAATGGGGCCGTAACTTTTTCGTTACGGAAATGATGAGGGGGAAGAAGTTCAAGAACGTACCCCAGCTGCTTCAATGGGGCCGTAACTTTTTCGTTACGGAAATTCGGGATTAGTAACGTGCTGACCGTCATCCATGCGCAATGCTTCAATGGGGCCGTAACTTTTTCGTTACGGAAATTGGGAACGCAATTGACGTTTTGAGACGGAGTTCCCGAGCTTCAATGGGGCCGTAACTTTTTCGTTACGGAAATCAGAAAGACAGGAATCTAAGACTGGAACTGATAAAGTGGCTTCAATGGGGCCGTAACTTTTTCGTTACGGAAATAGTATTCCCCGTGGACTCACAAGAAGGCGGAGGTCTGGCTTCAATGGGGCCGTAACTTTTTCGTTACGGAAATAAACATGGCAAACCTGCAGTTGATACTAGTTTTGAGATGCTTCAATGGGGCCGTAACTTTTTCGTTACGGAAATAGGATTGGGACTGATACATAATTTCAAGACATTCAGGGCTTCAATGGGGCCGTAACTTTTTCGTTACGGAAATTGTGGGATACGGGCTAAGACCCGTTACCCTATACTATGGCTTCAATGGGGCCGTAACTTTTTCGTTACGGAAATGTTGAAATTGATTTACCCAATCACTGGAGAGTTAACGCTTCAATGGGGCCGTAACTTTTTCGTTACGGAAATCTTACCACTTGCAAGTTTTATGGCATCCTTTGTATCAGTGCTTCAATGGGGCCGTAACTTTTTCGTTACGGAAATAGCCGGAACTGGAGCTTATCAATCCCGATGAGGATCACGAGCTTCAATGGGGCCGTAACTTTTTCGTTACGGAAATCTCCTCCGTCCCGCGGCATCGCTCGACGGCGTCAAGGCTTCAATGGGGCCGTAACTTTTTCGTTACGGAAATCGGAGCTCGCGTTCGGAGGCATGTTCTCGCGTCTCGCGCTTCAATGGGGCCGTAACTTTTTCGTTACGGAAATTCTGAGCTGGACATCGCAAGGCACCACGCGGACAACTGGACGCTTCAATGGGGCCGTAACTTTTTCGTTACGGAAATAGCTCTATATCGTTGGCAATGATTTCAGAGTTCCCGAGCTTCAATGGGGCCGTAACTTTTTCGTTACGGAAATTGTACATTGCGGATTATGCGAGTACGGGAAACATACGCTTCAATGGGGCCGTAACTTTTTCGTTACGGAAATAAGCATCGCCAGATTATCACACAAGCTGAATATTACGCTTCAATGGGGCCGTAACTTTTTCGTTACGGAAATCTCTTACCTTCCAGATTGCCACTCCTAACGTACAAGCTTCAATGGGGCCGTAACTTTTTCGTTACGGAAATTTCATCGATGAAGGTTTTGCGTTTTATCGAGCTTGTCGGCTTCAATGGGGCCGTAACTTTTTCGTTACGGAAATAAGAAAAAATGGCTGAGAACGAGAATAAAGCTCTATTAGCTTCAATGGGGCCGTAACTTTTTCGTTACGGAAATGTGGCTCTGCTAGTTTGTCAAGCATGTATTACCAGAGCTTCAATGGGGCCGTAACTTTTTCGTTACGGAAATCGGAAAGGTGTATCAAAAGTTACCAATCAGGAATGGCTTCAATGGGGCCGTAACTTTTTCGTTACGGAAATAGCTAAAGATGAAAATCAGAGAAGACGAGTGGAAAGGCTTCAATGGGGCCGTAACTTTTTCGTTACGGAAATATGACACAAGAAACGATTACACCAGTTGACGAGGTCGGCTTCAATGGGGCCGTAACTTTTTCGTTACGGAAATCACTCCATTTTTCCACTTCATCCTTGTGCCATTTGCTGCTTCAATGGGGCCGTAACTTTTTCGTTACGGAAATAAAACCTTTGGCTGAATTGTGGATAAAAATCCGCCATGCTTCAATGGGGCCGTAACTTTTTCGTTACGGAAATGTCCGTCGGGGTAGCTGCCTTGTCTACTGGGGAAATGGCTTCAATGGGGCCGTAACTTTTTCGTTACGGAAATGCAGTTCGCGACGATGTACCTGACGGCACGGCTAAAGCTTCAATGGGGCCGTAACTTTTTCGTTACGGAAATCCGTAAGTATGGCAGATTTGTTCCTTGCGACGCTTGCGGGCTTCAATGGGGCCGTAACTTTTTCGTTACGGAAATACGATTAATGGCATTGCAATAACGAAATGAGCACAAAGGCTTCAATGGGGCCGTAACTTTTTCGTTACGGAAATCGGCAAACGGGAAGCACGCGTCATCGACCGGCAAGTATCTGCTTCAATGGGGCCGTAACTTTTTCGTTACGGAAATTTGGGCACTTAGTAAGTCTTCAGCGTCAAGATCATCGCTTCAATGGGGCCGTAACTTTTTCGTTACGGAAATCTGCGATATCCGCAGACGCTTGGAAAAAAGGCGTGGCAGCTTCAATGGGGCCGTAACTTTTTCGTTACGGAAATCCCTGCAGTACTGACTTAGAGAACGCCACCACTATCGCTTCAATGGGGCCGTAACTTTTTCGTTACGGAAATTGTCACTGCCGCCGTCATCATCATCCCCCCCGCAGTTGCTTCAATGGGGCCGTAACTTTTTCGTTACGGAAATATGTCGCAGGTGTCGCACCACATCCGCCATTCCGTGCTTCAATGGGGCCGTAACTTTTTCGTTACGGAAATCAGTCTGTTCCATGACTGCGACATACGCAACGCCTGTATGCTTCAATGGGGCCGTAACTTTTTCGTTACGGAAATTGCGAGACATGACATATGGCAGTAGGCGCATCAGACTTGGCTTCAATGGGGCCGTAACTTTTTCGTTACGGAAATCACGTCAACGAGGTTGGGCGGGCCGTTCCTTGCGTCGCTTCAATGGGGCCGTAACTTTTTCGTTACGGAAATAAGCCGGCTTCCGATACGAGCTCGGAACGCTTCAATGGGGCCGTAACTTTTTCGTTACGGAAATATCATCCCGTTTTCGTCCGGGAAGCTTCAATGGGGCCGTAACTTTTTCGTTACGGAAATCTGGAAGGAATCGGAAATCGGCCCGATGACGCTTCAATGGGGCCGTAACTTTTTCGTTACGGAAATCCTGCGTTTATTTCGATATTCGTGATCTGTATTGATGAATCAGGCTTTGTTTTCAACCCATGTGTGTCTTTTCGGCATACGGTTACATGCTTTGATACATATGAATTTACCATATTTATGTAGCATACAACTAGTTCTAGGTATGGACCTTGACACCTTTGCACTCGCAGGCTTTTGATCATATTACAACTGAAGATTCCTCCGCTTTTGACTCCAATGGAATGCCAATCGTAGTTATCTTTTTGTCTGTGTTTGCACCTGCAGGACCAATATCCATTATCATGATCCTATCTTCTTCAAGATTAAGTATTTTGTCAAGGTCTTCTTTCATGTATATCAGTTCCTTTGAGCTAAGATTGCATGAAAATACAGAATATTGGACATGATCGCCGTAACCTTTCATTGTCTTGTACGTTTGGAATAGGCGCTTTGAGTCTGTTACGTCATAACATACAATGTACAGATTCCTCATATTGTCATCTTGTCCTAAATGGAGGGTATTTCGGTATCTCCTTTAGAAGGTGCCTAGAAAGCAGTCGCATCTGGGTTTCCATTATTCTTCTATAACTTGCAGAGTATCCCAAAATGCGGTGGTTTACAGAAGAATCCATCCTCTTTTCATATGCTTCAATCACCTTACGCCTGCCAGGTCCAGTAAGATTAGTGCCAAAATCAGTAACTATAATGTCGTTTTTTGTTATTTGGCCGTTGTTAACTAACGTGATGCATGTAGAATCCGCAACAATGGGTCGGAATTCCTCGATCATGTCAAGCGCAAGTGCAGGCTTGCCATATTTTGGCATATGTAAAAATCCAAGATATGGATCAAATCCAACCGTAGTTGCAATCGTTACTGCCTGCCTAGTAAGCATGGAGTATAGAAACGAAAGTATTGCGTTTATTGGATCCTTTGGAGGTCTCCTGTTTCGCTGTGTAAAGTCAAAGTTTTCAGGATTGTTTTTTATCATGCCAGAAAACTCTGAAAAGTATATTCGTGCTGCCATTCCCTCTAATCCGAGTAATGTGTCATATCTTTTGACACTCACTATTTTTGTTGCAATCCTGTCCATCTCCTCTATTGCAGATACTGGTACATCTTTATGATTTCTCCTCAGCATGGTCATGCTGTTTTTTACCTTTCCCCAGACGATCTGACGTGCTATGTTCATAGATGACGGTTTTTCCAAGTGTGTCTTATATTGCTGAATTCTAAGATCTATATTCTTGCTTGATGCACCAGAAGTGACTCCAACAAACCATCCGCCATAACTCATGTAGCATACTGAAATGCCTCGGTCACACATCTTACGTATTGCATTTGTGGTGATCTGAACATTTCCAAACACTGCAATCTCAGATATGTCCATGATGCGGATCTTTTTTGTTTGTCCCTCTTTTGACTTTATGTTGATGCATTCTCCAGACAATGTGATCTTTGCTCCCTGTTCCTGAACATATACTGGAATTGTATCATTTCTTATCGGATACATTCTTCGTACTTGATCTTTTCGTACGGATGAATTTTTGTCTGAAAGTAGGTTTGTCTCATCTGGCATACAAATGCCAACAAGCGAACAACGGGGACACTTTGGGCTGTCTACCAATGGAGCTGGAATGGTGCCTTGCTTCATCATTTCCTTCATCTGATATAGGAGTTCTACAGTCTTTGTGATTATCTTGTCATCTATCTTGATCTTCACGCGTTGCTTTGATGATATATAATATATGATGCCTGTATCGCATTCGTATCCGTTTGCACGCAGTAACATGGCTTGGGAACACAGCTGTATGAGGTGATCTTCATATGCTCCATCTGAAATATCTGGTGCCTTGCCCCTCTTGTATTCTACCGGCGTTACCTTGTCATTGTTTATCTCCAGCAAGTCTATCTTTGCTATCAATCCAAGAGTGGCATCAGAGACTGTCACAGACCTTGCATGTATAGTTTCATGCTCCTTTTCATCTACCAGTTTCTTGTTTCCAGTTGTAACATCTACGTTTCTGTGCATGTATTTGCCCTCTACCACCTCCATATTGTATGCAAATTCTCCTTGCACCAACTCCATGTATGACAGACGCTTACAGTATGCAAATTGTGTAAACATTCTCACTGGTATAAGTTCAGGCTCCTTACTCAAACTCATTATATTTTCTATATTAAAAAATAGATAATAAAAACTCCTATGTCTTGATCAGGTAATAAACGATGGATGATTACACAATGAGGGAAATCAATAAAGGCAAGATAAAACAGGCACCAAATACAGGACAGACAGATTGTGACAAAGAGGTGCGCTTTTGCTAGTTTCACAGCATACGTAATTGAGACTTGGGCATAATGGTTTACAAAAATAAAGTCTAAAATCATTCAACAGCAAGGCATTCTCTTTACAATTCTTGGACGATTCTCTGCACCAATCATGCATGCAATGCGCTGCCAACTGATACGCCAAAACGCAGATCAACACAGATGATGATTTCACATTGCATGATCCCCTTACGGGAACTGCTCTGATGCCAAGCGCGTCTTTGAATGTCTCAAGGAGCGGTTCAATTGAGGTTTTTCTATCCGCATGCAACTCCTGACCGATCGCAGAGTCGTAAAATTCCACAAGCTTGATCCTTTCCGGGGGGCGTACGCGGGTATGTCTTATCGGAGTGATAACCTCAGATGCTTTTTGCCGCACGAATCATGCAGTTTGGAATCATCGCATGCAGGATCTGCTAAAATATTTCGCATGATTCCTGAAAGTGACTTTATCAATGCGTCAAACGTCCTGCCATCACGAATGTTTGCAACACTGACACCGGCGGGCAACGGAACAATCAACTTGCCGGCGCTACAACTCATGTGCAGCTTATACCCGAATATCCAACCCCTTTGATTTGGAGGATCATCCCCATCTTGCATCCGTATCAGTCCCTGAAATTGGCAAACGATTATTCTTCATGTCGGATTTGTGCCATACAGGACCATTTGCTTTTAGCATCGAACTGTCCACTGATGCAGACGTGTCATCAACCATTCCTTCTGATACGAACAGATTTCCCATTGTTCCAATGATATCCCCAACGGGCAGGTTCTGAAATTGCCTGTCAATAGTACGCCTGTCTGGGATTCGAGTCAGTCTGCAGACCTTGAACAATTTGTCATCGTTGCATTTGACTGATAAAAAATAATGAAGTGTGCTGTTACCTGAATTCTCATCCAAGATTTTATGATGAATAATTGCACCATCAGAACAGTTGAACAGGCATACGGTCTGCCAGGTCTGAATATCTCCCCATGCAGAGATGATGTTCTGACCAGATACAAAACGCCAATGAGAATGACTCTGACAGAACCCTGCCGGGGATTTTTACGTTCATGCTGCAATGAAATGACATTGCAAGGATCCTTGGCTTTTTTCATTTGAATAGTTTGAGAAACTGATTAAAAATTAGGATTAGCTATGCCCAAGTCTCAACTAGATAAGGTAAAAAACCTATCTTACCTTACTTTTTATTCTTGTTTTTTATAACAACACCATGCCATCTATGCAGTTACTTACAACACTGGTTTATGCATGGCTGAAATGTAGATATACGAGCCTGATCTGGATTTAGGTTTGGAGTGATTCAATATTTTTGTACTATGGCGATTTCAGTCACAAGTTGTCGCAAAGAGTGTCTGCACTTCATATCATAACAGAATGACCCGAAGAAACCAAATACTTTTTAAATTATATTGGATCAGATGTTTAATGAATACCAAACCAGACGACTCTCAGGTGCTTGACTATTTTGAAGTTACCGTAAAGACCTTTATCATAAAGCGACTCTCAGATACGGATAACTGGTGGAATGCGCTAATTCCTCCGGAGATACGTGATGATGCATTCAACAGGTACATGCAAGCAAGCAATCTAAATGATATCCTAAACAAACCAGACTATAAAATTGAAGAATACCTGAATTTTGATGGTTACGAAAAGATAATGTCAAGAAGGGACAACTGGAGAGATTATTTTGAGACAGTATTTGTTGAAAAGAGTGTATTTGTGTACAAGATGCACATCATATTGTCTCTCCGCAACGACATAAGACATGGCAGGAAACTTGATCGAATAAACCGAATCCGCCTTAGGCTACATTGCTATGACATATTATCACAGATAAAAGAGTCAGACAAGCAAAATGTGTGTGACCACAATGCCATAGCAGAAAAACTTGGTTTGTAGTTGGTTTGAAAGTCAAATGTCAGTTGAAAATTACAAGATAAGGAATATGTGTGAGGATGTCTGTTCTGGTAACTATTTTACAACCCCTCTAGACGTAACTCTGTATTTGTTGTACTTTGTCTATGTGGCAGGTGTAACAGGAGTTACTGGAATGCTAACTTGTCCTAAAACAGATCATTTAGTAAATTATTCATGACAATACAGATCTAGGAATAACATTGTTGAAGCGTTTTTCATGATTCATAAAGAAATCTCAGATGCCCAACGGAGTACTACTATTGCGCCGCAATTGCCAAAACCTGCCAAAACAGGACGTCCGAGATGTGATGATGGGACGACAATCAACGGAGTTTTGTTTGCGTTAGATACCGGATGCAGATAAGCAGACATGCCAGACAAGTACGGCTCAAAACCCGCCGCACATCTGCGGTTTCGGGAACTGCGACAAAAAGGCATCTGGAAAAGGATTCTGTCAAGGCTGATCAAATCAGCAAGCAAGCAAGCAAGCAAGCAAGCAAGCAAGCAAGCAAGCAAGCAAGCAAGCAAGCAAGCAAGCAAGCAAGCAAGCAAGCAAGCAAGCAAGCAAGCAAGCAAGCAAGCAAGCAAGCAAGCAAGCAAGCAAGCAAGCAAGCAAGCAAGCAAGCAAGCAAGCAAGCAAGCAAGCAAGCAAGCAAGCAAGCAAGCAAGCAAGCAAGCAAGCAAGCAAGCAAGCAAGCAAGCAAGCAAGCAAGCAAGCAAGCAAGCAAGCAAGCAAGCAAGCAAGCAAGCAAGCAAGCAAGCAAGCAAGCAAGCAAGCAAGCAAGCAAGCAAGCAAGCAAGCAAGCAAGCAAGCAAGCAAGCAAGCAAGCAAGCAAGCAAGCAAGCAAGCAAGGACTGACCTGCAAAAAATTTCAATTGATTCCCCGCCAATTGCTGCCAAAAAGGGGGCAATGAAGCAGGATATGACGGATTCAGGAAGGTTCCAGGCACGAGGATTCGTGTCGCGGCGGATGAGACGGGACTGCCGATCTCATCTGGGACCAGTCCCGCAAACGAGCATGACAGTGCGAAATTCATCGGCGTGCTGGAAGACATTTCAGAACTGGCAGGTGATGATTTGGGATGTACGATTGCTTCTGCATATGCAGATAAGGACTATGATGCAAAATACATCAGGAACTATCTGAGATGTCATGGAATTGACTGTTGCGTCCCGCACAAAAAGAACTCAAAGAAAATCGCACAAAACAGGAATAAAAAGCATCATGGCAAGACGGGATTTGTCGCGGAGCGGTTCCTTGCATGGCCCAAGTGCGGGTTTCACAGAACAGCAGCAGGATACGAAAAGAACTGTGAGAATTATTTGGGGTTTGCATATCTGGCATGCGTCATGATGTATTGGAGGGTTTTTAGGATGAGTTGTTTCTCTTTCAATGAATCATGTTTTTTGTGAAATTATCGTATCTAAACTTTACGTTTAATTAGAAATGCTGTAAAAACAAGCGTTCCCGCAACTATTGTATTTCAGATCTAGCGCCGCCCATCAGACTTGAACTGACGACCGTCCGATTAACAGTCGGATGCTCTACCACGCTGAGCTAGGGCGGCACCAAAGTTTTACATTGTTCGAAGCGATTTAATCCTTACGACCATACAAATTAGACCAAAGTCTGTTAATTGGTCAGTTAAATTTGGCAAAAAACTCTTTGATTTCTTCTGCATGGCTTTCAACGAGTTCGATAATTTCTAGATGTTCGTCTGCTGTTGGTTCTCTCTGATGCATGATTTGAAATGCACTTAGCGCCGAACCTACCATCTCACCTACGAAAAAACCACACAAAAAATCCCCCGTATTTGCACACTCCCATGTTTCATCAATTCTTGGGGAGGCTCCTGCAGACTTGTATATCTCTAATGTTTGCCGAATTAAGCCTGTGGCCTGTTTTGAAAATTCAGGATCAAGAGTCATTTGTAAATTTAAAATCTTATTTGTCCAGGCCCTTTTTCTTTTCAAAGACATAGATGCCATCAAGGAATACCCTGTGATCTTTGTTCTTTACTTTGGATGTCAGCTCTATATTTGCTGCAGTCTGAGTAATGTCTGTCCAAACCTCCCCTGTGAGAATTACGTCTTCTCCTTTTGGGACTACTTTGGTGTTTCCAACTATGTTTGTACTTCTTGGCGCTCTTTCTCCTTGGAAGTTCTCAATCAAAATTTTCTTTCCTTCCGCTTTAACTGTGATTGGAAAGTGGGAAAACACAATTTTCATCTTGATTGTGTACCCTTCTATCAGGCCTTCGCAAACATTTCTAATAACTGATCTAGCTGCGTGCAATATTGCATAGTCTCTTTTCTTTGAGTTTGTTGCGGTAAGGAGAACCTTGCCTTCTGTGATTTCTACGTTTATCGGAATGCTTCTAAAACTCTTGTGAGTTTTTCCTAGCGGACCTACAAAATGTAGCATGTGTTTGTTTAGTGTTACTGTAACCCCTTCTGGTATGACCACTTTGTCTTGGAATTCTTTAATTTGTTTAGTAGACATAGCCTATCAAAAACCCCCCAATTCCTTTTTGTGATGCTTCATGATGTGACATTACCCCTTGGTTTGTCGTAACAAGAAGCATTCCCCTGTCATATGCTGGCAAGTATTGCTGTTCCCAGTTGTTAAATTCATCATTTTTTACTTTGAATCTTGGCGATATTGCCCCACATTTTGTAATTTTTGCCAACAGCTTGATTTTGAATTTTCCTCCTCTTTTGTCATCAATGTGTTCAAACTCTCCAATGTATCCGTCTTTTTGCAGTGTTTTTAGGACTTCGATTCCAAGTTTTGATGTGGGAAGAATTACGCAATCGGATTTCCTTCTAGTCTCGTTGTTGTAGAGTGCGACAAATAGATTTGCTAAAATGTTTGTTGCTGGCATATTGTCTCACTTGTTTTTCCTGAACCCTAAGGATACTGCTACTTCTCTGAAGCATCGTCTGCATAGCATCAAATCATATTTTTGAATAACTGCCGTATAGTCTCCGCATCTTTTGCACCATCTGGAACCTCTTCCAAAGTCGTGCTTTTTTCTTCCAGTTGCCTCGTATGATCTGTCTTTTGCCATTATGTCACAGTAACTCCAAATTCTCTTGCTAGATAGTCTCTTGCCTCTTGACTCTTAATGATGTGGGGTTTTCCAACACTTGCTTTGTGTTTACTTCTCGTTCTAATCCCGTATCCCGGTCTAGCCAATGCCACTGAAACACCCAAACCCAAAATTCCTATCTGAGGATCGTATTTTACTCCCGGAATGTCAATGTGTTCTCTAATTCCAAATGAATAATTTCCAAAGTTGTCAAATGATTTGCCGCTAACTGTATTGCCTTTGGCTTCAAGCAATCTTTTCAGTAATGCTACTGCATCGTCTCCTCTGACTGTAACTGCTGCGCCTATTGGTTCCCCCTTTCTGATTCCCCAGTCTCTCTGTGTTTCTTTTGCATTACGTGCAGAAGGTTTTTTCCCTGAAATTTGTTCTAATGCTTTTTTTGCAATATTAATCACATCTCCTGATTTTCCTACACCCATGTTTAGGACCACTTTCTCTAAAGAGATTTTCCTCATTGGGGATTTTGTTGTTTGAGACATGCTATCACTTTAATTGAATTACTGGTTCCCCTCTGCCTACTGCCATTATGATGTCTGCTGGAATTTCGATTTTTCTTTCACCTAATTCTAAAACTACTCTTTTTGGAAGAATGAATGTGCCTTCTTCTATAGTTTCAATTTTTCCAATTTGTCCTGCATTAACTCCACGTATTACTAGTCCTTGACACCCTGCTTCTAATTTTATCACTTTGATGATTTTTTGATCAGGGATTTGTATCAAACAAGTGTCACCCACACTTACATCTGTATCTGAAATTACTGAACGACCATCATGGAATCCAATTTGCGTTTTTCTTTTGGCTAATGTGGTTTTGGTTACCACTGTGACTAATTTTTTAGATTTTTCTGCTTCTGTAATTTTAATTGGCTGCAGCAATTTTTCTTCTGTTGGAACTAGACGATAAATTTCTGAAACATTTTTTAATTCTATTGTGTCCATTAATCCTATTGCATGATGTAGTGATTTTCTTACCACGCCATCAATTTTGACTTTACCTGAATAAATTGCAGTTTTTGCTTCTCTAAGGCTTGTAACTATCTTTAATGTGTCTCTTAGAAGTACTGCAGTTGGTATGGAGTAACTTTTTTTGTGCGGCCCTGGTCTTGTTGTAATTACAAATCTTTTGTCTTTTCTGGTAATTCCCCAAAATTGGGGGGCCATTTGTCGTTTGAGTTTCTTACTGCCTGAGATGCTTACCATTAACTTTCATCTTCCTTTTTTTCGCTTTTTTCTACTACTATTGTTTCTTTGGGCTCCGCTATTGTTTCTTTGGGCTCCGCTATTGTTTCTTTGGGCTCCGCTATTGTTTCTTTGGGCTCCGCTATTGTTTCTTTGGGCTCCGCTATTGTTTCTTTGGGCTCCGCTATTGTTTCTTTGGGCTCCGCTATTGTTTCTTTGGGCTCCGCTATTGTTTCTTTGGGCTCCGCTATTGTTTCTTTGGGCTCCGCTATTGTTTCTTTGGGCTCTACTTTTGCAGATTTTGGAGTTTCTTTGGGCTGTTTCTTTGGATTCTTGTTTTCAAGTTTTGCCATTCTCCATTTATCTTCACCATTTAGCGATGTTATTACTAGATTTGATGCGTGAATGTAAACGTCAAATTTCTCTCCCTTTGTTTTTTCTTTCTTTACTCCTTCTATTGCAACACTACTTTTCTGTGTAGATATTTTTCCAACTTTGCCATCTACTCCTTTGAATTCTCCTCTGGTAATTGTTACACTGTCACCTTCAATTACTCTTACACTTCTTTTTCCATATTTTTTATGCAAGTCTTTTGACAGTGCACTTCCAAGCTGCTTACTTTTAGTTTGGTATGTTGCCTGATAAATCAAATTATTGCGCATTTTTGTTGGTTTCATTTTGTTACACCACCATTGATGCCAAGTTAGCTACTCTTGGCCATTTCTCTGAAGCTTCTGCTGCTACTGGTCCTTTGATGTCTGTTCCTTTTGTTTCTCCTTCTGGAGTAATTAGAACTGCTGCGTTGTCTTCAAAACAAACTCTAACACCATTTAATCTGCGAATTGCATATTTTTGTCTAACAATAACTGCGCCGTAAACTTGTTTTCTTAATTCTGCTGGACCTTTTTTTACCACCACATTACAAAAATCACCTACTGATGCTGATGGCAATCTTGATGCCCTAGTTTTATGCCTTGGAACATTAATTACTTCTAAGATTTTGGCACCTGAATTATCTGCACAAACAATGTTTGCACCAACTGGAATTACTTTAGTAACATATGGTCTAAATTCTGCTACTCCTTTACCTGCTTGTTTTGCCATTATGATCTAACCTCCACAACTACATATGATACTGATTTTGATATTGGCCTGCATTCTGCAGTCAACACGTGATCTCCTGATTCAACATCCATGCAGCCTGGCACATGTGCATGTATTGTACTTGTACCTCTTGCATATCTCTTAAATTTACTAAAGTAGATTGGTGCATCTTTTTGCAATGTGATTGTTTGTTTTGCTTTACTGCCTGTTACTTTGCCATCAAACAATTTACCTCTAATTGATAATTCTCCGTGGAATGGGCAGTGTTTGTCTTCACATTCTCTTTTTGGTTCTTTTACTTTTAACCCGATGTTTAATGTCATGCTTTTGCTCCTATTCTGTCAAATGGTCTTTTTGCAATTCTTGAACCTTCCACTACCAATTCTTTATTCTTCACTGTAAATTTCCAGTTATTTTGAGCCTTTGCAATGGATTTTACTCCTTTGTTTGTGTTAATTGTAAACATTGATTTTGTTTCATTGACAATCCTTCCATTTAATCCTATTATTTCTGAATTAGATGACTTTATGATCTCAGTATCCAATCCTATGAATTCATGTGATGTGATATTGTCTGCAGTAATCATTCTTGTTTTTTCATCCCGCTTGCTCTGGTTAACATTCTTGCAATGTCTCTGCGTAGAGGTTTTAGCTTGCCGCTTTCTTTTCTTAGTGTCCCTTTAGATGCATCTACTCTAAGCTTTGCAAGCTCACTTCTTGCTTCATGAATTTTACTTCTAAGATCTTTTTCATTTAATTGATTAATTGTATTTGTACTTATTCTGGTCATTTGAGTTTGGTCTCCTCTTCTTCTAATGTTTCAATTGTTTCCATCTTCTTTGCTTCTGATGCAATTTTTTCAGATTCTGATTTTGCATCATCTTTTTTACCTTCAACTTTTACAACTTCTACTTTTTTACCTTCAACTTCAATTTCTTCTACTTTTACTGCTGATGTTCCTTTTGTCTTTTCTTTCTTTACTTTTTCAACTTTCATCTCAAATTCTGGTATGAATTTTTCTTTTCTTGCAATTCTTATTCTAATTCCGATTAAACCCATTGCAGTTTTTACATGTGCAATGTCTTCATCAACTATAACTTCTGCATGATGGCCTGCTCTTGGTAAAATTCCTTGAGTGTGTTTTTCAAATGCTGAACGGTCACCTCTAAGTTTTCCTGAAATTGTGATCTGAACTCCCATTGCTCCACCTTCCATAATTTGTTTTAATGTCCACATTGTTGCTCTTCTAAATGCTGTACCTCGTTCAAGATGTGATGCCATTCTATTACACATTACACTTGGAGATAGTTCTGGCTTTTCAATTTCAACTACTGAAATTTGTGGATTTTTTAATCCAAAATCTGTTGCAAGTTTATCTGTAAGTTCTCTAATGCCAGAACCCTTTCTTCCTATGACTATTCCTGGCCTTGTAACATGTAGTGCTACTTTTGTTCCTATTGGTGTTTTTGATATCTCCGCTTGTGAGAATCCTGCATCCTTAATTGCAGATCTTAGATAATCTTTGAGGAGCATCATGTTGTAGTTATCTTTGATTACGTTTTTGACTGCTGACATTTCTAAATCTCCTGTGCCACCAATTCTACATGCGTTAGTACGTCATTCTTTGGAGTTGCTCTCCCCATTGCCCTTGGGATGAATCTTTTTACAGTTACACCTTTGTGAACAGTTGCGTTTACAATTTTTAACCTATCTAAATCCATTCCTTTGTATTCTGCATTTGATTCTAAATTATCTAAAACTTTGATGACCTCTTTTGCTGTTTTTTGTGGATACCGTCCTGACATCATTCCAGGATCTGCTCTGTGTCCTACTTGATTTTTGTATCGTCTAAATGCAATTGCTCTTTGTTTGTTTACCACTGCTTGGAGATAATCTCTTGCTTTTTCAATTGATAGTCCTTTAATTGCAACTGCTACTTCACGTGCATGTTTATGTGAAATGTCTTTTTCTCTTAATGATGAACGTACATGTCTTGTTGCATCATAATTTTGGAAAGCGTAATGGAATCTACTCATAATAATCACTTCAATGGCACGTAAAGACTGGATCTTGATGCACCAACACCTGGTGCCCCATGTGAGACTTTTCTGTTTGTTATGACATATTCCCCCAAATAATGACCAATCATTTCTGTTTGAATTGCAACCGGTCGAAATTCTTTTCCTGAGAAAACATTTACTGTAACGCCTACCATGTATGGCAGAATAATTAAATCTCTAACATGTGTCTTAATTGGGTTTTTTGTTTTGCCTGCTTTTGCTGCTTTTATCTCTTCGATTAATTTTCTTTTGCCATCTGTAATCCCTCTAGTCAGAGATCGTCTTTGCCTGGCATTAAATAATTGAAATAGCTTTTCTAAAGATGTTTTGCCTAATTCCTCTTTTGGAATGCCTCTGTATAGAAATTCTTTAACCATGTCTCTTCTCCCCTGTTAGCATACTTCGAGTTTTACGGTCCATATTATAGCATTCCTATCTTTGTTGCCAAATCCCTAGCTTTTTCAGTATTTTCAAATTGAACAAATGCCTTTTTACCATAAATTGTTCTTGCTGTGTTAACCTTAGCTACACTTTCTTTGTAAAGTACTTTTACGGCCTCAGCGACTTGCGGTTTACTTGCTGATCGTTCTACAATAAAACAAATTTTACTTTCATTTTCTACCATTGCAAATGTTTTTTCTGTGATGTGTGGTTTCACAATAATTTTAGTTGCTTGATCTACATTCATTGTGTTTTCGCCATTACCTCTAAGTGCGTTGATTCAATTTTTGCAATTTCTTCTATTGCTGATTTTGAATATACTGTTAATCTGATTGGATCAGAACCTGGTGCTAAATCTAATACACTCAAATCTTTGGCACTTCTTGCTTCTATTCCTGGAACTGCACCAATTGCTTTTGATATGTTTGATGAGTCCTTTGTTACAAACAATACACTCTTTCCGACTTTTTTACTTCTTCCCCTAAGTCTTGATTGCCCAGAACGTGCTTTTCTCGAGTCTAATCTTTTAACATCTTGTGATAGTTTTAGTGATTCTATTACTTTGGTAATTTCACTTGTTTTAGAAATTGATTCTATATCGTCTGATACGATAATTGGAAATGCTTCGATACCTTCAACTTTATGTCCTCGTAATTCTACAAGATCTTTTGATGCTGTTGCCGCAATTGCAGAACATAATGCAAGTTTCTTTTCTTTTTTGTTTAGTTTCTTGTAGATTACTTTGCCTACTATTGGTGGATGAGCTTGCCTTCCCCCTCTAGTTGATGCAACTTCTGCACCTTGGCCCTGTCTTCCACCCCCACCGCCTTGTGCCCTTGCAACACGAGACACGCCTTGACCTGTTGGCGGATCATTTGAGTCTGCTACCACATCTTGTCCTGCACTTGGATGTCTTCCTTGTGGTTGGAATTTGTGTGATGTTAGGTTTGTGAAAGCTTTGTGAATTAGTTCTCTTCTAAACGGTGTTAAAAATACTAGTGGCAATTCTATTTCTCCTTCCTTTGTTCCGGTAATTGTGTATGTTGTTGTCCTCATTATACTACCACCTCCAAAATGTTTGGTTTGTTTACTTTGGCTGGAACGTTTCTAATTTGGCTTCTCAATTTGATTAATCTTCTATATGTTCCGGGAACTGATCCTTTTAGAATAACGAAATCTCCTTTAACTAATCCAAAGTGTTTGTATCCTCCGTCCGGATTAATTTTGATTTGCTCATCATCTGCATTTCCCATAATCATAATTCGTTTATCATATTCTATTCTCTGATGGAATCCCATTTGTCCTGCTCTTGGAACTGTATACATGACACTTTGTGGAGATATGGGGCCCAATGAACCAACTTCTCTAACTGTTTTTCTTGATTTGTGTTGTTTCTTTTTTACATTCCATCTCTTGAGAACCCCTTGCCATCCTTTACCTTTAGTAATTGCTGCAACATCAACACTTGCACCTGTTTCAAAAATTTGATCAATCTTGATTTCTTTTCCGAGTAGTTCTTTAACGCGAGCAAATTGTTTCTGTATATTTCCTCCACTTACTGAAGCTTCAAAGACATAGGGCCTCTTTTGTTCTAATCCTGCTGCACGTGGAGATACTGCGACTATTGCAAATATCTCTTTAATTTTTTTTAATCTTTTTTCTGCATCTTCTAGTGCGCCATCTTTATTTTTCAATGTAATTTCTTTTGTAATGTATTTTGGAATATCTTCTGCATACACATCAAATTCTGCATGCCTTCCATCATGATCTTTTGAATATCCCCTAATCCCTAAAATCAACACTGGAGGAGTAACTAAAACAGTTCCCAGACTCACAAGTTGTTTACCCGCATTTGGTACTTTTTCACGATCATCAATACTGACTATTTGAACACACCCCGCTTTGAATCCACAATGAGCTAGAATTTTTGGTTCTTCTGAATCTAATTTTGGCCATGCTCTTATTCTTGCTTCCATGCTTCTTGCGCGTATTCTAGGCGAATATGCGAGACTTCCTCTACGTGGCGAATGTCTTTTTCGAGCTCCCATAGTTAAATCGCATCATCGATTGCCCTCTATTAAACCATGTGAGGTATTGTTAACCTCTCTAAAAATTTAGGTTAACCATATGTGAGTATTTTGTTATGGTTCTAGTAAGCCTGATACCATGGTCCAAATTGTTATGCCTCCTATGATAATTCCTACAACTCCTATTCCCATAGCTAGTAACAAAAAATTTTTCTTTTCTGCCATGTTATGATGTACTCTGAGCGTTGATTATTGCTAATGTTCCAAGCAGTGCTTCTTCTAGGCGTACAGTCTCAGTAGCTTGGTTAGGGAAAAAATTTAGCGACTTTGCATTTTGCACATTTTTCATTTTTCCACCCATTATCTCATGAATTCCTTTTTCAGGCGATCCAAATGCTATGAGTGTGGGTTGATCTGATTTTGTATATTTTGAAATCTGTTCTTTTGTAGCTGTTCTTCCCTTTCTAGATGTGATGATTATGTTTCCTTTCCACTCATTTAGCAATGAAAATAAATTTGCCCTTTCTCTAACTGAATATCCCCAATACTCTGTTGATTCTTCTCTGTTGATTTCTTTTACTGATAATTTTGGATGCCCTTCTTTGAATTGAACTGTAACTCTTTTTCCAATTGGGGTTTTACCAAAAAACGGAATCAATTGATTAACTCCCACATCTACAAATCGCCTCCCTTTTATGCTTACTATTATTCCTTCTCTTACGTCTCCCCGATTAATTTTTTTTGGGTTTGCAGGTGTGATGTGGCTTGGAATTCTTAATGGCTGTAATACCCCTGCAAATTTCAAGTCATTCATTTTTGGAAATAGTCTTTTTCTTAGAAATTGTGGAGTTTCTAAATATTTTAAAATCATTACCATGAGATTTCCATCCTGCCTGTAATTATTCCCATCTTGATATATGTAGATTGTTTCTATTTTGAAGATTGAACAGGCTCTTGCTAAAACTGATATTTTTCTTGTTTTATCTATTTTAAGTGACTCATCAGATAATGATGATTCTGGAATTGCAATTGATAATTTCAATATAATTTACTCTCACACGTAAGTTAAAACTAATTATTTTTGTTCGTGAGGATGTTTCTCTTTGGCAGTCTTTGCATAATTTGCAATCTTGTCATTAGAAACTAATTCGTACAAACCTGTTTCTGTTTTTATGTGTGCCATTCTGATGTGACTTGTACCTTCTTTATCTTCACTGGATAGATAAATTCCTGCAGAGGCTAGTGCTGAAGCATCATCTAATGAAAGATCATTCTCGTATGTTTTTTCTAAAAAGTCAGTTACTTGATCAGAGCCTGAACCGATTGCAATTGCATCATATGAAATGTATGTTCCGCTTGGATCCGTAAGATACAACTGTGGTGTTTTGTTTACCACCCCTCCTAAAATTAATGCAACACCATAAGGTCTTACGCCTGCATATTGTGTGTATTGTTGACATTGATCAGCTAAATGTTTTGCAATTGTTTCAACTTCAACTGGTTCATCATAAATCATTTTGTTACTTTGAGAAAAGAATCTTGCATTGTCTACTTGACTCCTTGCATCTGGAATGTATCCTGCTGCCGCTACCCCGACATGATCATCTAATTGGAAAACTTTTTGAGCTACATCTGAAATTTGTAGTTTTCGTGGTTTTTCTTCTACTGCAATAACAATTCCATCATTGCATTTTACGCCCACTGCAATTGTTCCTCTTCTAACTGTCTCAATTGCATATTCTACTTGGTAAAGTCTGCCGTCTGGTGAAAATACAGTAATTGCTCTGTCATAACCTTGTTGTGCAGGAAGCATTTGATTCCAATGCTTTGAAAGTTTAATTTAAGTCTAGCCTATCTATTTTGGCGTGAAGTATGAAATTAAATTTTCAGGCCATGAAAATATCAGATCAAACCATCAAAAAACTATAGAGATTACAAAAGAATCCCACTTGACGCCTCGTGGTGATTGTATTGTTGGTGTTAACGCAACTTCTAGTTGTTCTGACTTGCCTCTGGATTTGAAGAAAAAACTCAAAGATCCTAACACTGCCGCAATTTTTTCAATTCGTGTTGAGGATTATGAGTTTATTATTCATGGTAAGGGACATTCTAATCTGACTCTCACTCATTCTGAAGACATCGTAATTCGAAAAAGTGATTTCATATGTCCAAGAACTCTTGCTGTAAAATGTGATAAAGCGTCAGATCTATTGCCTCGTGAAATGGTTAAACTATTGCAAAATCCAAAAATGACTGGTGTTTTTACAATTACCGTTGAATGATCTGTGACAATTTTATAGATGTTTAATTCATTTTCTTTATGGGTCTTAAAACCAATATTTTCATTTTAGTTCCTTTAGCGACGTTTGGCGCAATAATTCTTGGATTGGGTATGTACATGACTCTGTGTAAAAATTCTAACATTCCTTTGAATTGTTAGTTTTATTTTAAAATTATTTTACTTCATAATTCGGCAATATTCGTCATGTTTTGAGGAAGATCAGAGCGAACCCGTTGGTATAATCATCAGCACGCTGTTAGTTTTTTAAAATATTTTGGAATCTTGATATTTTTTGTTAGTCCCCTGATTCGTTTGATTTTTCTCGCACTTTTTTCAGTATGCAATATTTTGCAAGTGCTTTTTTAAAATCCACATTATGCTTATGATGTCTTAGTATTTATTTTTATTGTGTCTGAAAGATAGTAAAGAAATCTTTGGCCCCTTTTTTTGAAAGTTCTTTGTTTTTTGTTTGGCAATAATTTGTTGTAAATGTACATTTTGGACATCCTCCCCAATCCTTTTCTTCTTTTTGCTCTTTATCTGCTGGACAATCACAATCATGTAATAATGAATATCCTGTACTGAGTACTTTTTCAAATTCATCATAAATTATTTTACTGCATCCGTTGAATCCATCTGAGGAATTATCATACAGATAGATTATTCCTTTTTCATAATATGCATCAATATCACTTGATTCTGATTTTGTTAGAATTTTACTAGCGTTAATCAAAACATGGGTAATGGTATGTATTCTTGAATCATTTACTATGGGACTTTTAGAATTTGAATTTGAATTTGATATGAATTCTGAGGGCAATGTTATGCTAACTGCTGAATGTTTTGATTTCCAATGAAAATTTCTCCATGATGACACCGTGTTCCCATTGTGTATTTCAAATTTATCCGCCGATTCGTTGTAATTTCCTTTCAAATATCCCGTAATAGTTCTATCTAGTGAAATTATTCCATACCGTAAAGAAATCTTTTTAGATTTTAGATTAATTTCTTTATGAATTGCTTTGCCTTCTGATGTTTGTAATATTGATGTTCTAACAACCGGGATCGTTCTTTTTTGTCTCTCATTTGATCTTGTTAGATAAGCTCTTGCACCGTTTTGAGATTTTATTAGGGAATTTACTTCATAGTTTTGTTTGTTAAAATGGTAAATCGCTTTTTGGTGTAGTTGATAATACCCTACAGGCACTCCTCGGGTTCCAATCTTTCTAGAGTTATAATATATTGAAATTTCCCCTGAGGCCCCTCGTAAATTAACACTGTTAGCAAAATCAAAGAATTGTGATTTATCTGATTCTATTGCCGATTGCTTTTCAATTTCAATTGATTCTACATGTTTTTCAGTAATTATATGATTTTTTTTATTAATTGGGATTATGTGTTCTTGTGTTAGATATTCCTCAATGTGACGGGCAAAATAATGACAAGCTGCATCATCTGGATCAAAAACACAAATTGCGTATGATTTTTGTCCCATACGCCCTGCCCTTCCAATTCTCTGAATAAATGAATCAAACTCATTTTTGAACGCAGATATTACTACATCTACATGTCCTATGTCTATTCCTAATTCCAATGTAGGCGTACACGATAACGCATCTAATTCCCCTGCTTTCATTTGAGATTCGTATAATTTTCTATCGTTTTGTTCTAGCCCTCCTCTGTGAACTTGAATTCTAATTCCACTATTTGACTCCTCTACATTTGATGCAAGAAATTCTGCATCGTTGTGAGAATTACTAAACACTAATTGTGTTGAACCATTTTGATAGCAAATTGAAGATAATATTTCCATAGTGTGCCTTTGTTTGTATTTTCTTGGCATGATGAAAAACATGTGTATATTTTGTTTTCGTCTAAATTTACTTTTAATGTATGAAAATGACTTTTCAGGCAAATCAAACATATTTGAAAAAAATTCTTTTGAATTATCTAATGTTGCTGATGAACCAATAAACTGAACTTCATTCATGTATCTCTTCATTCTTTTTAGAACTTGATACACGTTGGAACCATGAAAACTTGTGTAGGAATGTGCTTCATCCATTACTATTATTTTTGCATTTTTGAATAATTCATTCCATTTTTTATCTTGTAAAATTAAATGATAATTGATAAAATCAAAATTTGTTGCAATAATTAGAGATTTTTGACTCGACTCAGAAATTACCATGTCTTTGTATTCTGTACTTTGACCTCCGTGGACAGAATATGCTGCTACTTTATCCCCGAGCTTGCATTTCTGGATTAAATCTGATATTTTGGATACTTGATCATCAATTAATGCATTAAGCGGGTATATCAATAATGTAAATACTCCTGGTTTTGTTTTTTGTGAAATTTTTTGTAAAATTGGAATTGCAAATGCTTCTGTTTTTCCAGAACCTGTGGGTGCTGAAATTATGGAATTTTTTCCATCTAAAATAGAACGAATTGATTCTTCTTGAAATGGCAATAATCCTGTAAATCCGTATCTCTCCAATCCTTTTATGATGTTTTCAGACAATATGTCTTTTAGATTTTCTACTGGTATTTTTTCAGCTTCTGGTGCTACTAGATTTTCATAGTGAATTATTGCAAGTGATTCTTCTTTATGTCCTTGAATTATTTCTTGAATTATTTTGTCATTGTTAATTAATGACTTTGGTATTTTATCAATGTCAAATAAAATATTTTCTGGCAATGTTGTTTTTAGTTCTGGCTCTTTTTCCTTTTGTTGTGTATATTTTTTTATTTCATCTGGATAGTAGTATGTTTGTCCTGATTCGGTTGGGCCGTCACATCTATGTGGTTCATCAGTTCGTGTGTCAATTGGAATAAATTTTCCACTATCTGATTTAAATTCTTCATCCCAGTATATTTCTGCACCACATCCTTTAGAGCATGGTTTTGTTTTACCTGAATAATTAATTCCATATGTTGGTTTTTTTTGAATAATTTGTTCTGGGTTACATTTGGGACAAATTCCTGACCCTCCTACGTCTGCAAAATTCTGTGAAAGTTTTGTATCGCATATAGTACAAAACTTCATCAGACTGTTTTGATTCTTATTTGTCATAAAAGGATTCTAATCCCTAAAAATAACTTGTCCTAAAACAGATCGTCTAGCAAATCATTCATGGCAATGCAGATCCAAGAAAACATTGTTGAAGCGTTTTTCATGATTCATAAAGAAATCCCAGATGCCCAATGGAGTACTGCCATTTCACCGCAATCACCAGAACCTGCCAAAACAGGACGTCCGAGACGTGATGATGGGACGACAATCAACGGAGTTTTGTTTGCGTTAGATACCGGATGCAGATAAGCAGGCATGCCAGACAAGTGCGGCTCAAAACCCGCCGCACATCTGCGGCTTCGGGGACTGCGACAAAAAGGCATCTGGAAGAGGATTCTGTCAAGGCTGATCAAATCCGCACACAGGCAAGGAAGGAAGGGTTGACCTGCAAAAAATTTCAATTGATTCCCCGCCAATTGCTGCCAAAAAGGGGGCAATGAAGCAGGATATGACGGATTCAGGAAGGTTCCAGGCACGAGGATTCGTGTCGCGGCGGATGAGACGGGACTGCCGATCTCAGCTGGGACCAGTCCCGCAAACGAGCATGACAGTGCGAAATTCATCGGCGTGCTGGAAGACATTTCAGAACTGGCAGGTGATGATTTGGGACGTGCAGTCGTCTCTGCATATGCAGGCAAGGATATGATGCAAAATGCATCAGAGACTGTCTGAGATGTCATGGAATCAGCTGGCCGCATTCATACAAAAGGAACTCGAGGAAAATCGCACAAAACAGGAATCAAAAACATTACGGCAAGGCAAGGTCTGTCGCGGAGCGGTTCCTTGCATGGCTCAGGTGCGGGTTTCACAGAACAGCAGTAGGATGCGAAAGGAACTGTGAGAATTATTGGGGGTTTGCATATCTGGCATGCATCATGATGTATTGGAGGGTTTTAGGGTGAGTTGATGGCGATATCTCTGATTTTATTTGTTCTAATGGCTGAATGCTGAATTTTATTGATTCAAATTTTAATCGATCAACTTATGACTAAAAGATGTTGATTAGGAATAATGTTCTGATTTAGCAAGATTCTCTTAAAGCATAACTATCCAGAATTTTTATGGTAAAGCCCACTATAGAACTCCCAATTTCTAAAAAACCAACCGATATTCAATTAAAGAAACTCAAAGAGTATTTCAAAGACATGCCTGTAGACGAAATTCTTACCGGATTAAAATTTGCAAAAAACAGATGGTCTGCAAAAGATGCTGGAACTCTTAAAGTTGGAAGAAAAAGCATAATCCAAAGAGAAGTTCATTCTGTTACTACTGAACAAGCTCAATGGAGATTAAAAAATTGGAAGATGATGATTGCAAACTACCGTCGTCGTGGATACAGCTATCCTACAATTTCTCGTATTAAGAAAGTCTTGATTCAAAAAAGTAAAAAGAAATCAAAATGATATCTTAAAATATTCTAAATAAGAATATCTGATTTTTTACCAACAATTTGTTGTTTAAGATTGTCTGGTATATCTGGAATTGTTGATTTTGCCTGACCTGCAATTACACTGTGCGCTTCTTCAAGAATTGCTAATGTGTCTGCATTAGTTTCAGCATCCATACTGAAACTATCTCCAGCACTTACTGATGATCCTGACATGACATCGCCTAGTATTTCTGATAAATCTTGCATTGATGCATTTGCTTCAGGCATAATTCCACTTAATGATGGACTTAATCCTTTGATGATTGACATGCATGGGCTAAGTGTCACTACTACATCTCCTAGTTCTGATACTGTATCTAATCTAAGTTTGACTTGTTCCATGGATAGTTTTGCACCACTTACCATGTTTTTCATCTTTCTAACTTGTGTTAATTCTCCTGCATATGCTTGTGCATAACTATTTTTATTATTTTTTTGGGCATTTACAATCTTTTCAAATATAACATCATGTTTTTTTTGTAATTTTTCATTAATTCCTTCTAATTTGGAAATTTGAAACTGTAATTTTTTTTGAGCAAAATCGATTTTATTCTTTAGAGGGGCATCAGGCCTTACTTTGCCCATTACTTTTTGGGATATGCTTTCCCCTTCTGCATGACTCCAAGAATTACTTATCATATCTTAATTTCCCCATTATGACTTGAAATTTTTGTTTTAAAGAGATTTGTCACTCTTGGTGGTGTAACTAGAGTTACAAGAGGCATTGGTTACACTATCCAAAGGTAAATGTGAATATTTGGAATCCTTTGCCTTTGACTTTAATCTCCATCACATGTGATGAACTATATGCATTATTGACAATGTTATATAGATTTGGTTCTGAAACCTTTAGTGTGTTTCCTGATACTATGTCTGTGCCAGCATATTTTTCAGGCAGTGGGTCTGCGTCAATGAGTATTTCTAACTCTGCATCTTTGTCTGTAACTATGTTCACTTCCTTTGCATTGTATAGCAATTTGATAGCGCCACTTTCTGACACTAGTTCCATACTATCTGCATAATTTTTCCAATCCCCTGTCAGATAGAAATTATGTAACTCTATGTTATCTTGATCAGTATACGTTACAATTTTTCCTGGTTGGAATCCTTCTTCACTTCCCAATTGGTTTCTATGTTCTGCAAATTTATAACCAAAGTATAATTCTGGAGTCCTAAACATCGTATGTTCAAATTCATCAATATCTACAAGTGATGCAGCTGATGCCATTTGAATTCCTAGTGCTACAGATCTTTCTTCTAATAATTTTTGAATAATTTTTTCAGTTTCTTGATATCTGCCTTCTCCGATATGATCATACCGTATGTATCCTTCATGGTCTGCAATGTATTTTCTTGGCCAATATCTATTTTCAAATGCTTTCCAAGTTTCCATGTCGTTATCCATTACAACCGGATATTTTATTCCGTGTTTGTCTATTGCCATTTCTACATTGTCAGGATTTTTCTCAAATTCAAATTCTGGTGAATGGACTCCGATAATTAATAGTCCTTGATCTGAATACTTGTCATCCCATGCAGTAATGTGTGGAAGTGTTCTGATGCAATTTATGCAACTATATGTCCAAATATCATAAAGTACAACTTTGCCATCTATTTCTTGTTTTAATTTTTCCGGTGTAGTGTTAAGATAATGTGCAATCCCAACAAGATCTGGCGCCATTTTAAATCCAGATTTGTCTATTTTAGGCATTGTTTTTCCTTCAAGAGATGTTTCTACCGAATTTACTTCTTCGTCTAGCGATGAGAATGTCACACTCATCATACCTATGCCTGCAACAATTACGATTCCTAAAATTAAAGCTGTTTTTATTTCTGATTTCATTTCTTTCATCCTAATAGTAATAGCTCATTGAGGAGTGGGAAATTTGCAATATATGCTAATTGATTTGTGAATACTAGAATTCCTAAAATTACAATAAATCCTCCAAGAATCACATTGTAATGCTTTAGATGTTTACTCATAGAGTGAATTATTTTATTTGCTCTAGAATAAAACACTCCTATCAAGATAAATGGCATTCCTAATCCTAGCGAATACACAAGCAGTAAGTTAAACGCAACAGACGGTGTAGTAGCTGCAAGTGTAAGTATTGTTCCAAGTATTGGACCAACACACGGTGTCCACCCTACAGCAAATGCTAGACCAAATACAAATGACATTGGATAACTTGCTTTTGATCTTTTTGGAAAGAATTTCTTTTCCATGTTTAGTTTACTAATTTTCATAGACAGAAGTAAAAATATTCCAAATCCTGCTATGATTATTCCTCCAATTTGGTTTAATCCTTCAACTAATTCTCCTGTTGATGTTGAAAATGCACTATTAATTATAACACCTAATGTTGAAAATATCACTGAGAACCCTAAAACAAAAAATACTGAATTTAAAATAATATCTGTTCTGTTAATTGTTACTGTTTTTGACCCGTTTTTTTGATTTAATTCTGAAAGTGTTGTTCCTGAAATGTATGCCAGAAATGCCGGTATCATAGGCAAGATGCATGGAGCTACAAATGATCCTAATCCTGCCAGTGCAGCCACTGCTAGAGTTATCTCTGCCATGCATTCCAATCTTGATTTTTCCTTTAAAGCATTCTTCCATATTTATCCCCAATGCGCATACAATCCGTTTTTAACTGGGATGTGGGTATTTTTGACATGAACAAACGTTTTATCATAATCGGCATTATTTTAGGTGTAGTTGTCACCTTTGCTGTGATCATTGGATCTCCTGCTATAGGCGGTTTTGATGCTATGCGCTAATCATTGAAGTTTCTTATACGCCTTATCGAAAATTCGAAGTGCTTTGTCAATATCTGAATTTGATAGCCATGCCGTGACTGAGATTCTTAATCTTGCCTGATTTTTTGGTACTGTGGGGTATCGTATTGGTTGTACAAATACTCCATTATCAAACAAAAATTTACCAAATTTTACAGCTGATTTTTCATTTCCAACTGTGATTGGAATGATATGTGTTTTTGATTTTATATCATAACCAATTTCTGTTAGTCCTTTAGAAATATGTTTGATATTTTTTTCTAGTTTTATTTTTTGTTTTTCCCTGTTTGATTCAAATCTTTTTAGGGCATGTTCGATTAAAAATGTAGGTAGTGCTGATGTATAGATAAATGATTTTGATTTATTGATACATAAATCAATTACATTATTTTGTGATGCAACATACCCTCCAAATGATCCTAATCCTTTACTGAGACTACTGATATGCAAATCGATTTTTTTTGCTACTTTGAAATGATTTGGGGTTCCTTTTCCATCTTTTCCAACTACAAAGTCCCCATGTGCGTCATCTATGATTGTTATCGCTTTGGATTTTTCTGAAATTTCTGTAATTTGTTTTAGGGATGAAAAATCCCCATCCATACTAAATATCCCTTCAGTCACGATAAATTTATTTTTTGCTTTTTGCTTTATTTTTGCCCCTAAATCTTGCATGTCATTATGTTTGTATACTATGATTTTTGCATTTGATAATTTACATGATTCTATTATGCTTGCATGATTTAATTCATCACTTAGAATTATATCTCCTTTTTTTGCAATTGATGGAATTGCTCCAAGGTTTGCCATGTATCCTGTTGGATAAATTAAACTATTTTGCATTGATTTGTGTGTTGCAAGTTTTTTTTCTAATTTTTTATACGATTCATCGTTTCCTGAAACTAATCTTGAACTTGATTGGAGTTGTTTAATTTTTAATTTTGTTATGGGTATCCCCAAATAATCATTTGAACACAAATTTAGTAATTTTTTGCCATTAATTGAAATATGCCCCCCATCTGATTTCCCATATTTTAATTTCCTGTACAGATCATTTTGCTTTATTTTTTCTAATTCTGAATCAATAAAGTTCAGTTTATCTTGCAAGTGCTTTTTTTGTGAAATGAAATCTTATATGCTTATAGAATTTCTTTGTCGAGTGTATTTGGTATTGGTTTTTCTGATTTTACACTTCAAGACCTATTTTTTTGATCATCTGTAAGTCATTTTTAGCATTATTTCCACCCATAGTTAGGTATCCTGCAGTTATGATTCCATTAGCTCCACTTTGTAGTAATTCTTCTCCTGAATCCTCTAGATTTGCTTCTCTTCCTCCTGAGATTTTGATGACTGATTCTGGTAATAGGAATCTAATAACTGCGAATATTCTGATAATTTCTGAATTTGGAAGTTCTGTTTGTAATTCTAATGGCGTTCCTGGAACTGGTACTAGTATGTTGATTGTAACTTCTTCTGGAAACAATTTTGCCAATTCTAATGTTAATTCTAATCTTTGATCTCGTGTTTCTCCTAATCCTATAATTCCACCAGTGCACAGCTCTAAACCTGCATCTCTTGCAATTCCTAGTGTTTCTAACCTATCCTCGTATGTGTGAGTTGTGCATATTTCTGAAAATTTTGATTTTGCAGTTTCTAAATTGTGATTGTATCTTTTTACTTTGAGTTCTTTTAGTTTTTTAGCTTGTTCTACTGTGAGAAATCCTAAACTGCACTCTACACTAATCCCGACTTTTTTATTAATTTCATCAATGATCTCACATACTTTTTCAAAATCTTTTGGGGATGGCTCTCTCCATGCCGCAACAAGACAATAAGATTCAGCACCTTCTTGTTTTGCTTTTTGTGCTTTTGTTACAATTTCTTCTGGACTAGGTAATTGGTATGTTTCAATTCCTGTATCAAAAAATGCTGATTGCCCGCAAAATGTGCAATCTTCGCTGCATGCATTTTTTTTAATGTTGTTTAATTGTTCTACGTCTATTTTTTCACCATTAAAATCTCGGGTAATTTCATTTGCAGCTTTTGCTAAATCTTTTAAATTTTCATCTGGAATGTTGAATAATTTTATTGCTTCTTCTGAGGAAATCCCTGCCCCTGAAAATACCTTTTCTTGACATTCTTTGATAAACTCTAATGCATTCATGTTATTTTTTGTAAATATTCCATTAATAATATTGCTGGATAGGCTAAACCCCGGTATTCTTTGAGGTTAACAGTCAAACTACCTTGGAATGCACTGCCTTGATTGTACTGATGGTCCTATTTAATAGCAAATCTAATTCTTTTTCTGAAATTGCTAGTGGCGGAACAAGCATCACTATATTTCCCAACGTTCTTAGATAGATTCCTTGTTTTTTACCTTCTTCAAAAAAGATTTTGTTGATTGATTTTTTTGGATTTATTGGTGTTTTTTTATTTTTATTTGATACTATCTCAATTCCCATTAGCATTCCTTTGTGTCTTATATCACCCACAACGTCTATTTCTGAAAGATCAGTATAGAATTTTTCAAATACTTTGGATGTTTTTTGTATTTTTTTTATTAATTGATTTTTTTGATACATTTTGAGATTTTCATTTGCAACTGATGCTGCAATTGGATTTCCTGTGTACGTGTGTCCGTGGAACAGATGTTTCCAATCGTTGAATTCACCTAAAAATGAATCATATACTCTTTTGTTTGCTAGTGTTGCAGCCATTGTGAGATATCCTCCTGTTATCATTTTTCCATATGATACAATATCTGGAATGCTTTTTTGTTCTTGATATTGTGTCATGGAGCCTAATCGACCAAAACCAGTTGCAATTTCATCTAGAACAAATAACACATCATATTTTTTACATAATTTGCTAATTTTATTTTGAAATCCTTTTGGATAAATTATAACTCCTCCAGCAACTTGTGCTCCACTTTCCATTACAAAAGCTGCAATTTTATTATTTTTGACAAATTTTTTTTCAATGTTTTCTAAACATTGATTTTGATAATCTAACAAAGTATTGTTTTTTGGTATATGGTATTTGTTTGGAACTGGAAATTGTATTGTTGAAAATAATTGTTTTTTGAATTTGCCAAAAAATTCTGGGACATAGCCTATTGACATTGCTCCAAATGTATCTCCATGGTATCCATTTTTTAATGTGGCAATCTCTGTCTTCTTTTTCTCTCCGATATTCTTCCAATACTGTAATGCCAATTTAACAGAAATTTCCATTGCAGATGATCCATTATCTGAGTAAAACACTTTATGCATCCTTGGTGACATTCCCACTAATTTTTTTGCCAGTTTTTCAGCAGGCTCGTTTGTTAGATTGAATAGTGGTGAATGTTGTAGTTTTTTGCTTTGTTTTGTAATTGCTCTGACTAATTCTGGATGGGAATGTCCCCAAACATTACACCACATTGAACCTACTGCATCTAGTATTTGGTTACCTTTTGAATCAATTAACCATACTCCCTTACCTTGAGTGATTTTATCAAATGACTCCCATTCGCTCATCTGTGTGTTTGGGTGCCAAACAGAGCTTTTCAACTGATTTTATAATATTTCAGATCTTAATAATTAACCGATGCGTTAATCAATCAAATATTTTGAGTCTATCTTGTTGAAATCTCTCTTTATCACTGGAACTGACACGGATGTTGGAAAAACGTATGTTGCTGCTGGCCTTGCAATTACTCTTAGAAAAATTGGCATTGATGCTGGTGTGATGAAACCTTTTGCAGCTGGTTCTGCTCAAAAAAAAGGATTCAAATCAAAAGATGTGGAAATCCTATCAAATGCTGCACAAGTAAGTGATTCTGAAAGTTTAATGAATCCTCAATTTTTCCCCATTCCTGCATCTCCTTATACATCTTGGAAAAATTTAAAGATAAAACCCCAACTTGATCCTGTTTTTAACAGTTTTAAACAATTAGTCAAACTTCATGAAATGATTCTTGTAGAAGGTATGGGGGGAATCATGACTCCTATTTTGAATGATTACTATGTTACAAATTTAATTAAAGATATGCGACTCCCTGCAGTTATTGTAACTAAAAGTACTGTTGGAACTGTTAATCATACTGTTTTGACTTGTAAGATGTGTGAAAAATGCAAGATTCCTGTTAAAGGAATTATAATTAATAATTTTGAGAAGGGATACACTGTTTCAGAATTAAAAAGAGATTTGCAATCTCTTACAGGTATCAAAGTTTTAGGTACTATTCCATTTATTAAAAATATGACTGATTCTTCTCTTTATAGAACTTTTAAAAAAAATATTGATGTGAAAACACTACTAAAATAATTTTAATTATACTCGCAATATTTTGAATTTGTTTGCCCCACCTACATTACTAAATTGTGCGATCTCAAAGATAATTTTATTAAAAGAATTATTTTTTTTAGATAAAACAAATGATTTTTTGTTATTTGAAATACTTTGAGATGTGACTATCCAGATGTTTTCTTTTTCTGGTTGAATCTTTTCTAATTCTGTAATTTTTTTATTGATTTTTTCACTATCTGATGTTTTTGATATGTGTATGATGAGTGTTTTCTTTGGATCTTTTTCTAATGTCTTTAAATCTGGTATTATAATGTCAATCCAAATTCCTTCATGTTCTACTTTTCTTTGACTTGTTAGTAGCGCATTAGTTAGAAGAAAATGTAGTAATCCTGTTGCTAGAATTGCAATACTTTCATCTTTTTCACCTAATGTGGTGACTTTATCGTAACAATTTTCTATTGTTTCATCAATTATTTCTGAAAATTTTTTTTCATTGATTAATTTTTGAATTTGTTCTTCTGATTTTGATAGGTATTCAAACAAATAATCTTTGATTGGATTGGATTCTTCTTGCATTATTCATTAAAGATGTAACGTCTTTCACCTCTAGATTCTGTTTCAGTTTTTACATCTACTAGGCTAAACTCTTTCTTTGTTTGTAGCATCGATTTATCTGGTGATAATTTATTTTCATGTAGGCTTTCATATTCATCTAATGTCAACCTCCTCCTTTCTCCTATTTCTGTTTCCAGATTCATATTCTTTACAACTTCTTCATATTCTGGTTGAATAACACCACTGAATACCATTGCGCTACTTCCACTTCCATATGATCCAAATCCAATTCTTTTTCCATCCAAGTTGATTCCTTTTTGATACTCAAATTCTAAACTGCTTCTAAATCCTAAGTATAATGATGCTGTATACAAATTACCGATCATTGTAGATGCAATAAGCGAGCTTGCAAGTTTTGATTCATACACCTCTTGGTATTCTGGTGTTTTTGTAAATAATTTAGTAAACTCATGATCTTTTGCCATGAATTCTTCATCGCCTAATACTGATTCAATTGTACCACGAGGATCTTTTGGTATTGGTTCTTCCATTCCGATCTCCTGAATTACTTTTTTCCATCTTGGTAGTTGACGCCATTCATGTCTTACTAAATATGCTAATGCTTTTTTGCCCATGTTACTATATGGCAAGTGCATGTTGATGTAGTCTAAATGATCTACAATTGTTTCACCTGCTTCTATTTTGATTAACCCTGATGAGATTACCTTTTTCTTGTATGCCTCTACTGCCTTTCTTACCTGAATCATGTATAACATATTAGAATATTGACCATGTACAATTGGAGTTTCTTTTCCAAATGGTCTGTAAAAATCATATTCATCTTTGATTGATGTTGCTGTTACTTTTGGATCAAATGCTAGCAACCTTGGATTGTCATTGAGAAGCATTACTACTGCTCCTGCTCCTTGAGTCATCTCTCCACTTGAACCCATATCATATTTTGCAATATCTGACACTACCACAAGTGCGTATTTTCCTTCTGCCTCTCCCGCTCTAATCCAATTAGTATTATCATACAATGCATACGAACCACTTACACATGCAAATTTGGTTTCTACTCCCCCACAATGCTCAAATGCTCCTTGACCATAAACTTGCTCTAACATTCCGACAACATAGGAGTTCATTGCTTTTGATTCGTCAAAAGATGATTCAGTTGATACGTATAATCTTCCAATATCTTCTGGAGATAATTTGTTTTTTTGCATAATTTTCAAACATGCATTTGCTGCAAGAATTGCTGGGTCTTGATTTGCATCAACAATTGCCATTTGAGAAACTCCTAATCCTTTTTGCAATTTTACTGGGTCTAAACCCCTGGCTTCTGCAAAATCTGCTGCATCGATATACAATCTTGGAATGTATATTGAAATGTCATCTATTCCAGCTGCCATAAACTTGGCTCCGAGAATTGATTAATAAGGTTATTGCGTAAATTCTATCTAACTAGGAAGGAAATTTTAACGCTTTTCTGGCATTTTGCTTATTGATCGCTACTTACTTCTCTAATTCTTTTTCAAAAGTACTCTCAAATGTTTCATATGGCTGTGCCCCAAAAATTCGTGTGACTGCTCCATCTGATCCAATCACAAAAAATGCAGGAGTTCCTGTTAATTCTAAAGATCGCGCATCTTCATTACTTGCAAGAATAACTTGTGAATGAGAACTATTTACCATACATTCTGACCACTCATCTATATCTAATCCAATCTCTTGTGCAAATTTTACAAGATTTTCAGAAGATGCCCATCCATTATTTTCTCCCGTCCAATTTGAATACAATATGTCATGATATTCCCAAAACATCCCTTGATCATCTGCACAATGAGCACCATGTGCTGCAGTAATGGAGTCTTGACCTATTATGGTATAATCTTTAAAGATCATTCTTACTTTCCCTGTTTCTACATAGTTTTTCAATATGCTGTCTTCAGTTGAATGGAAGAAAACATTACAGAAATGACATTGGTAGTCACCAAATTCTACAAGTGTAATTGGGGCATCAGGATTTCCAAGTATCGGTGACCCATTTTCCAAGAACGTATCTACAGTAACTTTTGGAGGCCCTGCTTCTTGCATAGTTGGCGTAGGTTCTATTTCTAATTCTGTTTCATTTGAAATTCCTTCAAATCCTAAAAATACTATTACCATTACAACAGATGCAATTCCTGCACCTATTGCAAGAGATGGACCATGTATCAATAGTTATTGGGTATTCCTAACTAATTTAGTCTTTTAGTATCCAAATGTCATTTTTTGTTTGAGATTTGCTAATCTAAATAAATAGGCCAAATCTAATGAAGATGTGAAGAAAGTTTTTGTTAATGGATATGGTTCTATTGGTAGTAGAATAACCTCTTTTCTAAAAGACGATCCTGAAATTTCAGTAATTGGAGTTGGCAAATATTCTCCTGACGAAAATGTAAAAATTCCTATTTCTAGAGGGTTGAAAGTTTATGTTCCTGGAAAAAAACTAAATGATTTTTATAATTATGAAATTAGTGGCACTATAGAATCTGCACTTGATGATTGTGATTTAGTTATTGATGCAGCTCCTGGCGGTAATGGTTACAAAAATAAAAAAAATCTTTATGAACCAAAAAATATCCTTGCCATTTATCAAGGTGGAGAATCTGTTGTTGGGTCTGAGTCTGTTTCAGATTTATTGTTTAATTCTAGAGCAAACTATGATCTTGCGTTAGGTAAACAACACGTTATGCAAGGTAGTTGTAATGTTACTGGGATGGGTAGAATTTTGGAACCCTTACGTGATAAATTTGGTGATAAATTGATCAGATTTGATGTTACATTAGTTAGACGCTGGGCAGATATTGAACAAACTGAAAAAAAACTTTCAGACACAATAGAAATGACTGAGAGCCCTCATCATGGCGGTGACGTTAAAACATACTTTGGAAAAGATGCCCCCCTTTTTGTACGTGCAATTAAAGTCCCAACAAGACAAATGCATTTGCACATAATGGATATTAGATTCAAAGATGTTGCACCAAAGCCTTCTGAGATTCATGAAACTTTTACAAACGAATTTGGTGTTGTTACTTTATGGAGCGCAAAAGGCACTAAAGATGTTAGAGACTATGCTCAAAACATGGGCTTTAATTTTACTGATACCAATATGATTCACATTCATGCTAACATGACCGCTTCTATTGGCGATACTGTTCAAATGATGTATTCTGATGATCAAACCGGAATTGTCATTCCTGAAAATCACATGCTGATGCAAGCCATGTTGTTTGACAAATCTTATGAAGATGCATTTGCTCACACCGAATCTATTTTCCATATGAAAGAAAAAAAGCAAAAACTACGAGATCATTTTGCTAGACAAAACTAATTTTTTATTTTTTCAATTCTAATTTTTTGAGGCATATTTTTTGAAACCTTTTCTACAACTATTCTAAGTTCTTCTGTTTCTACTTTATCTCCTTCTTGTGGGATGTCTTGAAGTCGTTCATGAAGTAATCCACTAAGTGATGCATAATCATTCCCCTCTGGAATTTTTGTTTTGAATATTTCATTAACTGTGCCTATCTTAATATCTCCATTTGTAATTATTGTATCTTGATCAACTCTTTCATACCCTGTAGTTCTTGTAAGGTCTGTCTCATCTTCAATTTCTCCTACTATTTCTTCAAGTAAATCCTCCAGGGTTACTAATCCTTCAACTCCTCCATGTTCATCTACTACTATTGCCATGTGTGTCTTTCTTCCTTTCATTTCTTTTAGTAATGAACTGACCATTTTTTCTTGAGATGCAAAAACAGGTTTTCTTGCAATTTGTTCTAAACTTGCCATTCTGTTGTCTTTTTCTAATTCTTTGAGAACGTCTCGTACATGAATAAAGCCCACAATATCATCACTTGTATCGCCAAAAATTGGGATTCTTGAATGCCCACTTTGGTTAATTTGTGGCAGTGCTTCAAATAATATCAATTTCGAATTTAATGAAAACATCTTTGTTCTGGGAGTCATTACAGCACGAATTACTGTGTCATCAAACTTTAATGCACCATGTACTAATTCCATCTCTTCTTTTTCTAGAGCTTTTTCTTCTAATCCTTGATCAATTACCCCTTTGATATCTTCTTCAGTAATTGGCGGAGGAACATAACTACTTCCAGTTATTTTTACTACTCCTTTTGTAATCATTTCAAAAAATTTTACTAATGGATAAAAAACATAACTAAATGCTAATAGTACCGGCGCATATCTTAATGCAATTTTAGTAGAGTTTGCATTACAATATGTTTTTGGAGTGATTTCTCCAAACACTAAAATCAAAAATGTCATCACCCCTACTGCAATTCCTAATCCGTCATCTCCAAACAATCTGATTGCCACACTTGTTGCAAGCGCTGATGCCCCAACATTTACAAGATTATTGCCAAGATTAACACTTGACATCATCCAACTTGGATTTGTTTTTAATTTGTGTAATGCTTTTGAACCTTTTTTTTCTTCATTTACTAACTGAACAACTTTTGATTTTCTTACGCCTACTAATGCAACTTCTAATCCACTGAAAAATCCTGATAGCCCAATTAAAACAGCTAACGCTGTTATTTCAATCCATAAATCTACCATGATCTTCTCCAGAAAAATTTCTTAGACAAACTGTGTCTGTTATTCATTTAGTTTTTTTGCACCATCTTTTGGTTATTTTAAATTTAAAAAAACTCAGATTTAAGACTATGTTTTAAGCATAAAATCTTACTTTGTATGATAAATTTGTGCCTAGTTTTTACCAAATTTCTATATTCTGGTTTGAAATGCTGCAATCATTCTGTGCCTTCCATCTGTACCTTTGGGTTTTGTTCTTAATCCCATTCCACAACATGGGCAGTTGTTTCCTTCCCAATTGATAAAGATCTCACAAGTTGAGCATCGCTTGAATCCCATTTCGTAAAAACTCTTTTGATAGTCTTTTTTTGCCTTGTATTGTTTACAGATCCCAATGCATGCCATTTGTAATTTCCCTCAGTATTTGATATTTTAATTTGCTTGCTATCGTTTTTTCAGCCAATCTGACAGAATCTTCTTTGCCATTTCATCTGTCTTGATTGCCTGTTTGCAAAATAAAATATAGTAGAGTTGTTTTTATTTTGTACCTTTTTTTGTGCCTCATTCTTATCTCAAAATCCTATTGCAAAAATTAACGCATCAGAGATTATTTTTTTACATGTGGAAATATTTCAATCAAATTTTGTAAACTGACAGTTAGTGTTGTTACTGAAACCTTCAGATGTGCAGTGGCAGAGACTGAACAAGCTTCAGCTAGGTGTGCAATGAAATTGAAATTAAAATTAAATTTCATTTTAAATTAATTTAAAATTAAATCATGGGGGCTTGACTTGTCCTGGAGTGAAAATCAATTTTAAAGTTAAAATAACACTATATTGTTATAGTGTTATGGACGATAAAACTAAAAAGTATCTAGATGAACATTTTTACAAGTTATCCCTCTCTTTTAATCCTGAATTAAACACGTTAAAAGAACAAATTGGGATTAATTGTGAAAAATTAAATGAAATGAAAAAAAATACTGATCTCATTCCTTCAATCGTGGAAATTGTTACTGCCAATGGACAAGGAATAGAGGTTTTGTCTAATAGATTGGACAAAGTTGAGTGATTTTAAATCTTATATATGAATGGGTGTTGATACACCACTATAACGGCCTTGTAGAAACCATGCCAAAACAACAGGCTCTGACTTTGCAACTCGATAAGAATTGCATGCAATCAATCCAAGCAATATCTCATTGTCCTGAGCGAGTGGCATCATTCCTTGACGTTATGTCTCCGGACATCATCCCTTTACGACAAAAAAGGTTGTCTCAGATCTGTTTCTCCGAGAATGCAGCTGCCTTGGAAAGTTCCTTTTCATCTCCCTTCTGTGAGTCCCACTTGTTCTGCGTATTGGGACATCAGCATGTCCAGTTGGAATGACTGCGGCAGCCGTACCAGTCTTTCTTGCACCAACGTGATTGCTCTCATCATCAAAACCCATGTCGCCCAACACAGTATCGACCGGGGCAACAGCTGCGCTTGTCTTGTACGACAATGGCAGAAAGTCAGGATTGTAGTGCCGCATGCCATGATGTATGATTGCAGCGCAGATCAGCTGAGAATTCATGTCTGCACATACGACTATCTTTAGGAAGTTTCTGCGTAACCGGGCTCTTTTTGTGTAGTAGTATGACGCAGTGCTGCAACTGAACCCGCCGCCGTCAATTCCTGCCAGAACCAGCCTGACTCTTTTGTACGGGATGAACTCCTGCAACATCCTGTGTAGCAGGCTGCCCTCCGATCTTGCAGCTGCCTTTTGCAGCGTTGCGCAGTGAGGAATTTTAGAGAATCCGAGATATTCCCGAATCCCGACACATTCCTCTGACAGCTGGACAAGCCTTCTGCAACTCTTGGATTCGTACCGGCGGATCACCAGTAGAATCATGTGTGCGCGTCCATACGGAACAGGCATGATCGGATTTGGGATGCAGGTAACGCGGAATCCTGCATCGTCTGATAATGTTTAGCATTGTACGGCACATCCTGGTGTAAAATGACTTCATATTGTGGGGCAAAACCCGCATTTCAGATAGATAGATCAGAATTGGCCAGAACTGATCACAAACGGGTCAAAAATGAATGATTTCTACAAGGCCTTATAATGATATGTTCTAAATGAGCTGTAAGAGCATTTGTATTTTATTATTTTTTCATTTGTTTTAATTAAATCTCTTGGATAGAATTTTTCACCTTTTTTTGTGAACTGGGAAATTATTTGTAATGTGATTTTCTGTATTTTCTTTGGCATTTTTTCTGGAGAATATGGCGAAATTACTTCATACCTGACATTATACATTATAGTAATAAAAATCACATAGTTTAAAAAGTAACCCTATTCCTCATCTAAAACTCAGATTTAACTCTTAAGATATTATGAAAATTTTTGATTAATTGTGCCTAGAATATGAGGCTAAATCCATTTTATACTCTAAGAATTGATGAATGCCTTTGAGTTTGATATGGTCATCATTTCTACCATCTCAATTGGAATTTTTTCTTTTTTTGATACCTCTATCATTTCATTATTATGTTCTTCTTTCAAATGTTTTAGAAATTCTTTTTCTTCGATATTATTGCGTTTGTAATTACAGGATGGAAAGACACAATTGAAATTCATGAATTCCCTTTAGAAATTATAGACTTAAGTATGTTGTAAGATGTTTTTTTAATTTTTTGGTGGATTTGCAAATTTATTTTCTGAGTTATTGTGATATTCTACAGGCAACATTGCATCTTTTTGTCTGCCTGTAAGAATTCCAACCACTGTGTCATCTTTTTTGATTATTCCTTCATTGATTAATTTTTTAATTCCTACAACTGATGCCCCTGAGGCCATTTCACAATCAAACCCATTGAGACCTACGACTGACATTCCATCTAACATTTCAGAATCTGAGACTGTGGTTGCAACCCCATTTGTAAATTCTAATGCACGTAAGCCTTTCAAAATATTTGTAGGTCTTCCAATCTGAATTGCAGTGGCTTTTGTTTTTGGTAATAGTTTTTTTTTATCTAAATGATCGTAATACCTTGAAATTAATTCTGTATTGGGACTGCCTTTGTTCCAACGAAGTTCTTCTCCTTCAAACTTACCATTATACAAATCTGATAATGTACTTGCGCCTTCTGAATTTATTACTGCTATTCTTGGAATTTTTTTAATCCATCCCCATTCATGCAATTCCATTAATGCTTTACCACAACTTGATGTATTTCCTAAAGCTCCGCCTGGATATGCTATCCAATCAGGAGCTTCCCAATGTAGATACTCTAATGCTCTAAATGGAATTGTTTTCTGTCCTTCTATTCTAAATGGATTTATTGAATTTACTGTGTATCCATCATGATTTTGTGCATCATCTAATGATTGTTTTAATGCATCATCAAAATTTCCATCAACTTCAATTATCTGTGCTCCAAACTGGTATGCTTGACTAAGTTTCCCTGGTGCTATTTGTCCTGCTGGAATGTATACATCACAATTCATTCTTTCATTTGCTGCAAACATTCCTGCCGATGCTGAAGTATTGCCTGTTGATGCACAAACAATTTTTTTTGCACCAACCATTTTTGCATGTGTCACAGCTGTTACCATGCCGTTATCTTTGAATGAGCCACTTGGATTGTATCCTTCTGGTTGTAACCATAACCCGTCATTTGATATTCCGATAAATTCTGCAGCTTTTGACATCTGGTATGGTTTTGATTGTCTTCCCTCTGCACCATCAAGCGATACTAAATTTTTAGAACATTCTTCAATACTTTCCGTATCTATTTGGCAAAAGTTTAACAATTCTCTAAATCTCCAAATACCACTTTCGTTGAAAATATTGCCCTGTGAATTTCGTCTGTTGTAAAATACTTCTTTTAGATTCTCTGATGGGTTATTTTTATATTTGACATCTAGCATGTGCCCTTTTTCACATTGTACATTTGTACTCTCTATTAGATACTCTAACCCACATTGTGGTTCAATACATTTGAGGTAAGCATCACTCTGCATTGTCATTACACCCAATTGGTGATAATTTAAAGCAAATGTGTAATTTTTATGCAAGTCAAGGTATTTTTTCTAAACTTTAGTTTGGATTGTGCTATGTTGATAACAGGATATGGTGTATGAGATTTATCAAATTTGGAAATGCCGCTAGTTGTCCGTTCAATGGAATAAATGGTGCCTTTTATGTCAAGTTTATAATTTTTATATATTTCTTGACTGATTCTCATTCCGTCTTCTATGATGATGTCTATGGTCCTATTATTTTTGATAATGCTCTTGTTTTGATCAATCTTAGATTGCTGATTTTCTTGATATTTTCAATGCTTGTATGGTTTTTGCTGTATGGGATTGGAATGTAAAATAATTTAGCTCCAAGACAAGACATTGCATCAAGAAATGATTCTGTTGCATCAGTTGCATGTGTGCATGCTAAGATATTCTTGTCTTTGAGCAAATTTGGGTATTTTTTCTGTATTGATGAGATGATGTTCATTTCTATTTTTTTCTTAGAACCGTTTCCCACTGTTTGGCGTACTTCTGGCCTCCGTGGTTTCGTATGGCGGCAAAACATAATCAAAGTCTTTGCACAGGACATCCAATTCCTTTTGTGAATAAAAATGGACGTTCAGGCCGTTCTTTGGCCCATCTGCATATCGAACGGTAATGCCCCATGACTGTTTGTCTCAGTTATGTTCAACTCATCTCAAAACCCTGCAATACATCAAAAATGACGCAATACTGACAAACGCAGGACAGTCTTCACACCTCCTTTCATATCTGATTCCTGTTCTGTGAAATCCGTTTTTGAGCCAGCCAAAGAATAATCTCCCCGCAGCGCATCGAACCGAATCATGTTTTTTGTGCGATTTGTTCTCTGATGATCTGCTATTCCTTCCAAATGGAATACGTGCAATTGGAAGCTATTTTTCAAATAGCTTCCAATGGCCGTACTGCCATATCCTCCCTTGTCAGCATAAACTGAGGCAATCTGTTTGATGGTGCAATCATCATCCATAAACTCTGAAATGCTTTCCATGACGTCTGCAAACTTTGCACTGTCATGAACATTTGCAGGACTGGTCCTGATTGAGATTGGAAATCCGTTCTGCCCTACGGCAACGCGAGTCCTTGCGCCTGAAATCTTCCTGAATCCGCCATATCCTGTTACGCTGCCCCCTTTTTGGCAGGGATTGTCGAGGAGTCAGCGGATATCATCTTTTGCAGGTTGATCTTTCCTTGCTTGTGAGCTGTTCTGGTTAAACCGGATAGGATCCTCTTCCAGACTCCTTTTTGCTGCCAAGAGTTCAGTCTTCTGTCTGCAGTATAATCATCACCATGTTTTGTTGGCATCTCGCTCCGCCTGCATCCGGATGTCAAGACGTAGATGATTGCTCCGTTGATGATTCTTCTGTCATCGTCTCTTGGTCTGCCCGTCTTGGCAGGTTTTGGAATGTGTGGCTTTATCATGTCCCGTTGTTTGTCTGTCAGTCAATTCCTGAAATTGCATGAAAATTAGTCATGTTCGGCAATTGTTAGATCAGGATGATCGTAAGAATTTCACTAAATGATCAGTTTTGAGATGAGTTGATCATGATATACAGCATGACAATCCTGATTTTCTGCCATTGTTGGAAAAAACAAATACAATTACTTTAATTGACATTGTTCTTGGAGACATGGGTTTTGATGATGAGAACAACCATGTTGGTGCAAGAAAGATTGGTACGGCTGCTACAATCATTCCAACTGGATATGCAGACGTTCCAATATACAGAACGAGTGGAATTCACAGAAAGGAGACGAAGGGAATCTTTCCAAAGCAGTCGTATTCCCAGAGAAACAAATCTGAGACAGTCTTTTTTGTTGTAAAGAGGATGATGTCCGGAGACATAACATCAAGGAATGGCACCACTCAAGACAATGAAATATTGTTTAGATTAATTGTATACAATACTTATCGAGTTACTAAACTAGAATGTGTTATTCGGGTATGGTTGCTACAAGACCAAAAAACTCATCTAATTTTTCTAATCATGTTTTTTGCTGTAGGGTTTTTTGCAACGCCTGCCTTTGCTGAAGGCTTTAGTTACAAGTTTGAGATTGATGGCAGTAAAGTATGTAAGGAAAATTACAAAAATAATTACTTTATTAGAGAATAGTCAAAGATATGATTTTCAGATTAACAGTTATTGCGATTATGTGATTAGTTGTATGAGCAATATTGGTTAAGTTTGATTGAGTTCATCAGGTACAACATATCTTCCCACAAACAATATGTTTTCTGAATCATTATCCAAGATCATAAATATAAATGGATGATCTGCTGTAAACTCATAACCACCTGATTCATTAACAATTTGAGTTGCAGTTCCAGCCGCTGCTTCTATTCCTTTCTCATTGACATCAATGTAGGTTTTATGTAACATATCACCAACATACAAAGTGTTTTTTTGAGATATTTTTGCAAAGTCAGCAACCAATGGATTAAAGGATGTATTTACTCCCATTGTTTTCAATATTGGTACAAGATCATATTGAGTTTCAAACATAAACTTCGGCAATGTCAACTGGACGTTTCTAGCATAGATAAAATTTAGATCATCGAGCATCTGTATAGAAAATGATTTCTCAAGTGAGTCCAATCCATCCTTCTCCCAAGGTAAAAACACAACCATAGACATTTCATGATTAACAGTATGCATTTTCATTATATGTGCCAATTCTGTGGTTGCAAACATAAATGACATATTATGGTTGGGGGATTCCTGATACATCATTGTTGCAGGTACAGATTCGGTATTGTTTATCCAGAAATTACCAACATATGTGTCGCTCTCATGAAATACAGAATCCCATGATGCAGTAAGATACACAGTATTGATGCCAATCATCCTGGCCTTCTCATCAATAGGCCTTTTGTCAAAGATTCCAGTAATTTTACCATTCGTTTTTTTACTGATCCAATCATCAATCTTGTTAATATCATTCTCTGTCTTAAAATCAATTGTTTGAGCTGTGCTATCATAATATACCTCTGCAATATCAACATACTCTTGCAGTGGAGTAAACCCGTAGTCAAGCCATATTGAATTGGCAATGGTAAAATTATATGCAGTGCCTTTTCTGTCAAGATTATCATTTATCGTTTTAATTTTATCTCTTTGTTGTTGCAGATTATCTAAATAACCAAATGCCTTAATCAGTTCATTAGACGTAGTACCACTAGCACCTTCATATAATAATGCAGCAGAGTTGTAAATACTCCAAGGTGAAAAGAACAGATTATCATCGTTATTCTTTGTAAGCTCTAAATACATATCTAGACCAAATTGGTTATTTGCATTTACTATGCTTTTTGATAAAGATGATAATTGTGATGTTTCCGGTATTATGGCCCACCCGCGTTGGACAAGCTTGTCCACGCTAGTGCTCTTAACGCATACAGGTTGACCAGTAGTGGTTTTATGAAGCAACACAAAAGAATCCCTACAAGCCTCATCAAGTTCTGCATAAGACGGCATGAAAGGGACTAATATGAACAGAAATAGCACACTCAAAAATACATTATAGTTATTTGAGATCATAAAAGGTCACAATATTTTCCCAAGGGCTGAATATTTTGTATTTTATATTTGATGGACATTCAGCGACATACTCAAAACCATGCTCACTGTTACCTCTAAAATTTGGATTGGCAGTGTTGTAATCAGTGCATATTACACCTTTATGCATTCCAACTATTTTTGCAGTATTGTTATCCATATGTATTATGGGACCTCCACTATCACCACCAACACTGGTATAATTCCCAAGCATCATATCTATAAAAACAGTACCAGTACTAGTAAAAGTCACATCTGTAAAATGCAATGTACCATTTTTGGAGTTGGTCTCTTTTCCATACAAGTGCAAAGAATCACCATACTGCAACTGTGTAGCATTACCATGTATCACATTAAATTCAGTACCATTTAATGCTAGTATTTTGTTAGGTGGGATTAGAAACATTAAGTTACTTACAGGAATGAAACCAGATTCACTATTTACACTATCTTCAAAAACACTAACTTTATCAATTTTATTTGAAAATACATATTTTGTATCATTATGTTTTACATAAAATTCAGGATGTGGTATTGATTTGGTAAAACTATTACCTGCAGTATGCAATACGCCATGAGCTGCTGTAAGAATTCCGGTGTTTCCGTTTTTAAGTTCAACACCAAGTGTAATTGTAGAATCTAGGTTATTTTCTCGGTATTCTTTTTTGTCAAATGGGTTTATAAAAGCACCATTCATAAACATCTCCATACCGCCCATCAGTTTGGTTTTGGTATTATTTTGTGATGGGTCTACAACAGGTGGCACAATTTTGGTTTTTGGTTTCTCAACGCATGCATTGTTTTTAATCTCATAGCCTGCTTGGCAGTATATCACAATACACATAACGCCATTCCATCTCTCGTTACTAGCAGGACATCTGTCAACACATTGTAATTCGACTAGCTTCTCATCAGGCTGGCAATTTGGCAAGTCCACGCATCTGTTCTCCTGTAAAATTTGAGGAGGACCGCATGTTGGCAATGGTATTGTAATAGGTGTCATAATATCAAAATACTTGTTTGGTGCATATCCCGTAGGATACTGGTAATTATAATAGACCTTAAAGTAAAACTTGTAAGATTTGCCAGGCATGCCATCAAAAGCATGACTTGCCGTTCCTTTAGGTAGCTGGCCAAGGTAGCTTGACTTGCCATTACTGGTGTCAATTGAATACAACTTGACGTACTTGTATGAGATGGGGTTTTTCCATGCAATCTCAATGCTATCGCCCACAAGCTTTGACTTGAAATTCTTTAGATCATAAGGTAATGGGGAAGAGAATAACCATTTTGTGTCATAACCGCTTTGATTTATTCTGTCAGCCAATATGCCACATGAACTGTGATCATGATAGTGGCATGACCTGTTGTAGGACTTGTAGTATGTGCATTCTGAGCTGCGTGGATCAACTGTGCATGGAGTAGTTTTTGATGAAGGCGGGGTTACAGCTGTGGTAGGAGGTGGAGTGGCGGTCTTTTTTGCATATTTGCCAAGCTCAGATGCCGGGAGCTTGCCGTCTTGAGCCATGTCTTTGGCCATTGCTTTGCATGATGCCATGTATCCGGACTTTATCGGGTTGCATAGTTTAGGATAAAGAGACTCATAAGTATTCATCAATCCCGAAGGCACATGAGAGTCAAGTTTGATGTACCCATACTCTATAACAACAGGTATGTCATAACCCAATGCATCTTGTATCTGCTGCTCGGTATACTCTATTCCAACAAGCTTTGCAATGTAATGCAGTCCAACAACTAATTTGTCTCCTGCGACATATGTGTAAATAAATGGAATGTCAGGAACTGTCAGATCTTCGGAGCTGTTCTGGTCTATCATAACTTCAGTTAGCTCTTGGTGTGCATCTTTTAGGGCAGTAAGGTTGGTCTCAGTGTCGCCATCCTTGGAATAGTCAACTGGACCAGACGCCAGGGCTTGCTGCGAAAAACCATAGTTATCATCATCATGACTGCCATCCTCTAGCTGGTTTGAATAGTTGGCAAGAGCACTGCCTGGCACCAATAAGACAGCAGAGAAGGCCATGACTGCAGCTAGAAGATGAGGTTTCATAACAGATTATGTCAAGTAATGATTATTTATACTTGATCGGTATAGATATGTCCATTGGTACTGTGTTGCACAACTAAGTAATTTTTCTTACAGTTTACACTAATGAAATATTTGAGACTTGGGCATAATGGTTTACAAAAATAATTAACTGATCCTAAAACAGATCATTTGGTAAATTATTCATGACAATACAGATCCAAGAACAGCATTGTTGAAACGTTTTTCATGATTCACAAGGAAATCTCAGATGCCCAATGGAGTACCATTGCACCGCAATTACCAAAACCTGCCAAAACAGGACGTTCGAGACGTGATGACAGGACGACAATCAACGGGGTTCTGTTTGCGTTAGCTACCGGATGCAGACGGGCAGACATGCCAGGCAAGTACGGCTCAAAACCCGCTGCACATCTTCGATTCCAAGAGTTACAACAAAAAGGAATATGGAAAAAAATTCTCTCCAAACTAATAAAATCCGCACACAGGCAAGGCAGGATTGACCTCCAAAAAATATCAATTGACTCCTCATCGATTGCTGCCAAAAAAGGGGGGATAAGATAGGATATGACGGATTCAAGAGGATTTCAGGCACAAAAATACATGTTGCCGTAGAGCAAAACGGTTTGCCAATTTCGATTAGAACCAGTCCTGCAAACCAACGTGACAGCACAAAATTCATTGATGTCATGGAAAACATTTCGGAATTTGCAGATAACAGCCTGATGCAGACAACTGTCTCTGCATATGCTGATAGGGGGTACGATGCGAAACAAATTAGGAATTATCTCAGATGCTGCGAAATTGACTGTTGCATCCCGTACAAAAGGAACTCAAAGAGCATTGCACAAAACAGGGATCAAAGACATCATGGCAAGACAAGGTTTGTCGTGGAACGATTCTTCGCATGGCTCAGGTGTGGCTTTCACAGAACGGCAATCAGATACGAAAAGAACTGTGATGATTGTTTGGGATTTGCATACCTGGCATCAATCATGATGTATTGGAGGGTTTTAGGATGAGTTGCCTATGAAAACCATTTTTCAACCATGCAAGGAATAATCTCTCCACTACCACAAATCTTGTCTTGTTGCAGATATTTTGCTGATTATCTGGCACAACAAATTTTGAATTCTCCCTATATGGAATGTAGCATCTAATTCCGTTATTCCTCAAATAGTTTCTAATGTATGCAGCATCATATCCCTTGTCTGCACAGACTGTTGAAATTTCCTCTGCCATGGATCCATCCAAATAATCTGAAATGTTTTCAATAACATCTACAAATTTGGCACTGTCATGAATATTTGCAGGACTCATTACAATTGATACTGGCAAACCGTTGCCATCTACAGCAACGTGTATTTTTGTGCCTAGAATTGTATCGTGGCCAGAGGCCACAACTTTGAATCCGTCATATCCTGTCGCATTGCCCCTTTTTTGTTGCGTACTGATGAGGAGTCAGACGATATTTTTTGCAAATTGATTTTACCGTATTTATGTGCCGTCTTGATTGCACATTTGAGAATCTTCTTCTGGATTCCTTTTTGCTGCCAAGAGTTCAGTCTTCTGTCTGCAGTATAATCATCACCATGTTTTGTTGGCATCTCGCTCCGCCTGCATCCGGATGTCAAGACGCAGATGATTGCTCCGTTGATGATTCTTCTGTCATCGTCTCTTGGTCTGCCCGTCTTGGCAGGTTTTGGAATGTGTGGCTTTATCATGTCCCATTGTCTGTCTGTCAGTCAATTCCTGAAATTGCATGAAAATTAGTCATGTTCGGCAATTGTTAGATCAGGATGATCGTAAAAATTTCACTAAATGATCAGTTTTAAGATGAGTTGTTAGTATGATCCTAGATTAATCCCGTCATATAATTTTTAATAATTATCAAGGATTTTATACACATAATTTGTAATTTTTACATGAACAAGATTTTGATTTCACATCTCATAATTTATTCAGATGCCCTTGTTTGTCTTGAAAATTGACTCTAATTCCTAGAATCTCCACTAGAGGATATTATGATCTTTCTACTGGAAAGACTCTGAAAAAAAATCATTATTTCCTATATCCTAAAAAATCATTTTCCAAACTCTCTTCCTCAAAAGAACTAGTAATAATGATTCATGGTTTACGTAATGACAATGCAGGAGCTGTAGCTAAAGTTCTATTGGCAAAAAAACGTTTACGTAAATTAGGATATTCTCACCCTGTAATTGGATTTAGTTATGACTCTAATACCACTGGAGCACATTTAACCAAACATGCAAAACATGCTCTTACAGTAGGACAAACAATTGCCAAGAAAAATGGTCGTAATCTTGGAATCTTTATCGAGGATTTTAAATCAATCAATCCTAAAATCAAAATCAGATTAATGGGTCATTCTTTGGGCTCTCAGATAATATTGAGTGCCATTGAATATCTTGCAAAGAAAAAACAAAATATTGGAATTATAGAAAGTGTGTACTTTTTTGGTGCATCAATAACTAAAGATGTTCCTTCTTCTAAAAAATATGGCAAACTCCTTCAAAACATTGTACATAAAAAAATTGTAAACCATTATGCTCCAACTGATGAAGTTCTTAATTGGGCTGATAATGAAAAATATGTTCAAGGCCCTCTTGGTCTTAATGGTGCAATTGGAAAACCAGTTAGTAAATATCATCAAAAATTAGTAAAACCAAAAAATCATAGATTTGCAAGTTATGTTGTTGTGTTGAATTCATTTCCATAGATTTTTTATTCATTTTAGCTTTAGTATGATTCATTCGTTAGTTTTTTATAGAAAAATTAACTTCATACTTTATTATGAAATCTTTTGGCTCTAGTCAAAAATTAATATTGCATCATCTGCATATATTAGATGAAAATTATGAACTTTTTGTAGATCTTTCCGAATATCCTTGTTAGTTCTCACTAGTATGGTTTTTAGAGCCTATTCCCCACCTGAGACTATTGGTTAAATCTGTCAATTTTGTAATTTTAGGAAAACAAGATATTGCATCTGATTTTGGAAAAATAGGTACAGTTACTGATATTTCACTTTATGATAGAAAAGAATCGGATATCATTAAAACTTGGGTGACTCCAAGTGGATTTCCTGAGAAAATTCAGCCTCTTTTTCAGGCAATTAATCTTGCAGAATATGTCATATTCCATGTAGATAAATTGGACAAATTTACTGGTGAACAAATTATTGCACTTGATTCTTTGAAAAAGACTCAAGGTATTTTATCCCATACTTTTGATGTTGATGAATCAAAATTAGATGCGATGATCAAAGGAACTGTAATTGAAAAATATGTCAAAGTTGATCAAGATCATATTAAAGAAGAAATGGATAAACTTGAACCTTTTTCAAATGATGGTTCATCTAAAATGTTAATTGATCATTGTTTTGATGTTAAAGGAGTTGGAACTGTCCTTTTAGGCAAAGTAACTAATGGGAAAATCAAACAATATGATAATTTGAAATTATATCCTGCAGGAATTGATGTTCTTATAAAATCAATTCAAATGCATGATGATCCTGTTGAAGAATCAATTTGTCCTGCACGAGCAGGTCTTGCGGTAAAAGGAGCTAATCCTGATGAAGTCAGTCGCGGAGATGTAATTGCTCAAGAAAATACAGTTGATATAAAATCTGAAATTGGACTTGATTTTACAAAGAACCAATTTTACAAAGGAGATATTTCAGAAAATCAAATGTGTCTAGTTTGTGTTGGGTTACAAATTAAAGCTGCAAAATTTTTGTCTATATCTCCATTAAAATTAACTTTTGAAAAGCCTATAGTTTGTAATGTAGGTGATATTGCAGTAATTTTAAAACCTGAATCTACTACCATTAGGATTCTTGGTAGTGGCGCTGTTCTGTAAAGTATGTGATGATTAGATTTCATAACATGGGTAATCTCTAGATTCTATAATTCCTGATTGCTTCTCTGCTCAGATTTGATCTTTGTTGTAATTTGTACTTGAATTCATAATCTCTGACTTGACTGTAATGTCTAAATTTAACCTCGAATTATCTTAATTTTGATGGAACCAGTTCGTGCATGTCCAATTTGCCCAAAATGTGGCTCTAAACGATTTGAGAGATTGCCTGAAAAAACTGTTACAGTAAAGTGTCGTTCTTGTGAGAAAATAATTGAAATCTAATTAGTCGAGACTTGGGCATAGCTAATCCTAATTTTTAATCTACTGTGTTGCACAACTAAGTAATTTTTCTTACAGTTTACACTAATGAAACATTTGTCTAATCATATGCTTGCAAACAAATTGTACAACGCCACTTTTAATTCCAATTCCTTTACCATGTTAGAATATCTGTGTGCCATGACATGCTCGCCAAAGAGACGTTTGAATGATGAGAAGACGTATTCTGCAACCCATCCATCGCCATAGCTTACGCCAAGCTTCCACAGATCCAAATTGTATAATTGAGCCAAAACAGATTTTCGTCTTTGGTAGCAGTCAGTGTGTATGGATGATGTCTTTCTCACTTTAATTGCAGGCAGCATCTCCTTGTCATAATAACAGTATGAAAAATCATCTTTGGAATCATACGCAGCGCCATCAGCTAGAACCTTTGCTATTTTCTTGCCATTTTTCCTGCTTGTTCTACCAGAGAGGGCAAGTGTTAGGCATCATGGGAACGCTCGTCTGTTATTTTTAGCGAAAGAGTCTCTTTTGTTTTGACATCATCTGCTGCATGGATTTTCAGAAATCCGCGCCTCACGTCCCATTTCTGTCTCATCCATTCTCTCCTCTATCTGCCACTTTGATTCCCGTACTGTCAATTGCGATTATCACATCATCATCGCCAACTTTTTGGTTTAATTTGACGTGTAACTTGTTTACTCTTCTTTGCATGGTGGAATAATTGGCACATCAGGAATGTGCTTTGCATGTGATTTTACCGTTCCTTGGGCTTGCCTAAATGGCAATCCAAAGCATGCTCTAGCGTAAGATGACGCATTCATGAGTGATTCGGGATACGCAAACCTTTTTCCTTCTTTGCCCCTGTTCATCTCATCTAGTTCTTCTTGCCATGAGTCAATAGCATCCCATGACATGATTAGTTCACCCCTAGTTACTAGTGACTTGTTGATTGTTTTCTAATTTCTGTTCATAAGAAATGAAAATAGCTGAGATCTAAAGCTAAATTGGTTCAATAATTCGGATCAGATGGTTAGTTGTGCAACACAGTAGAATGCCTTGCTGTTGAATGATTTCAGACTTTATTTTTGTAAACCATTATGCCCAAGTCTCAACTATCTTGCATTTGTTAGTATTGCATCATTTTTGATGTATTGCATGGTTTTGAGATGAGTTGACGATCTAATGTCTAGAATAAATCACAACAGGTACAGAATCACCTAATGAATGTATCTCAGTTTTTAGTTGTACATGACCAAATTCTTCATGATCAATTTCTAAAACTATTGGGTTAACTGCCCAACCATATTTTGGTTCATGTGGGAATGGGACAATTTCAATAAATTCAGAATCAGTAAATGATTTTTGAAAAGATTCTTCCATGCCAAGAACTTCTAAAACAACTTTTGTTGTTTTGTCAGATTTATCAAGATATGAAATTTCAACATGTCCTGAATCATAATAAATTGCCTCTAAGGTAAAAGTTTCACGAAGAATATCTTTATCATCATCTCCACCACCAGTTAGAAAAACTAATGCCAGAATGGTAAAAACTCCAAGAAATATAGGAGGACCTAGTTTTTTAGCCATCTTTGAATTCTTTTCTCATACGTCTAAGGAATTTTGAATTTATTCGTATTCGTTCAAGTGTTTGAGATTGAGTACGTTCAGTACCAGGAGTTGGATTCTTTTTGAAAAATTCTTTAATTTCTTTTTCCATAGAATCGTCTGCAACAGCAGTTATACTAGCTACAATTCTATTGAATAGTGGATTTCCATGACCTACCTTTTTGTTTAGGTTTTTCCAGTTTTTCTTAAGCCAAGGCCATAGAACTTTATCGCCATAGGGATTTGCAGCAACTTTCATTATTGGTAGTTGCATGTTCTGAGAACGAACTTCAGAGGTTTGAGAGAAATCAAGGGATTTTAACAAATGTTTTTTGTCTTGGAAACCACAAAGGGCACCAAGGAATCGAAGTTTTTCTTCCATAGTTTTTGCATTTTTGTATAATTTAGTTAGTTCAGTATGAGTTTTTGCATTACCATTCCATGCAGCAATAGAACAAATTGGTTCTACTAAATCAGGAGATAGTGAACTAGGAGATTTTAAGAATTGTTTATACTTTAGAAGAGCTTCTGCTGTAACTTTCTCATCATTCATTTTACCTAATGCAGAAATTACAAATCCACGTAACAATGCATCAGTATGTTTATCTGATTTTTGTGGAGTCCATCCTAAATTAGATAAAATTTTTCTAAAATAATTTAATACATAATCACGTATTTCTTCTGCAAATGTTTCATTAAATGTTCGGAAATACAAAGATGCTAAATTATGTGCAACATTAACTGATGCAAGATAACTGTCTTCATCAAAATATGCATCAGAAAAGTCAAGATAATTTCGTATTTGTTCATCACCAGAAACACAAAGTGAGAACAAGTCGTTTTGAATTGCCCATCTATCAATAGCAGGAATTCGTTTTTCATCAACTAACATCTTCAAATCAAGCAAAATTCCTTCATTATACTTTACACGATAAAATCCCTTTCTGCCATAATTGGCAATAAGGCCCATGGTATTTTTTGGCAATTTTATTGATGTTGATTTTGATGTGAATAATTTTTTAGAGATTTCATCTTCTAAACCAATAGACAAAGGAATTGACCATAATCCTTTGCTGAATTTCTTGTCAGATTCAAGTAAAAAACGTTTTTGCTTCAAATGTAATGCATTACCATCATCATCCTGATTAACCTCAACTAGGGGAAATCCGGGCTGTTTTAGCCATGTATTAACCATGGAGGCAACAGGCATTTTTGAGGCCTTGCCAATTGCATTCCACAAATCTGATCCTTTAGCATTTTTGTATTTGAAGTCAGAGAGATATTTTTTGAGGCCCTTTTGGAAATTTGGTTCCCCAACATAATGTTCAAGCATTCTCAGCACACATCCGCCCTTGTCATAAGAAATTGCGTCAAATATTTCTCGAATTTCGGCAGGAGAATTCACCGTTACGTCAATTGGATGAGTCGTTTTAAGAGAATCAAGCCCCATTGCAACATTCATTGCGTCTTCTACAAATTGATTCCATAAATCCCATTCAGGATAATATTCATCAACAAACTTTGTAGCCATAAAAGTCGCAAAACTTTCATTTAGCCATAAATCGTTCCACCACTTCATAGTGACTAGATTTCCAAACCATTGGTGGGCAATTTCGTGTGAAATTACTTCGGCAATGAATTGTTTGGTTTTAGTAGAAGATGTCTTAGGATCATAAAGCAATATTGTCTCTCTAAAAGTTATTGCGCCCCAATTCTCCATGGCACCTGCAGCAAAATCAGGAACTGCTATCAAGTCAAGTTTTGGTAAAGGGTATTTTATTCCAAAATATCTTTCATAAGACGTAAGAAGTTTCTTTCCTAATTCTAGGGAAAATTTACCTTTTGATTTGTTTCCCTTTGTGGTAACAACACGAATCTGAACTTTGCCAATTTTCCCAGTAAGATACTCAAACTCCCCAACACCAAGATAGATAAGATAAGTGGATACGATAGGGGTTTTTGCAAATTTGTAAATAGTTTTACTAGTAATTTTTTTCTTTGATTTAACCGGCATATTTGATAGTGCGGTAAATTTGTTATCTGCAATAATTGAAATTTCAAAGGTTGCTTTTGCTTCAGGTTCGTCCCAACACGGAAATGCACGTCTAGCATCTGCAGCTTCAAATTGTGTGGTTGCAAGATATTTTGTTTTTCCATTTTGTTTATACCGACTACGATAAAATCCAAGTAATCTGTCATTGAGAATGCCTCTAAATTTCAAATCAATTGTCGCTTTACCCTTAATTTTTTTACCAAGTTTAATCTGCAGTTCCTCTTTTGATTCGTTTGTTTTAGGAGTGGATTTGATAATCTTTCCACCGGATTTTACTTGACATGATTGTATTGTTAGTTCAGCACAATTCATTGTGATTGTATTTGTGGATTTTTTACAATTAATCAAAATGGATTCTGTTCCATCAAATGTAAATTTTTCAAGATCAGGTTCAAAGATCAACACATAATTAGTCGGAGTCACATCCACGTCTGAGATGTTTTTGTTAGGCTTTAAGTAGATTTTCTATTGAATTCAGACACATGTGAAAAAGTAATTCCATTAGATCCAACAGAAAATCAAATAAAGCATTTAAAATGTACAAAAATGGATTAAAAATATGAAGCAAAAAACTGCATCACGAAATATCAAAATTTTAGTTGCAAAATTAGGTCTTGATGGACATGATAGAGGCGCACTAGTATTGTGTAGGGCGTTCAGAGATGCAGGAATGGAGGTAATCTATTCGGGATTATTTGCAACTCCAGAAAGAATAGCACAAATTGCAGAAGATGAAGATGTTGATGCAATTGCCATGAGTTTGTTAAATGGAGCACATGGAACATTGTTCCCAAGAGTAGTAAAATCATTGAAAAAGAAAAAAATCAATGACGTCTTAGTTGTTGGCGGTGGAGTAATTCCAGAAGTAGATCATAAAGATTTGGTAAAATCAGGAGTGGATCATGTATTTGGTCCAGGAACCCCATTGTCTACAATAATCAATCACATCAATACCGGTGTTGTCAAATTAAGAAAAATATAATTTTTAAAAAATATTTTATTTGTTATCCGATAATATTTGTTGAGATTGAGAACTAATGTCAATATGCGCTACTAAAAATTCCAGTCTGGCCCTTAGAATTTGTTATTGGAATTATAATTTCCTTCGCCCAAAAAAAGTGCCATCCTTGGCTTTGTTTCTAATGTTACCAGTCCATACTTACCATTCAAAAATTTAGCCCACATTTCATGATAAAATGCATTATCATGAAACCCAGATTTCAATATACTGTGACATTTACCCAAAAGATCATCTTTACAACTCATCTCAAAACCCTGCAATGCATCAAAAATGACGCAATACCAACAAACGCAGGACAGTTTTCACATCTCCTTTCGTATCTGATTCCTGTCCTGTGAAATCCGTTTTTGAGCCAACCAAAGAATAATCCCTCCGCAACGCATCGAACCGAATCATATTTTTTGTGTGATTTGTTCTCCGATGACTTGCCATTCTTTCTAAGTGGAACACATGCAATTGGATTTCTATTTTTCAAATAGCTTCTAATGGCCGTACTGTCATATCCTCCCTTGCCAGCACAAACTGAGGCAATCTGTTTGATGGTGCCATCATCATCCATAAACTCTGAAATGCTTTCCATGACATCTGCAGACTTTGTACTGTCATGAACATTTGCAGGACTGGTCCTGACTGAGATTGGAAATCCGTTCTGCCCTACGGCAACGCGAGTCCTTGCGCCTGAAATCCTCCTGAATCCGCCATATCCTGTTACGCTGCCCCCTTTTTGGCGGGGATTGTTGAGGAGTCAACGGATATCATCTTTTGCAGGTTGATTCTTCCTTGCTTGTGAGCTGTTCTGGTTAAACCGGATAGGATCCTCTTCCAGACTCCTTTTCGCTGCCAAGAGTTCAGTCTTCTGTCTGCAGCAGAGTCATCGCCATATTTTGTCGGCATCTCGCTCCACCTGCATCCGGATATCAAGACGCAGATGATTGTTCCGTTGTTGATTCTTCTGCCATCATCTCTTGGCCTGCCCGTCTTGGCAGGTTTTGGAATGTGTGGCTTTATCATGTCCCATTGTTTGTCTGTCAGTCAATTCCTGAAATTGCATGAAAATTAGTCGTGTTCGGCAATTGTTAGATCAGGATGATCGTAAAAATTTCACTAAATGATCAGTTTTGAGATGATTTGATCATAACGGTTTACAAAATGATCAATTGTATACAATTAGCCTCAAAGTAAATAATTATAAAAAATAATAAAAATAAGAAATCTGAGCCTGATTATTACTCTATCGAGTCAGGCCACATCATTTTGCGCATTTCTTTACCAACTTTTTCAATTTGGTGTTCGTCATATTGTTTCATGTATTTGTCAAATGAATCCTTACCATTTTTCTGATATTCAGAAATCCACTCGTTGTTGAATGTTCCATCTTGAATCATAGTAAGAACTTTTTTCATATTTTCCTTACTTGCAGAATCTATAATAATTGGGCCACGTGTTAAACCACCATATCTAGCAGTTTCACTTACGCGTCTCCACATTCCATTAATCCCATATCTTTGAATCATATCTACAATGAGTTTGAGTTCATGTAAAACTTCAAAGTATGCAATTTCAGGCTGATATCCTGCTTCAACTAGAGTTTCAAATGCATTTGTCACCATAGATGCCGCACCACCACAAAGATCTGCTTGTTCACCAAACCAATCAGTTTCTACTTCTTCTTTGAAAGTAGTTTTGATTAATCCAGCTCTTGCACTTCCAATTGCTTTTGCAATACCTAATGTTCTATCCCAAGCTTTTCCTGTAAAGTCTTGTTCAACTGCTACAATTGCAGGAGTTCCAAAATTATCAAGATATGTTTCTCGAACTTTAGAACCAGGTCCTTTTGGTGCAACCATAATAAGATCAACATTGGTTGGTGCTTCAATCCATTTCCAATAGATTGCAGCTGCATGAGAAAATGACAATGCTTTTCCGTCAGAAAGATTTGGCCCGATTTCATCTTTGTATACTTGACCTTGAATCATATCAGGAACCAATATGTGAATGATGTCTGCCTGTTTTGTTGCATCTGCTACAGACATTACTTTGTGACTATCATCTTCGGCTTTTTTCCAGCTGTTACCACCTTCTTTAAGTCCGATTATGACATTAAGACCAGAGTCTTTCATATTATTTGCCTGTGCATTACCTTGGATCCCATAACCAATTACAGCAATTGTTTGATCCTTTGTTGGATCAAGACTGATATCGGTATCTTTCCATGTTTGTGCCATAAGATATGTACAAAGAATTGCAAATATTAACTAATTGAGACTTGGGCATAATGGTTTACAAAAATAAGGTCTAAAATCATTCAACAGCAAAGCATTCTCTTTACAATTCTTGGATGATTCTCTGCACCGACATGCAATTGCAATACGCTGCCAACTGATACGCCAAAACGCAGATCAGCACAGATGATGATTTCACATTGCATGATCCCCTTACGGGAGCTGTTCTGATGCCAAGCGCGTCTTTGAATATCTCAAAGAGCGGTCCAATTGAGGTTCTTCTATCCGCATGCAACTCCTGACCGATCGCAGAGCCGTAAAATTCCACAAGCTTGATCCTTTCCGGGGGCGTACGCGGGCATGCCTTATCGGAGTGACAACCCCGGATGCTTTTTGCCGCACGAATCATGCAGTTTGGAATCATCGTATGCAGGATCTGCCAAAATATTTCGCATGATTCCTGAAAGTGATTTTGTCAATGCGTCAAACGTCCTGCCATCATAATGTTTGCAGCACTGACGCCGGCGGACAATGGAGCAATCAACTTGCCGGCGCTGCAACCCATGCGCAGTTCATGCCCGAATGCCCGGCCCCTTGATTTGGAGGATCGTCCCCATCTTGCATCCGTATCAGTCCCTGAAATTGGCAAACGATTATTCTTCATGTCGGATTTGTGCCATGCAGGGCCATCTGCTTTTGGCAGAGAACTGTCCGCTGATGCAGACGTGTCATCAGCCATTCCTTCTGATACGAACAGGTTTCCCATCGCCCCGATGATGTCCCCCACGGGCAGGTTATGAAATCGCCTGTCAATAGTACGCCTGTCTGGGATTCGAGTCAATCTGCAGACCTTGAACGATTTGTCATCGTTGCATTTGATTGATAAAAAATAACGAAGTGTGCTGTTGCTTGGAATTCTCATCCGAGGTTTTATGATGAATGATTGCGCCATCAGAACAGTTGAACAGGCATACGGTCTGCCGGGTCTGAATATCTCCCCATGCAGAGATGATGTTCTGACCGGATACAAGACACCGATAAGAGATGACCCTGACAGAACCCTGCCGGGGGATTTTTACGTTCATGCTGCAATGAAATGACATTGCAAGGATCCTTGGCTTTTTTCATTTGAATAGTTTGGGAAACTGATTAAAAATTAGGATTAGTTATGCCCAAGTCTCAGTTATTTGGGGTTTGCATATCTGGCATGCATCATGATGTATTGGAGGGTTTTAGGATGAGTTGCACATATGCCAAAAATGTCACAATTTCAAATTCCAGTGAAGGTTAATATTTTTCAAACAGTTACGACATACGACTAATGAACAAAAAAAAATTTCTCATTGTCGGAGGCGGAGGACGGGAAAGTGCCTTTGCGATGAGGCTCATGCAAGACACCCGAGTCTGCGCAGTCATGGCACACAAAAATCCCCTTATCGCAGACTGTGTGGTTCGGTCTGGTGGAAAGTATTTGATTGCAGATGCTGATGATCCAAACATAGTTCTGAAATTTGCAAAAGATAACGGCATAGATTATGCCTTTGTGAGTGCAGACCAGCCGCTGGCAAACGGAGTAATTGACATCCTGTTGGAAAATAATTTCAAGGCAATCGGCGGCACCCAAGATGCGACACGCATAGAATGGGACAAGATATATGCTATCCAAATGATGCAAAAAGTCTGTCCCGAGTTTACCCCTTTCTACCAGACAGTCTCAAAGGTTGAAGAATTATCCGGCGCAATGAAATCTTTTGAATCCAAAGGATTGGAAATGGCAGTAAAGCCGCAGGGGCTTACTGGCGGAAAAGGCGTAAAGGTAATGCCTGAGCATCTGCCAACGTATCAGGATTGCGCAGATTATGCATCATACCTCCTGGAGAAAAACCCCGATGAAAAAGTGTTACTCGTGGAGAAATTAAACGGGATAGAGTTTACAGTCATGGGAATTACTGACGGACAGCATCTGATAGTATCTCCTGCAAGCTATGACTATCCATTTAGAAACGAGGGCGATACTGGCGCTGGAACTGGCGGCATGGGCTGCTTTACCAATTCGGAAAAGAGACTACCATTTATGACCGATCAAGACTTGGATGACTGCACATGCATCATGCAGAAAATAATCGATGAGATGAGATCTGAAAACCTCTTCTTTAACGGCGTGATAAATGGGGGGTTCTTCAAAACCAGACAAGGCATAAAGTTCATGGAGTTTAACGGACGCTTTGGAGATCCTGAAGGACTGAGCATTCTCAGCATCCTTGAAGGTTCGTTCTCAGAACTGCTGATACATATTTGGAATAAGACATTATCAGAGGATGTCGTCTCATTTATCAAAAAGGCAAGCGTCGTAAAGTATCTGGTAGCAAAAGAATATCCTGATAGCAGTGACAGTGTGACATCATTTGGCATTGACGAGGACGCGATTGCTCAAAAGAAGATAAAAATATTCTTTGCATCATGTGTCAAAACAGGACCGCACCAATATGAGACTTTAAAGAAATCCAGGGTCTGCGCGTTCAGTGCAGTCTCAGATGACATAGAAACGGCATCATCAATGATAAACAACGCAATTGACACACATGTCACATATGCACAAGAATCTCACTTGGAGTACAGATCTGACATTGGCTCCAAAAGGAGCTTGGAGAAATTAAAATCTGTATCAGGCCAAATGCCTGACAGTTAAGGTCTGCAGAATCCGAAGCCAATGGCGCAAAGAAACGGTTCAAACTCTCATCTGCTTATGGCCGGTCAAAGAAGATTTGAGGCCCTGAAGAACCTTGACTCAAAGACAACTCTTCAGGATGCCTAATACTGAAGGCGGTTCCAACATAGACATTTCCAAGTGCCGGGTTTAGGCCATATGGTTCTATCATCTCGTCTGCATCCACGTCTTCCGGGTCAATCTTTACAAAAGCATACGGAATGTCAATCTCAAACTCTTCTCCAACTTTGACATGCTGAGAAAAGTCAAACTCGTAAAACGGGACGGCACATGCGACATGTCCCAAACGGTACTGTGTTGCACAACTAAGTAATTTTTCTTACAGTTTACACTAATGAAATATTAGTTTAATATGTGGTTTCAGTAATTTTTATTTTATAAGATTGTGATGTTTTGTGCCTGAATTCACTTTCTCGTCAGATAACTTGATGGCATAGCGACGATGCAAAGTCAGAGTCTGTTGTTTTGGCATGGTTTCTACAAGGCCCACTCATTCAAAAAATTTTAAATTATTTTCAGTGTTTACGCCGTTCAACGGCTCCCTGACTTAACACCCGCTTGAAAACCGTGAAAACGCCCTGAGAATGAACGGCGTACAAAACTTAGCCGTCGTTGTTGCCCGTAACTAATTCCACCGCAATGGTATCTTCATCATCTCTTGCAATGTCCACTACGTCGCCGGGCTCAAACTTGCCCATTATTTCCTCACTGATGTAGATCTTATTTGCACGGAATCTCTTTTGTTCCAGCAGTCTGCCTTGCATGTGAATCTTAAAGTATTCGGGCATTGAGGCATACAGTGCATGAGTTCCATCTTCTAGGATTCCGTACAGTCGTCCATATCTTACCTCTGATTTTGATAGCTTGTGTCTCATGATTCTATTGGGTTCGTTCCATCTTCCACATCATATAACTCATCTTAAAACCCTACAATACATCAAAAATGATGCAATGTTAACTAACCCAAGATAGTTTTCTGCCACTCGTTCATATCTGATTGCCGTTCTTCTGAATCCATTTTTAAGCCAAGCAAGGAACCGTTCTGCAACATGTCGAATTGAATTGTATTTTTTGTATGGTTTATTTTTTGCTGTAGCGCTACTGTTTTTTCTAAACGGAATACAGTCTCTGATGTTTCTGTTTTTCAAATAATTTCTGATCGTACCGCTGTCATATCCCCTGTCTGCACAAACTGAAACGATTTCTTTTATGGTACAATCATCCAAAAATTCTGAAATGTTTTCCATCGCATCAATTAGTTTTGCAGAGTCATGAACATCTGCGGAACTAATTGCAATTGAGATTGGCAATCCTGTTTGTTCCGCTGCAACGTGAATCTTTGTGCCTGAAATCCTCCTGAATCCGTCATATCCTGTTACGCTGCCCCCTTTTTGGCAGGGATTGTCGAGGAGTCAGCGGATATCTTTTGCAGGCTGGTTTTTCCTTGCCTATGATCTGTTCTGATTAAACCGGACAGAATCTTCTTCCGGATTCCTTTTTGCTACCAGGAGTTCAGTCTTCTGTTTGCAGTGGAATCATCACCATATTTTGTCGGCATCTCACTCCGCCTGCATCCGGATATCAAGACGCAGATTATTCCGTTGATGATGATTCTTCTGTCATCATCTCTTGGTCTGCCCGTCTTGGCAGGTTTTGGAATGTGTGGCTTTATCATGTTCCATTGTTTGTCAGTTAATTCTTGAAATTGCATGAAAAATTAGTCATGTTCGGTAATTATTAGATCAGGATGATCGTAAAAATTTCACTAAATGATCAGTTTTGAGATGAGTTGTTCCTTAAAGAAATCAGAAAGACTCAGATCAGCAACGGACTCTGGTTCTTTGTTGATCTTGGAAGGCGAGAATTTTGAGATTATTCGGCTTGAAAATCTGTTCCGTTTTAGCAAAAAGTCATTGTTTGGCTCCAGCATTTCCGTGGCCTTCATGGAAGTTCCCTGTCATGATCCGTCAGGGCTTTGCTTATCGGGATTTTTTCAATGACCAATCATCAGTTTTTATAACTTGATAAAATTTAATATTTCCTTTTTGAGTTGTAACTTTCAACCAACCCAAATGTACAAAAATTTGAAATGCCGATCTTGAAGGCAGTCTGTTGTTACCGCATGCATTTTGTTCGATGTTTTCAACCCATTTTCTAATGAATGGTTCACCCTTGTTAATTTTTGAAACTTTGAGGGTGGCTTTCCATATTTTTGATATGCGTGAGTCTTTTGCCTCAAGTGAACCTAAGATAATTCCGTATGGCCTTGCATTAGGTTTTGTTTTAATGAGTACAATCCAATCATTAGGATCATCAATTTTTGTACAAAAATAATAAAATCCTCTATTTGTATAACCTCGAGTACTTGCATCTTTAAACTCCTGCCGTAAATTCTTAAAATTTACTTGACAATGACAGAAATAATTGACATGTTTCATGCCTTATGGCGAAAATGGCTTCCTGGAAATCATCACAAATGCCAGACCGATCAGGCGCATCCTGTGGCAGTTGCAAACCGGCACTTGCTGGCTCGCCGCATTGGAAAAGACACCCTCCAGAAGTAAAAACCCGTCCATGACTCGGTTTATATTGTCAGACAATATCATCCTGACATCCGATGACATTGCAAAAAATGTCGATGGCGCTTTTGTTTGCAGCCATCCTGCTTATACCGGCAAGCGCGCTTGCAAACAACGTCGATGATTACGATGCAGAACAGACGGCTTCGTATGACGATAACAGGCTGGAGCCTGATCACACGGATACTGTCAACCCGATGCAGAAAAACATCTAGACTAACCTGACTGATCTAAAAGAAGCCCACTCCAAGCTTACCAATATCATGATCGTACAAAACGATTCAGAGGAGTGGGATGACAACTAGTATTACATACCATATACGGCCACGTACATTGACGGCGACAAGCTAGTAGTAGGCATTGATCCTGCAGTACTGCATATAGACTGGCTTGTGCATGAGCGGCACATCACAGATGCGCTTGGAATGGACATACCAGTGCAGATAGAGTACATGTACTTTGAGCTTGAAAGCAACGGCATGCTTGATGATGCCTCATCTGAGAGGACAAAGTGCCACGCAGATTATCCAAAGCATGGACATCCTCATGACAACCCCTGCGACGAGGTAGGCAGTCATGCTTGTTATTATTACAAGTTATATGTGGACAGATGCACAGATGGCAAGACCTACAAGCGGTGCGGCACCTACAAGACCTTGGTTGAAGGACACGGATGGGATATTGGCACGCTGCTAGGAGGCTCTGATTCTGATGACACAAAGTTGGATTCTCTGATCAAAAACCTTGACGTGCAAGTTCGCGGCAGCATAATCCTTGTGATATGGGACAGAATAGCTGAGCCTGTAAGTTCCATAACTGTTACAGCTTACGAGGATAACAGACTTGTGAAAGCCTCTAATGTCAGAAATAACAGCTACATACATCACAACTATGACCCTGAAACAGAGTATCAGTTTAAAATCACTGTAACTCCTGTGTCAGGTGCCGCTGTGACAAAGATTACAGAAAAGATAGGCACCGCGCCTACTGAAAACTACAACCCTGAGATAAAGGCAGTACTGCAGTCTGATGGCTCCATCAGGGCATCCTGGAGAACCCCTGATGCCTTGGACGAGTACGACGAGCTTAGAATCTACAAGGACGGACGCAAAGTTTCTGATACAAACATCAGGGATTCGCAGACATCATACACGTATTCCAGGACGGTGCCGGGAAGCACGTACTACTTTGAGCTTGAAGTCGACTATGACAAGAGGACAAAAGAGTACGGACGCAGCCAGGACTTTAGGTCAAACAGCATTGCAGTCCCGCTAGACTGTGCAGCTGACGAGATCCAGCAAGGCAGCAGATGCGTGGACAGATGTCCTGCAAGCAACGAGGAATGGCGCAGTGACACGTGTATGGCGGTTTCTTGTCCAGCAGGACAGGAGATCAAAGGCAACGCGTGCGTTGCTATCCCAAAGCCCGTAATACCTGAACCTGTGACTCCCGACAAGCCATCTGCGGTTACATCAGATAGTGATGAAATTTGGAAGATCCATGCAGGCGCTAAACACAAATACGTTTATGAGTACTTGTCACCTAAACCAAAAAATTCCACTGGTTTTTGGGGAACTATAGCATATACAGGTCATACCAATGATGGAATACCTGTCTTTATAGGAGCTGCACATACTTTTGTGCCTGACAAAGATATGACTTACAGACATCCGACAATTACACAGCATTTTCACGAGTATCGGATGGATGGTAAAAATGTCGCAATATCTGATGCAGAGCCAACTAGTCCATACTTTGATTATGGGATTACTCGCCACTATGATGCAGCTTTGATAAAGATTGATCCAGACATCGCAATGCCATCCGGCCAACTCATGTCCAAAAACAGCACGACAACTGATCTGATGCATGGTAACTCTGCTGCATTGAAGAGAGGCGATGACATCCATATACTGAACTCAAACCGTGAAGCAAGTGGCATAGTTTTGTATAAAGAGGCCACCATATCCTTGTATGATCATCTTGGCAATAGAATTACCATGCCTAACCAGACGATCTCTCATTACACAAGTGTGCCAGGCGACAGCGGTTCTCCAATAGTTCAGTTTGTCAACAATACTGCGACCATAGTTGGCATTCACGCAGGCAGTGCATGTATCTTCGAGTCCGTATCTGAAGGATTAGGGAAAACGGATGTCTCTGCATATGTTGTTGATGAATCTGGCGCTGAGATACTGTGTGGATATAAAGCACAAAACAAGGCAAAGGAACATCCCAACATCAGACCAATAAGCTGGCACTATAAGTTTTTTAGCCCGTGGGATCCAATCCGTACAGGCCTTGACTTGCAGTAGCATCTTGTCTCTTTTTTTTATTTCCGTCTTGGCAATGACATTGGCAGCTGTCAACACTGCATATGCTTCACATGACACTGATTTTATTGACGACAAATACCCGCTCGGAGTGCTGGATTCAAATATTTATGATTCTTGCTGGGATAAACAAAAACAATACATGTTTAAAATTAGCGATGGCAGTAAAGCGTGCGTTTTTCCATCAAGCGTTGAAAAACTAGTGGAACGTAACTGGGGCACATACGATTCACATATACCAATGATGCTGTTGATTGAACCTCGTTACTGTTTGAACTCGCCATGCCCCACGCCTGCTGAACCACATATAACGTCTTATGATAAAACCGTTAGCTCTGAGCTGTATGAGGATTTGATGGAGCGTTATTTTTATGACTGGCCTTTAAAAAATAAAGACGCAGCCATGTGCCAGCCGATGAGAGATAACCTTGATTATTTTTGCACGCTGATGCTCAATGACAATAAATTTATCTTCAATGTAGGCGGTACCAAGCTTAACTTTACAAATTACTTTACAATAACTGAGAAATGATTGGCACATTCCATACTTTAAAAAATCCTCTAAAACGTGCTTATGACAAGTTAGAAGAATGTGGAACCCTGAATCAAAAAACATGGGAGGAACTTTTATCAGATACAAAACAAGCGCATGATGACTTTTTGAGTTCTAGAAATCAATTGTTAAAGGAATCCGCTGAAAATTTAACAGGGTGAGAATTCCGCATAAGAGGAGGGAAAATCATCATCGTCTCTTTCCGGCAAGCATCATCCTGACTGCCCTGTACCCGACATAAAGCAGCCCTATCCCGGATACGATCCACAGCAACCTCAATCCGAACAGATCAGCCCACGAATCGACATCGACCGTATCGGGCAGTTTTGACTCAAGCGACTGCTTCCTTATCGTTCCGCCCCATTGGTTCTGAGCGACCATGTCGACCGGGGAATCGTCAGGCAAGACCACGATGCATCCGGCATCGCATGACGCATTTTTTGCAAGGGCACAGTCGACATACACCTTTTCGACACTGCCAAAATTGGCGTAATGGGGAATGGAGACCGCAGTCGTTACGCGCCTTATGTCAAGCGCATTGTCCTGATACATGTTAATCGGATAGTCTATCGGATGCCTCATGTACAGATCATGAAACGGGGCGTCGACTGTCATTTCATTTCCGTCCCTGCTTGCGGATATCTGCGCATTGACGGACATCATTCCCTCTGAAAACTCCCTTTGAGGCAAATCAAGCACGTAATCCCTGTGAGAGGAGTACGTATCATCATAGTAGTTATCAAACATGTGATCCTGCAGTTTCTTGTCATAATAGACCGCAGTCTTGTTAAGCTGAAACTGCTTTGTGTATGAACCTGCCTTTTGCGGCACGTTCATGTCATATAGATCCGCCAGGTGCATGAACGCAAACTCCGCATCGTCTTGCAGTCGGTTCAGATGCAGGTTGAGGTAGAACTCCACAAGGCCGATTGACTCGTAATCCATGTCATCTGAGAACTCTATTCCGTGTATCGTGACGTCCTTGTCGACGACGGCATCGCAGTATTCGTCATCATCGCAGGACTCGTCATCGTACTTGTACGCAGTCATGTTGAATGGTGTGGAAAAAAATCCCCAGGGATACTCAAACAGCAATGTCCCCACATATTTTGATCTTACGCCTCCGAAACCATCGGTGATGATGGAGTTGTGAGAGGTCACGTCGACATAGTTATCAGACAGGGGCTTTGCGGCAAAATCTACATCGAACAGTATCCTGAAAAATCCGGCAGACTCTACCTGAAGCTCGCCTATCTCTGTCTTGTGCGACATCGCGGGTCCCTCAAATGACTCCGCAATGCCGTAGCTGCCGACCATGTCACGCACGGAATCCTTGATCCTCATGTCCGCTATCGACGAGGCATCGGACAGAACAGGATCATGCATCGATACGTCCGCATGCATTCCAAAATGATTCTTCTGTACGAATGCGGATGCGACATCGGATATTCTCAGTATCCTGTCGGGATAAACCTCCGCCGGCTCATCGGCGCATCCTCCAACCTCTAACTACGACGATGACGTTTGCATATGCCCAAAGATAAACCTCCGCCGGCTCATCGGCGCATCCTCCAACGAAGCCGGAATACTTCATTCCGATGGATACGCGGTTCTCAAACGAGCTGTTTTGCGCGTCATTAAGATATGACCACATCCTGATTCTGTCAATGACCGGATCATAGCAGGCGACAAAGAGACGCGTGGATGCCGTGATGTCCCGTATCTTCTCATCAAGGTTGTATAGCTGAATCCTGTATGACATGTCATTGTTTCCGAGATGCCGTGAAGATTCCACGAAAAACACGTCGACGTTGTCGCCGTTCACCGTGTCAATTACGGTATCCGACATGCCGTCACTCTTTGCGGTGATTTTGCAAAATGGGTCGTCGCAGCTCTGCGTGAACTTTTCCGTCAACGGCGTATCCATCCACGTCACGTTGAACATCAGCACCCCGGCTCTTACGTCCCTGAATTCCAGTTCCGGTCTTACCAGTACCGACGGATAGTCCCACACGTAATACGTAGAGTCATGATTGACGGATGAGAACCCCTTCTCATCAAAAATGACCGGATTCTCAAACACCGCATTAACGTCCGCTGACATTATGTCAGGATATGCGGCAACGGTTCTTGATACCGGTACGTTCTGCAACGTGCGGGTGCCATACTTGTCGGTCCTTATGACCTGCTCGTATCCCGATACGTTCAGCGACAGGTTGTTGTGCGATTCGAGACATTCGTCATCCATCTCGTCAAAATCCTCGAAAGAGCCAAGTCCCGGTATGTTTAACTGATCCTAAAACAGATCATTTGGTAAATTATTCATGACAATACAGATCCAAGAACAGCATTGTTGAAACGTTTTTCATGATTCACAAGGAAATCTCAGATGCCCAATGGAGTACCATTGCACCGCAATTACCAAAACCTGCCAAAACAGGACGTTCGAGACGTGATGACAGGACGACAATCAACGGGGTTTTGTTTGCGTTAGCTACCGGATGCAGACGGGCAGACATGCCAGGCAAGTACGGCTCAAAACCCGCTGCACATCTTCGATTCCAAGAGTTACAACAAAAAGGAATATGGAAAAAAATTCTCTCCAAACTAATAAAATCCGCACACAGGCAAGGCAGGATTGACCTCCAAAAAATATCAATTGACTCCTCATCGATTGCTGCCAAAAAAGGGGGGATAAGATAGGATATGACGGATTCAAGAGGATTTCAGGCACAAAAATACATGTTGCCGTAGAGCAAAACGGTTTGCCAATTTCGATTAGAACCAGTCCTGCAAACCAACGTGACAGCACAAAATTCATTGATGTCATGGAAAACATTTCGGAATTTGCAGATAACAGCCTGATGCAGACAACTGTCTCTGCATATGCTGATAGGGGGTACGATGCGAAACAAATTAGGAATTATCTCAGATGCTGCGAAATTGACTGTTGCATCCCGTACAAAAGGAACTCAAAGAGCATTGCACAAAACAGGGATCAAAGACATCATGGCAAGACAAGGTTTGTCGTGGAACGATTCTTCGCATGGCTCAGGTGTGGCTTTCACAGAACGGCAATCAGATACGAAAAGAACTGTGATGATTGTTTGGGATTTGCATACCTGGCATCAATCATGATGTATTGGAGGGTTTTAGGATGAGTTGGATATATTCCCATTTGCCAGAATTACTGGGCGCGTTCCTCTCTTTATCCGCATCTTTTTTCTGAATATTGAATCTGCAGCAAAGATTGATTCATCCTGTGGCAGTATGGTGAATCCTTTTGCTGTTTTTGAGGCTATTTTTTCCTGAGATTTTTTTTTAAACCAGAGTTTTTCCCGTGCAGTTGCAGGGTTTGCAAGTCATTTCTGTGCAACATTTGATGCGTATCCCCAATTGTGAAGCAGCCTATCACGTGGACATCATGGCATCTTGCTCCTGATTTTTCATAAATGAGATTCATCGCCTGCTTTGCGCTCCAACCGGAAGGATTTCCTGCGATCTGTCTTTCCATTGCGACTAGTCTGTCTTTTGGTATCTTTGGCGGTCTTCCTGTTCTTTGTCTGTCATGAGGACCATCCATCCCATATTCTTTGAACCTGCCCGGCCACTTGTATGGCCAAGAACGCACATGCCCGAGATTCTTTGCAACATGCGAGGCAGTCTGATTATCAAAGAAGGCCTGCTTTACCAGAAATAACCTCTCTTTTGTTTTGGCATCCTTCTCGTTTTTGTACGCTTGAATCCGTTCTTACTCATTCATGGCTTGATGTATGATGTTCTGATCCATATTCTGTTTGGCGTGATAAGTCAGATTAATAGATCATAAAGTTTTGTTAGGAAGTATTGGTTGCCATATTTTTCTTATCTCCTATGATGCAGTTTGGTGGGGGTCCTTTTGGAATGGGTGCTCCTCCAACTATTCCTGATGATGTATTTGACGATCTTAAATCAGAAATTTATGAGTTAGAAGCAGTTACAACTTTTAAGGAAACTTTTCCAGAGTATCGAGAAAAATTAGATCAGAATTATGGCGTTGAATATTCAATTCAAGCTAGAAATACAAACACTGGGAATGTATTGTCTTTAATGATTGATTATTATCCTATGGGGCCCTCCTGGAACCGCCGATAAATTCCAAAGTAATGAGCATTTAGAATGTATTCCAAGTCAAGGTATTATGGATACAGGACAAATGATGATGCATAATATATTTAGAGGTGGCGGCAATGGTGATCTATTTCTCCATGAAACAATAAAATCTACTGATTGCTTGAATGATGATTGGGAACCTGTTGTTGTAAAAGAAAACTAACATACAACTCATCTCAAAACCCTGCAATACATCAAAAATGACGCAATACTGACAAACGCAAGATAGTTTTCACATCTCCTTTCATATCTGATTCTTGTCCTGTGAAATCCATTTTTGAGCCAACCAAAGAATCTCTCCACAACGTATCGAACCGAATCATATTTTTTGTGCGATTTGTTCTCCGATGATTTGCTATTCTTTCTAAACGGAATACGTGCAATTAGATTTCTATTTTTCAAATAGTTTCTAATGGCCGTACTGTCATATCCTCCCTTGCCAGCATAAACTGAGGCAATCTGTTTGATGGTGCCATCATCATCCATAAACTCTGAAATGCTTTCCATGACATCTGCAGACTTTGTACTGTCATGAACATTTGCAGGACTGGTCCTGACTGAGATTGGAAATCCGTTCTGCCCTACGGCAACGTGAATCCTTGCGCCTGAAATCCTCCTGAATCCGTCATATCCTGTTACGCTGCCCCCTTTTTGGCGGGGATTGTCGAGGAGTCAGCTGATATCTTTTGCAGGTTGATTCTTCCTTGCTTGTGAGCTGTTCTGATTAAACCGGATAGGATCCTCTTCCAGACTCCTTTTTGCTGCCAAGAGTTCAGTCTTCTGTCTGCAGTGGAATCATCACCATATTTTGTCGGCATCTCGCTCCGCCTGCATCCGGATATCAAGATGTAGATGATTGTTCCGTTGATGATTCTTCTGTCATCGTCTCTTGGTCTGCCCGTCTTGGCAGGTTTTGGAATGTGTGGCTTTATCATGTCCCGTTGTTTGTCTGTCAGTCAATTCTTGAAATTGCATGAAAATCAGTCATGTTCGGCAATTGTTAGATCAGGATGATCGTAAAAATTTCACTAAATGATCAGTTTTGAGATGAGTTGATAACTTAAAAATTGGCAAAAATCGCTTCTATTTATTAAAAACTAACGTTATACACGATTTTATTGCCCCTCTGAATCTTAATTGTATATTGGATTTGCTTGTTGATTTGAAAAAAGGAAAACGTGGAGCAATTGCAAAAGCAATTAGCATGGTTGAAAATGATCAAAAAGAAGCACAAAAACTCTTAAAAAAAATTTTCAAAAATACTGGAAATTCTATTATTATAGGTATTACTGGACCAGCTGGTGCTGGGAAAAGCTCTTTGATTAACAAAACTACTGTTGCTATGAAAAAATTAGGCATAAAACCTGCTGTATTGGCAATTGATCCTACTAGTCATGTAACTGGTGGTGCAATATTGGGTGACCGAGTTAGAATGACTGAATCTACTGATTCTGGAACTTATATTCGAAGTATTGCATCAAGAGGTGCAACAGGTGCTGTCTCTCGTTCTTTACGAAATAGTATCAGAGTTTTAGAATATTCTGGATTCAACCCTATTATCATTGAAAGTGTTGGTGCAGGACAAACTGAAGTTGAAATTTCAACTATTGCTGATATTACAGTAGTTGTCTTTAATCCTAATACTGGTGATAGTATCCAAACAATTAAAGCTGGATTGACTGAAATCGGTGATATCTATCTTGTTAACAAAAGTGATCTTGCTGGAACAAATCATCTTTTTGATGCAGTACGTGATTTTATTGGTGATTCTGAAAAAAATCCAATAATTCTGAAAACATCTGTAAAGAAAAATTCCGGAATTAAAGACTTTGCAAAAACCCTCAAAGATATGATGGCCTCAAAAAAGAAACTAAAGAAAGAAAAAGATCAAGAACGATTAGAAGCAGAATTAAAAGATATTGTTTTAAATAACATAAAAGAAAAGATTGATGACATGTTAGATTCTGATAAATCTTTTTCAAAATATCTTAAAAAATTAGAAAATAAAACTACTAATCCATTTGATGCAGGAGACAAAATTACAAAATCAATATTAAAGTGATATCTATGACTGCAAAAAAACCAACAAAATCCAAGACTCCTGAAAAGAAAGTTTTCACAGATTCTACTTTTCCAGTGAAACGAATTTACCAAAAATCTTCTAAAAAACGACCTGTTGAGGATGCAGGAAAATATCCATTTACACGAGGAATTCATCCTGGCATGTTCAGAGATAGATTTTGGACTATGAGACAGTATTCTGGATTTGGTGATGCAAAACTTACCAATGAACGATTCAAATTCATGCTTGAAAAAGGTCAAACTGGTCTTAGTATGGCATTTGATTTGCCTACGCAAATTGGATATGATTCTGATTCTTCCCAAGCTGAAGGCGAGGTTGGTAAAGTTGGAGTTTCTATTACGTCAATTAAAGATATGATGACTGCCTTTGATGGAATTCCATTAGGTAAAGTTAGTTCCTCTATGACAATTAATTCTACCGCATCTACCCTTTTGGCTTATTATATTGCAGTAGGAGAATCCCAAGGTTTCAAAAGTAATGAACTTCGTGGAACTACACAAAATGATATTCTCAAAGAATACATTGCAAGAAATACTTACATCTATCCGCCCCAACCATCAATGCGATTAATTGGTGACATGATAGAGTATTGTGCAGAAAAAGTTCCTTCATGGTACCCTGTATCAATTTCTGGTTATCATATGAGAGAAGCTGGATGTACTGCAACACAAGAAGTTGCATTTACCTTAGCAAATGCAATTGCGTATATTCAAACTTGCATTGATAAAGGATTAAAAATTGATGACTTTGCACCCCGTTTGTCATTTTTCTTTTGTTGTACTATAGAATTCTTTGAAGAAGTTGCAAAGTTCAGAGTTGCAAGAAAAGTTTATGCAAAAATTCTCAAAGAGACGTTTCACGCAAAAAACCCTCGTTCATTACAATTAAAATTTCATACACAAACTAGTGGAGAATCTTTAACTGCTCAACAACCAAATAACAACATAGTTCGTGTTGCTATTCAAACAATGGCTGCAGTTGCAGGTGGCACTCAATCACTTCATACTAATTCAAGAGACGAGGCATTGGCACTTCCTACTCAGGAATCTGCCAAAATTGCACTTAGAACTCAACAAATTGTAGCACATGAAAGTGGAATTACAAAAACTGCTGATCCTCTTGCAGGTTCCTACTATCTTGAGGAATTGTGTGGCCAAATTGAGGACGGGGTTTGGAAATATCTTAAAAAAATCCAAAAAATGGGCGGTTCTGTAAAGGCAATTGAGAAAGGGTTTTTCCAATCTGAAATAAGAGCAAATGCTTATCGTCTTAAAAAAGAAACAGATGATGCTGATAGAGTAATTGTTGGTGTAAACAAGTATTCTGAAGAAGAAGAGCAACCAGAGTTGTTAAGAATTGACGGTAGAATTGAAATTCAACAAAATAAAGCATTGGAAAAATTACGTGCAGAAAGAGATTCTAAAAAATTAGAAAAAGCATTATCTGCCATGCAAAGTGCGGCAGACACTGAAGAAAATCTCATGCCATACATTGTTAAATCTGCTAAAGTATTTGCTACAACTGGTGAGATTAGTAATGCCTTCAGAGAAGTCTTTGGTGAACATCGTCCAAAAGAAGTCTTTTAGACGTGAAATTTAATTGTGCTTTAAACAATGTGTTTTTTAGGAAAAATATGTGTGATGGCTTCAAGTAATTTTAGCATACGTCAAAAATGAACTAATCAAATTTTAGACTAATCATAAACTCATCCCAAAACCCAGATTTCCATTACAATTCAGATATCCTTACGACTGGAGAGGAGTTTGAAAATTTGAACTGTATTTTACTGTTTTTTAGTTTTAGGATGAGTTGCATATATTCCGACACCAAAGAAATACCCATCATACAGTTTTATCCATGATGATTTTTGTCCTATTTCATCATCTATGGGGTTTTCCCATTGGTATTGCACCCAAACCCCTTGGCAATTACGTTGTCAGCAAATAACTGTCCTATGCTTGCTCCATTTGCATCTACAAAATCTGTATCTTTCATGTCGATAATTTCAGGAGATGTACCATGTGGGACAAATACATTGTCTGACATTCTTACAACAAATACGTACATTTCTCCACCATGGAATTTTGAATCAGAGTTAAAGTCCGAAAATGTAGAAATGCCATGAGCATGATAATTTGCCATTGCTTGTTTTACCATGTACTGAGCGCTTGATCTTTTCTCACTTGCAATTTCATCTTCTAAACAATACCCTGAACCAAAAATAAACCACACTAGTTTCAAGTAAAATTCACTCAAAAATACTAGTAATCATTTTAAAACCAATGAGATTAGATTCTTGTAGGATGAAAATTGATCATATTGCAATTGTAGTAAATGATGTTGATGAATCAGCCAAAGTGTACAAAGAAGCACTTGGAGTTGATGCTGTGGAGTTTGAAACTGTGGAGTCAGAAGGTGTTAAAGTTGCAATTATTCATTTAGAAAATGGTAGAGTTGAATTAATGCAGCCAACTAATGATGAGAGCCCAATTAAAAAGTTTTTAGATAAAAAAGGACAGGGACTACATCATATGGCATTAGAAACTAGTGATATTGATGGTGAAGTATCTAGAATGGAGGGATGTGGAATTCAATTTTTAGGTAAAGTACGACATGGTTCAGCTGGTACCAGAGTTACATTCATCCGTCCAAAATCTCTTCACGGTGTATTGGTAGAACTTTGTTCACACCCTACCGAATAACTATTCCATCATTTTCAAAGTATCCGAAGCTGTAATTATTCCTATGATTTTTGATTTTTTTGATACTAGAATACATTTTGAATATCTAATTAATGGAACTAATACATTTGCAGGAGTATCAAAATCAACTATTGGTGGAACTGAATCCATTGTGTCTGATAGTTTTGCTTTTTTTAATTCTGCTTCTCCAAGATCTGACAAATGTTTTACAATTCCATCTTCTGATACTACTCCGACTACATCTGAATTATTGAAAACAGGAATCTGACTAATTGATAATTTATGCATTTTTTTAATTGCATCATGAAGTGTGTTTGTTGGTTTCAGTTTTACAATATCCTTACTGCAAAAGTCCCCTGCAGTGTGTGATGATGACTCTACTTCTAGTTTGGCAAGATTATCAAAAATTCTTTTGGCAGTTTCATAACTTGGTTGACTTCTACCTGATTCTATTTGATTAATCATTGATGTACTTACTCCTGTCATAACTGCAAGTTTTTTTTGAGTGATTCCTATTTTCTGCCTAATTTGTTTAATTGAATCAATTCTTGGCAGCATCTATAAACCTCCTCCTAAAACTTCACCTAATTCTAATTCATATCCACTTGGATCTATGATGTACACTGAACGTGATTTTTCCCATTCTATTATTCCTCCATATAGAATTTTTACTCCTAATCCTTCACATTTTGAAATAATTTGATCAAAATTTGTTATGTTGAATCCAAAATGAGCAATTCCTCCTTCTGGCGTCATGCTTGGTACCTCATACATACAAAGTTTGATTGAGTCATTCCCAATTATTTTTGATGGCGCTTCTAATTTGTTTGGAGCATTTTCTTCTTTCTTTACATTAAATCCAAAAAGACTTTTGTAAAATTCTATGCTTTGAGTTAGATTTTTGACTTTCATGTTTACATGATCAATTGACGTTGCATTCAAGTTGTTCAACATATTCTGTAAATCACACTGGTATTTAGAATTAAAAAATAACAAAATACTGCTAAATCTCTTTTATGAGTGATTTTAAACTTGTAAGCGTCTCTGGAGTCAACTCTATCTCTTTATATCCTTCTTTGATATGCTGTATTGTTTTTTCCATGAGTACCTCTTCTGTGCCTGCAGTTGCAAACCATCGACAATCTTTTCCCGCTCCGAACAACGGATACTTCTTGTCATAATGATGGTAACTTTGGGATGTATTTATTTAATTTTCTAAAAATTCCCTATTTCTTTTTTGATTTTGTTTTTTTTGGTTGTTCAATTGCTGCTTGTGCTGCTGCAACAATTGCGATTGGGATTCTATGTGGTGATGCACTAACATAACTAAGATTTGCGCCATGACAGAATTTGATAGAATTTGGGTCTCCTCCATGTTCTCCGCATATTCCGACCTCCATGTTTGGTCTTATTCTGCGCCCGCTAGAAATTCCCATCTCAATCAAACTACCAACACCATTGACATCAATTGACTGGAATGGATTTCTTTCTAAAAGTTCTTTTTCCATGTATTCTGGAAGGAATTTTCCTTCTACGTCTTCTCTACTGAAACTAAATGTTCCTTGTGTCAAGTCGTTTGTACCAAAACTAAAGAATTCTGCTGTGTTTGCAAGTTCATTTGCAGTTAATGCGGCTCTTACTACTTCAATCATAGTTCCAAAGTTAATTTTTAATTTCATCTTGTGTTTCGTCTCCATCTCTTTTTTAATGGAGTCATAAATTTTCTTGATGTGATTTAATTCTGCAATGCTGCTAATCTGTGGGATCATAATTTGTGGGTGAGCCTTGACTTTTTTCTTTGTTAAATCAACTAGTGCCTCAAAAACTGCACGAATTTGCATTTCATAAATTTCAGGATATGTAATTCCAACTCTTACTCCTCTGTGTCCCATCATTGGATTTACTTCTGCTAATTCTCTTGCTCTTTTTAGAACTGTTTTTGCTTCTTTGATTTCATTTGTTGCTTTCTTTAATTCTAATTTGTGAATTCTTTCAGATAATTCTTCAGGGTTTGGTAGGAATTCATGTAATGGTGGGTCTAGTAATCGGATTGTAACTTCATAACCTTCCATTGCTTTGAGAATTTGAGCAAAGTCGCTTTTTTGTAATTGGCCTAGTTTCTTTAGAATTTTACTTCGCGCTTCAATGTTTTGAGCCATAATCATATCTACAAACAAGTTAATTCTGTCACTTCCATTGAACATTCTCTCTGTTCTGCATAGTCCTATTCCTTGACCTCCAAATGCTCTTGCAAGCTTTGCGCCTTCTGGCGTGTCTGCATTTGCTCTAATTCCAATCTTCTTTGACTTTTGAGCCCATTCTAAAATCTTCTTAAAATCTGCATTAACTTTTGGTTCTATTGTTGGAATGTCTCCAATGTATACATTACCTGAACTTCCGTCAATTGTAATTGTGTCTCCTTCTTGAACTACTTTTCCATCCACACTGCATTGTTTGTTTTCTACATCAATTTTCAAATTAGAACATCCCACGATACATGGTTTACCCATACCTCTTGCAACTACCGCTGCATGGGATGTTTTTCCTCCTCTACTAGTTAGAATTCCAACTGACTCAAAGAATGCTGGAACGTCCTCTGGTTTTGTTTCTTCTCTAATTAGAATAACTTTGCCTCCATTTTCTCCCATGGCTGTTGCTCTTTTTACATCTAATACTGCAATGCCACTTGCTGCACCAGGTGATGCTGCAATTCCTTTTGCTAACTGTGTATAATTTTTAATTTCTTCAGGATCAATTGTTTTGTGTAATAATTGTTCTAATTGTTCTGCTTGAATTCTCGTTAGTGCTTTATTTTTATCAATTAATTTCTCATTTACCATGTCTACTGATGTTTTTACCATTCCTGTTGCATTCATCTTTGCATTTCTTGTTTGCAGCAAGTAGAATCTACCTTGTTCAATTGTAAATTCAATATCTTGTGGTTCTTTGTAGTGTTTTTCTAGTCTTTCACAAGTTTTTGCTAATTGTTTGTACGATTCTGGAAGGTCTTTTTTCATTTGATCGACTTGTTTTCCTGTTCTTACTCCAGCTACTACGTCTTCACCTTGAGCATTAATTAGATATTCTCCGTAAATTTTACGTGTTCCGTCTCCGGGATTTCTTGTAAATACAACTCCTGTGGCACAATCATTTCCCATATTTCCAAATGCCATTGATACAACGTTTACTGCAGTACCGTCTGCCACATCTTTTGTAATGTTGTTTTTGTCTCTGTATACTATAGCTCTTTCTCCCATCCAACTTCCAAATACTGCTTTAATTGCAAGTTCTACTTGTTGAGTTGGATCTGTAGGGAATTTTTTACCTGTATGTTTATCACAAATTTGCTTGTACTGTTTAACAATCTCTTTTAGTGATGCTTCATTCAAATCACTATCTGCTTCTACTCTTTGTTTCTTTTTTGCAACATCTAAAACATCATCGAATTTTTTATCATCTACTCCAAATACTACTTTTCCAAATAATTGTATGAATCTTCTATAGGAATCCCATGCAAATCTTGGATTACTGCTTTTTTCTGCTAATCCTAATACTGTTTGATCATTTAATCCTAAATTTAGTATTGTATCCATCATTCCTGGCATTGAAATTGCTGCACCAGATCTGACTGACACTAGTAATGGATTTGATTTAGAGTTCCATTTTTTACCTGTTCTTTTTTCAATTTTTGCAATGTTTTTCTTAACATCTGCCATGAGCGTTTTTGGTAATTTTTTGTTATTTTCATAATATTTCTTACATACTTCTGTAGTAATTGTAAATCCTGGTGGTACAGGTAGTTTTAGTCTGGTCATTTCACATAGACCTGCACCTTTTCCTCCTAAGAGTTTCTTATTTTTGCCGTCCCCTTCATCGTAAAAATAAACTTGTTTCATTTTTTCCGATTATCCAATCTCAAAAAGGGGGTATTAAACCATTGATTTAGCAAATTCAGACATTATGCTATCCCAATTTTTTGCTTTGATAATTCCGCTTGCAACTAGGATTCCTTTCGATCCCAATTCTGATGCTTTTGCTACGTCTTCCCCTGAAACAATTCCTGCACCACAAAGTAACTTTGTTTTGTTTTTTGCACTTTTTACTGCAGTAACAGCTTTTGTAATTAATTCTGGTTGTTCTTTTGATACTGCTTTTCCTGATCCTATTAATTCTGGAGGCTCTATTGCAATGTAATCTGGTCCAAGTTTTGCGTATTTTCTAGCTTCTGCAACATCTTTTACACAAACAATTGAGATCATCTTTAATTCTTTTAATTTGATAACTATTTTTTGGATTTCTTTACTTGAAATTCTATGTTCGCTGTGATTTACTAGAGAACCATTTACTTTGGATTTTTTTAATAATTCTGGAACTATGAATCCTGTAGTACTCCCGACTTTGGAATCATCTACATGTTGAGCCAATATTGGAATTGAACTATTTACAACTAGGCCTATTAAATGCTGAGGTGGTGCAATTGCAATTTTTATTTTAAATTTTTTAGAAGCTTTTTCTGCAGTTTTTACAAATTTTATAATTTTTTCTCCAGAAATTTCTTCATAATTTTTACAATTAATTACAAACATCTTTCTTTGAATTTTTTTATATTCTATTTAATTCTTGATTAAACTTGTTTCATTTTTGTTTGTCTATCATATCGTTTTTTCATTGCCAATACAATTATCATCAGAACTATTGCTGCAACGTTTGTTTCTATGATGTATATATCTGACACTATAATTCCATAAATTAACCATAAAATAGCTCCTGCTGAAATAAAGATCATTAAAAATTTTGAAACATCCTTCAAACTCTTGGTTTTGTATCCTTTGTAGATTTGTTCTACCCATCCTGTTAGTATTAGAATTCCTGCTACTATTCCTAGTATTGATAGTAACGTTCCGTCAACTTCCATCTTTTATTCTAACTCCAAAAAAATTCGTCTAGTCCTGTTTGTTTTGGTTTTCCTAAAATTGCGTCAAAGTCCATATCCATTGATGATGTTATTTGCTCTAACGTTGATTCCATAAATTCCATATATTTTTTGGAATCTACCTCTTCCTTCTTTGCTATTTCCACTGGTTTTACTCCCGGTTTGTTTAGGGTTTTGATAAATGATATTCTATCTCCTTCTTTTATTTCTCTTATGTTCTCTAATTGTTTTGCAGCCCTGATGTGTTGTGGTATTGTCTTTGTATATTCTGATGGGGCTTTGCTTAACATTACATTAAATGTTAAATCTTCTAATGGTATCTCTTTTTCTTCTACTTTTTTACCACATGTTGCAATCTTATTTGATATTTCTTCTTTGGCTTTTTGAAAGTCTTCCATAGTTTCTACTTTAGATAGTATGTCAAGTAACTCATAAAATAATTTTTTAATGAATGCAGGCGTATGTGATTTTTTCCCTGTTAGTCCTTTGACATCTACTTTGCCTGTTTTTGTTACTCCAAGATAGTTTTTCTTTCTGTTACTTAGTACACAATATCTGTATGTTTTATCAATCTCTAAATCAACACCATGATCTTTTTTGGCTTGTTCAATTACTAATTGAATTTGTTCTTTGGTTGGGTTTTTGATAAATAATGAATCTGTATCGCCGTATAGGACTTCGATTCCGGTACTTTCACATTTTTTAATTGTCTCTAAAATTGTATGTCGGCCAATAGCAGTTGTTGCTTCTGCTGCAGGAAGAAAATACAGTGGAAATATCTCTGCGCCCATAACACCATAGCTTGCATTTAGAATTACCTTAAGTGCTTGACTGACTACTGTGTATTGCTGTTTTTCTTCTTCAGTGATTGTCTCTTTTTTTGATAGACTTTTGTAATAATTTACTCTCAAATCTCTTAATGATCCGATAATCATTGATGTCAAACCATTTCTTTTTGAGCATGACCAGTGATTTGTTTGTGGAATTGTATTTTTCTTACATTCTTCATGAGAACACCTTACTGTTTCATATGATAGATTTCTGACTTTGATAATACTTGGATATAGACTTGCAAAATCCATTACAACTACATCAAAATGAATACCTTCTTTTGGTTCTACCACTAAACCTCCTCGATATTTTTTATCTTTGATTACTGCATCTGATAGAACTCCCTCTGATCTTCTTTCCAGTTCTTCTCTTTTTGGAATTAGACAGTTTCTTTTTCGATGTTCATAGTATAGTAGACTTCGAATCCACTGAGATACCCCCATTCTTGCAATATCATCAATTGGCATTCTTGCAATTCTTGCAATAATTACAAGTAGATTCATCAGTAAATCGCTGTTAAAGCTAGTTAGTTCGTATGTTAGTAATGCGTCATTATAACAATAATTTGCAGTTTGATAAAGTGTAAGTTCATCAAATTCTAATCCATAATCTATTTTCTCTTTTCCAAGCAAAGCTTTTGAAACTGCATTTAATGAAAAACTAGTATATTTTTGACTGAATGCATAGATTTGAAATGAACGATTAGATAATGTCCTATACAAATCCAAATGAACTCCATGTTTTAGAGTTGCAGAATCTCTCATCATGTAAAGTGGGTTCTCTGAATTTTTTACCCCTAATCCTTCTGCTCTGTTGTATAGATATGGCAAATCAAATTCATCACCATTGTATGTTACAACAAATGGGAATTCTTCAATTATCTTAAATGCATCTTGTATCATCTCTTTTTCTTTATCTAAATCATAAAACGTAATCTTGATGTTTTGTTCTAATTCGTTGGTACCTTGCTCTGTTCCTTCTGTTTTGAGCACAAAAATCTGATCAAACCCATCAGTTCCCTTTAGTCCTATAGCTGTTACTTTTTTTTCTGCAATTTTTGGGTCTGGGATTCTTCCAACTTCTGCCTCTACTTCAATATCTACGCTGAGTCTTTTTATTTTTGGAATTGGTTGGTTTAACAAATCTGCCCATTCTGAAATAAATTCTTTGAATTGTTCAGAATCTACCATGCTTTCACTATCTACTTTATCCCAAAGCAAACTCTTTAGTGCAATTTTTACTTCATCTGAAATTTCTAAATCGTCTGATTTTATTTGACCTTCTACAATTTTGTAATATTTTCCAACAATTAGTTTTCTATCATAAAGATAAGTTTCATAATATTTGATATCTGATTCCCATGATTCAATTATGTTCCTTACACTTCTATCTCCAGTAGTTCCCCCAATTGTAAGTGGATTTTCTGCAATTATTTTTGACATCTCTATTTCTTTGTCTTTTATCAAATCATATTTCTGAACAGTTTTAATTTCTAAAATATCATCACGTTCTTGAAGAAAATCCAATTCATCTGGTGCAAGTCTTGAATAACAATATGGTCTGTGTCCTGTTTCATCTTTCCATAAAATTAGTTTCTGTGATTTTGGTTCATAAAATTTCAAAATAACTGATTTTGAATTAATGTCATATGTTGCTGACACCAGCATTGCTACTGGCATTGATTCAATTTTTTGAGTCCCTGTTACTTCTACTTGCATTTTCTCACACAGGCTTTTGATATTTGTTTACTAGTACTTCTGCCCATCTCGCAATTTTATTTTTATCTAAATGAACTACTTCTACTCCTGCTTCCTTTAACAACTCATAATCAGTTTCAGGATATGCGTCTAGACAAACAAATTTTCTAATTCCTATTGTTATTGCCATTTTGGTACATTCTAGGCATGGAACAAATGTTGTGTATAGTATTACTCCTTCAATTCCTGTCTCTATTCCTAAAATTGCACAATGCATTATGGCATTAGCTTCTGCATGATTGCATAGACATCTGTCAAGTGATGCACCTGATTCAATTTTGTCTTCCATTCTAAGTTGGCATCTTTTACATCCTCCTTCAAAACAATTTTTGATTCCTGATGGTGTTCCATTATACCCTGTTGCTAATTGTCTGTGGTTTCTTACAATTACAGCTCCTACTTGTCTTGTTACACAATTTGAACGTAGTTTTGCCAATTCTGCTTGAAGCATAAAGTATTCATCCCAATTAGGCCTGTCAAAAGAATTACTCATATAGATTCTGTTTGACTGTTCAATATATGGATCGCGTTAATGAAAAATTACTTTGCGATCATAATTGTAATTGCTTTCCTTTCTCTTATTGACAATAATCTAGTTGTAATTGCATGTATTTCCATTTGATTATGACAATTGTTTTATATCAACAATAGTTCTTTTTAGATATTGTATGATGAGACATCTGAGAAAACCAATAACAAAAATGTATTTGTGACATTAAAAATGCCTGATGATAAAGTGTATGAACAACTCATCTCAAAACCCTGCAATACATCAAAAATGACGCAATACTGACAAACGCAGGATAGTTTTCACATCTCTTTTCATATCTGATTCCTGTTCTGTGAAGTCCATTTTTGAGCCAACCAAAGAATAATCCCTCCGCAACGCTTCGAACCGAATCATATTTTTGTGCGGTTTATTCTCCGATGACTTGCCATTCCTTCCAAATGGAATACGTGCAATTGGATTTCTATTTTTCAAATAGCTTCTAATGGCCGTACTGCCATATCCCCTGTCAGCATAAACTGAGGCAATCTGTTTGATGGTGCCATCATCATCCATAAACTCTGAAATGCTTTCCATGACATCTGCAAACTTTGCACTGTCATGAACATTTGCAGGACTGGTCCTGATTGAGATTGGAAATCAGTTCTGCCCTACGGCAACGTGAGTCCTTGTGCCTGAAATCTTCCTGAATCCGTTATATCCTGTTACGCTGCCCCCTTTTTGGCAGGGATTGTCGAGGAGTCAACGGATATCATCTTTTGCAGGTTGATTCTTCCTTGCTTGTGAGCTGTTCTGGTTAAACCGGATAGGATCCTCTTCCAGACTCCTTTTTGCTGCCAAGAGTTCAGTCTTCTGTCTGCAGTAGAATCATCACCATATTTTGTTGGCATCCCGCTCCACCTGCATCCGGATATCAAGACGCAGATGATTGTTCCGTTGATGATTCTTCTGCCATCGTCTCTTGGCCTGCTCGTCTTGGCAGGTTTTGGAATGTGTGGCTTTATCATGTCCCGTTGTTTGTTTGTCAGTCAATTCCTGAAATTGCATGAAAATTAGCCATGTTCGGCAATTATTAGATCCGGATGATCGTAAAAATTTCACTAAATGATCAGTTTTGAGATGAGTTGTAAATTCCTATGCCCTAAAAAATTTTTAGTTCTGGTCAAGCTGGATATTATGCTCAAATTCCATCACTAGTATATGAAAATGAGGTTTATGGTGGACGAATACAAGTTTGGAAGAAAATTCCTAAAAATTAGCTAGTCCAAAATATTCATTTTATTTTAATTTCATATTTTAAAACCCAAATTTATTACTCAATCCCTATTTTCAGGCTCAATTTTCATTTTTATGATGTTTATTATTACGTATTAGATAGTATTTTGCTATACGAAAGCATAAAATCAACATTTTTGATTTTTCTTATAGGTTGACTCAATATATTGAGAAAAAATACGTTAAAGCAAAAACTATAGAAAAACGTGATTATCAGGTAAATCTTGCAACTCAAGCAATTACAGAGAATTGTATTGTAGTTTTACCTACTGGTCTTGGTAAAACAGCTATTGCATTACATGTTATTGCAGAATATTTATCTCAAGGAACTGGTGGTGTTTTATTTTTAGCGCCTACTAGAGTTTTGGTAAATCAACATTTTGAATTTTTGAAAACAAGCTTAACGCTGGATGATATTTCATTAATTACTGGAGAGGATACTGTTCAAAAACGAATTAAACTTTGGAATAACAGCATAGTTTGTGCAACTCCTGAGGTTGCTAGAAATGATTTAGATAGGGGAATTGTATCGCCTGATCAATTCTCTCTTGTTATTTTTGATGAAGTGCATAGAACTGTTGGAGATTATGCATATTCTGGAATTGCACAAAGATTTGAAGAATCGTCTTCTAGAATAATTGGAATGACTGCAACTCTTCCAAGTGAAAAAGATAAAGCAACTGAAATTTTAACTCGACTTCGAATTTCAAGTGTAGCTGAAAGAACTGAAAACAGTCCTGATGTTAAACCATACATCCAAGAAACTAACACTGAATGGATTAATGTTGAACTTCCTGATGAATTAAAAGCAATTCAAAAATTATTAAAACTAGCACTAGATGAACGATATGATATTTTACGAAAAAATGGAATTCGTCTAGCTGAGCAACAATCCCTTTCTGCATTATTGAGAATTAGACAATTTGTATTAAATCAAAACAGACGTTCTGCAAAACCTCTCTTTACTGCAATTCGAATCCATTATGCTCTAAACATACTTGAGGCTCATGGAATCACCCCTTTCTTGAAATTTTGTGAGCGTGTACAGGCCAAAAAAGGCGTGGGTGTAAAAGAACTTTTTGAAATTGATCCTAATTTTATTCGAGCAGTCCAACTTGGAAAAGAGGCACAATCAAAAGGTATTGAGCATTCAAAGATTCCAAAATTAAAAGAAATTCTTGATTCTGTTCCCGGTAAGGCCCTTATTTTTACTAGTTATCGTGACTCTGTTGATTTGATTTTTAACAAATTAACAGAGTTGGAGATTTCTGCAGGAATTTTGATTGGTAAAGCAGGTGAAACTGGCCTAAAACAAAAAAAGCAGATTGAAACAGTTCAAAAATTCAGAGATGGTGTTTTCCAAGTTTTAATTGCAACTCGTGTTGGTGAAGAAGGATTAGATATTGCAGAAGTAAACCAAGTTATTTTTTATGACAATGTTCCTAGCTCTGTTAGATTCATTCAACGCCGAGGAAGAACAGGAAGAAAGGATACTGGTAAACTTGTTGTTCTTATTGCAAAAAATACTATTGATGAGACATACTATTGGATAGGAAAACGAAAGATGACTGCTGCCAAATCTATGGGTGATAAAATGGCCGAAGTTTTAAAGAAAAATCAAGAAATAGAATCTAAAAAATCAGGATTAGATGCTTTTCTCTAGTTTTTGTATTGGTTTACTATTTTATTTATGATCTCTTGTTTTCTTTGAACGGTTTTATTTTTCATTGCAGATTCTAAATGATGCATGCTGCTACTTTTTGATATCAATAAATTCTTTAATCTTATTTCAAATTGACTTTGAAGAAAATTTTCAATTCTTTCCATTCCACCTTCTATCTCTAAATTATCAAATGCGTCTGTTGCTAAATTGTTAATTGATTTTTCTAAATAATTTAGAATTTCTTCTAATATTTTTTCTGTTATTACAGTCAAACTTATCCTAGTCTTTTGATGATGTGATATCCAAACTCCGTTTTGATTGGTTCTGAAACCTGACCTATTTCTAATTTGAATGCTGATTCTTCAAATGGTTTTACCATCATTCCCTTTGTAAAATAGCCTAGATTTCCATCTTTTTTTGCACTGCCTGTATCGCCTGATAATTCCTTTGCCAACTTGCCAAATTTTTCACCATTTTTTATTCTCTCTAAAATGGCTAGGGCTTCACTTTGTTTTGAAACTAGGATGTGTGAGCATTTTATTTTGACTGTCATGTGATTTTTCAAATTATTCTGTATCTTAATTGTTTAGGATGGTGGAATTTCAACGAAATTGAACTCTAGAGTAGAATACTTTATGAGGTTCTTATGAAAAATCTGATTTATGAAGTTGGTTTGGGCAGTAATGATGTTGAGTTAATTTTAGGAAAAGATAGAGTCATTCTAAGATCTCTTGATAATGACGGTGATTTGACATGTATTGTTTTAAATCTTTTTCCTGTGGATGTTCTTAATTATTGTTCTCTCAAATGGTAATGATCTTTTTCTCAAATTATTCTATAACTCCCAATATTGGGAGTTTTACACTTTGTTTTTAACTGCAAATTGTTTTTTGGCATTTATGAGTAAATCTGTAAGCCTAATACTATTGTTCAGACTAATACTGTACAACAAATCAAAGAAGTAACCACAACATTAAATGAAATTCAAAATAGACTAGATAACAATGATGGAAAACTAATTATTGAAAGTGCAAAAAACATTTGTCTCTTTTATCTTGTGTCTAAAAATTATGATCTGAAAAATAGTTTCCAAGCTTAGTAATCCTAATTAGCAATCATATTTTCATGCATTCATGCCAGCTGATGGGAAAGTTAGTTTAACTCGACAAACCATCTATTGTTTCATACCTCTAATGGATATCTATGCCGCATATCATATCAAAAAATTGAGATGGTATTTGATTGTCATGATTGGAGCTATGCTTGCATTCGGTGGGGTTTCAGGCGCAGTTTATCCTATGTCTGAGGTTACTGAGTACAACCAAGAACATCTTTTCACAAATCAAGAAATTAATTGGGCCTATACTTTTCTAGGTGAAAATCCAGAACTCTCTATTGCTTTGTTTGTACTTGGCAGTGTAGTTGAATATGGTGTGGCAGTTTATGCCATTAGACGATGGTCTAAAGAATGGAATATACAGTTTAACTAATTTTTAATTATTATTTTAACCCCAAACTAGTTTTGCTGTTTGGAATTATTTTTAGAAATGGATCTTTTTTCTCCTTCCATGGGTCTTTTCTCACCCATTCAAATTTTTTGTAAAATAAATCATAAAATGTCTTAAATTCCTCTCCTTCTTTTATAATCTCTGTTTTCCCCTGAATGCATACTACTTTGTGTTCTCCTGATTTGTAAATATCAATTACAATGCTTGTATTTGGATTTGATTTGAGGTTAGTAAATGTCCTGGTGTCGTAATCTGTTGCAACTAAAATTACATTATTTTGATACGCAAATGATACTGGTTTTACGTGTGACATGTCACCATGAGATATAGAATCCTTGCCTCTTCTAGTGATTCTAGAAATTTTATTTCTTTTTGATTAAATTCTATCAACTGAAAATCCGTTCTCTTATTTCTGGAATGTGTTTGTAAACTATATCTCTGACTTTCATTTGGTCTTCTGCAGTTGGCATTTCTTTTTGTGTACTAAGAATTGTACCACTCATCCCAAGTGCCATTCCCATGACAATTCCATATACAAACTCTTTGGGATTTTCAACTTTTAGAGTATCTTTGTTTTCTTTAATCTCTTCTAGATGTGCTGGAATTGTTGCAATTGCACCGTTGATAGTTTGAACTATTATTGCTTCTAGTGGATCTTCGCTCATGTATCATCTCTAAGAGAATTCTTAATAAATTTGTGCCCAAGATTTTTAATTAAGCCTCTCTGAGCATACCCATGTTTTCCTTTTTCACTACTAATGAAGCAAATGATGCTTTACCTGATGTGATAAAAAAATATGAATATGCTTTAGCAAAACGAAATGAAGTAACAAAATTAGAACAACAGTTACAAATGAGTGTATCTACAACCAATTCATTTGAAGAGTATGTAACTTTGAAACAAAATTTGAATTCTGCAATAACTAAATTTTATGAATCAGTTGAGATTCTAGAAAACACTGGAGTAGTAGTCAAAAGTGTAGAGCAAGGATTACTTGATTTTCCATCAAAACGATTTGATGAGGAGGTTTGGCTGTGTTGGAAATATGGTGAAACTGAAATAAAATTCTGGCATGAAAAAGATTCTGGTTTTATGGGGCGTAAACCGATGGAAGTTAATGATGAATCACTAGCATAATATTTTAGAATTTTATTGTTTATTTGTTCTGCCTTTATCTCTGCAAATCCCACATTGGTAATTTTTCTTAAAACTATCTAATTCTATTTTAAATTCACTAGTTTGATAGTATGATTCTCCAGTTTGTAATCCTCCTGGAACTTTTTTCCCACAAACTATACATTGGATTTCGGCATGAAATTTTACTCTTTTTTCATCTTTTCTAATTTTTCCAATTATCACAGATGTGTTTTATTTGATTTTCATATTAATTGTGGGAAGCTATTGTTGTTATCTTGAGTCTATTTTGTTAAATTTGAATCAAAGAATAGCACACTATCAGGTTGCTATGAAAAAATCTGTATTATGCGATTTATTTGGATGATAATTTCGTTAGTTTTGATTGGAATCTCTGGAATAGAGGATTCATTTGCTGAACAAATCATCTCAACTCAAAAAACAGTTGATGTAGATAATATGGAATTGACATATTCACTTTCTAGTTTAGAAAATTATTAGCAGTATTTCCAAATTACATTCAATCATCTAAACTCATTGAGGTTAATACTGGAAATATGGAAATAGGTTTGGATTGGATTTCTATTGATGTGGATGTAGAATTTGTAGAATCAAATGATAAAATGATACTTGAAGTGATATCTGGTGATTTTAAAGGAACTAAACTCTATGTGACACTGACTGAAATAACTGATCCTAACAGTATTCTGTATGAGTAAATTAACATCTTGGCAGAAATTGATCTTCAGGGAAGTTGGCATATGGAAATTATAACCTCGTTTGTTTCAGACAAGAACGTCAAATCTATGCTAAATACAAGCTTGGATGGATTAGTAGAATATACAAAAAATCCCCCACCACCATCTGAGAGAATAGTTGATGATGAAGAAAAATTTTGTATATTCAGTTTCTGTTTTTAATTCTGTTAAATTCCCAAGTTGAGAAAATTAATTCTAGTCACAAATAATTCGGTTGTTTTTATTACTTTTTCATGTAAACTCAGGTTAAACTCATGAATATTATATTCAAAAATTATTTGTATTTTTGATGCTCTCTGCATGGTTTCGCGTTATTAGAGTACGATTTCTTCTTGCCTCTGTAATTGCAGTATCTGTAGGATTGGTACTTAATTGGTGGTTAAATCAATCTATAGAACCTCTTGATGCCATATTGACATTTGCAGGTGTGATGGCACTTCATGCAAGTGTGGATTTGTTAAATGATTTTTGGGATTTTAAACGTGGAATCGATACAAAAACAAAGAGAACAAAAATGAGTGGTGGAACTGGTGTGTTGCCAGAGGGTTTACTCAAACCATCTTCTGTATATCGTGCAGGAGTTGCATTTTTAGTAATTGGCTCACTAATTGGATCTTATTTTGTAATTACAGACGGAATAATTATTGCAGTAATTTTGGGATTCGCAATTTTATCAATTTATTTTTATTCTGCTAAAATTGTTGATTCCGGTTTAGGTGAATTCTTTGTTGCAGTTAAAGGTTCTATGATTGTAATTGGAACATTCTTTATCCAATCTGGAGAAATAACTCTAGAGTCAATACTTGCAGGTATTGTAGTTGGTGCTTTGTCTTCTTTGGTGCTTTTTATTGCATCATTTCCTGATCATGATGCGGATAAATCTAAAGGTCGTAAGACACTAGTTATTGTTGCTGGAAAAAAAACTGCTGTTAAACTATTTTGGATATTTCCTATAGTATCATATTGTGCAATAATAATGGGAATTTCTACAAATCTATTTCCTTTATTATCTGTGATTAGTTTTCTTAGTTTGCCATTAATGATCAAATCTGGTTTAGGACTGAAAAGACATTATGATTCTATTGATGATTTGGTACCGTTTATGTCCTTGACTTTGAAATTTAGTAGGGTTACTGGAGTATTGTTTGTTCTTGGTTTTTTGATTCCGCTTTAGACATAAATTTAGCAATTTTTAGTTTAATTGTATGATTTCTGGCTTTGCTACTTCTGATGGAACTAAGAAATTTGCTCAAAATTCAGGCATAACTCAATCCAATTTTAACGAATTTGACAGTTTATTTCTTTCAAATGTTGGAATGGGAACTTATCTTGGAGAATCTGATTCTAAAACTGATGATTTAGTTATCTCTGCTGTAAAACAAACTATTTCATCTGGAATCAATGTCATTGATACTGCGATAAACTATCGCTCTCAAAAGGCAGAACGTTCTGTAGGTAAAGCTATTTCTGAATTAATTCAAGAAGAAAAAATTTCACGTGATCAGATATTTCTTAGTACTAAAAATGGATATGTGACAAATGATGCTGATGTACAATTAGGTTTTTGGGAATATGTTAAAGAAGAATATTCTCAAAAAGGAATAGTCAAAGAAGGTGACATTACTTCTGGTTATCACTGTATGACTCCTACTTATCTTTCTGATCAATTAGATCGTAGTTTGAAAAATCTGAATATGGATTGTGTTGATTTGATGTATCTTCATAATGCTGTAGAAGGACAAATCAAAGATATTCCAAAAGAACAATTCCTAAAAAATCTTGAATACGTTTTTGAATTATATGAACAAAAGCGTGATGAAGGAAAAATTAAATTTTACGGATTGGCAACATGGGAATGTTTCAGAGTTTCAAATGATAGCCCACAATATCTTTCACTTGAAGAAACTGTAGCAATGGCTAAAAAAATTGGTGGAGAAAATCATGGATTTAGATTTATTCAATTACCATACAACATGAACTATGATCAAGCATTGTTGGGGAAAACACAACTTCTTGGCAACCAACCTGTTTCTATCTTAGAATCTGCTGTAAAACTAGGAATTGGTGTATTTACAAGTGTACCGTTTATGCAAGGACGTTTACTTTCCCCTGGTCTTATGCCTGAATTTAGTGATTTGAAACCTTCTTTGCGTGCATTACAATTCCTTCGTTCTTCTCCTGGTGTTTTGGCACCTTTGGTTGGTCAGAAATCCCCAGAACATGTTTCTGAAAATCTTGAAATCATGAAAATTTCTGCAATTCCTGATGACGAATTTGTAGCACTAGTCAAAAAACTCACTTCTTGATTCTTAGATTCAAAATTTTATAGAAAGATAATAAATGAGCTATATTTAGGAGAGAGTAAATTGTCTGCCAAGATTTATGATTATGCTAAAATTTGTGACTCTATTTTTTCCATTGATCCTAAAATTCGATTTGCTGGAGTGATTAATGAAAGAGGCCGTTTAGTTGCAGGTGGGATGAAGGCAAATGTTGAGCCTTTAGAAAATGAAAAAGATGATGAAATGATTTTCATGGAACTTGCTTTACGTGTAAAAATGAGGAAAGAATTTGATAAACAGTTAGGTGCTGTTAACTTTGCCATGGCATCGCGTGAACGTGCACTTGCAATTAGCGTGTTGATCAATGATGATATTTTGTATGTTGTATCTGAACCTGATGCTGATTATGGTTTGCTTCCTAAGAAAATCCTTTCAATTATTCAATCCTGAGCATTACAAAGCATTTTTCACTCTTGTTTCTTTTCAATTTTTACTCAATCTATAAATAGAATTTCCATATGGAAAACTTGTGCCAGTAGATCCAGTTTGTGGAATTGAACTTGATGAGGATTTAGCCTTACTTCATGAGCATGATGACAAAAAACTTTATTTTTGTTGTAATGGTTGCAGAAGAATTTTCATTAAAAAACCACGTAAATACAAAAATAATGCTTAGATAGGAAACGCTCCACACATTCTACAAAATTTTGAATTCTTAACTTCATGTTTGCAGTATGGGCATGTACTTTCTACATTTTTATCCACAGGTGATCCGAATATTTTTTTATAAATTTCATAATAATGCATTGATTCCCTACTTCTAATAACTACGTCATCATTTTTTTCAATTGTTAGTTTCTTTTCAACAAATGTTTCTTCGCCTATTATTGAAGTAAACAAATTTGTTAATCCTGCTGTGCCTGATCCATCTTGCATTGGAGATTTTTCCCTCCATGCAATTTGTTGTGGAATGTGTTTTTCGAATGTTTTACGTAAAATCCATTTTCCGTGTCTTTTTTCGTTTTCATTTTTTACTTTAAGATTTACAGGTATTTTTTCTGCTAATTCTACAACTGTATCTTTGAGAAAAGGTGATTCTATGCTAATTCCCAGTGTTTTCCCAATTTTTTGTGTTGGAAAATGCATTACTGAACAAACTCGATTTATTTCTTCTTCTAATTCTGCTTCTGGTTTGTTTATTAAGAAACTGTATCCTGCAAATAATTCATCTGCCCCATCTCCTGTTATGATGGATTTTTCGCCCTGTTCTTTTGCCCATTTTATTGCCAAATACATCACTACATTATTACGAATTTCAATATCGTTGAAATTTTCTAAAATCTTTATTGTTTCTTTTATTGCTTCTAGAATCTCTGTAGTTTTAACACTGTGAATCGTTGATGCTAATTCCATTTCTTTTGAAATCATTTGACAATAAGTTAGATCTGTTGAAACAAAATCTTCTGCAATAATTGCAATTGTTTTTGGTTTTCTTGATCTGAGAAAATATGCTATAATTGAACTATCTAATCCCCCTGATAATGAAATTAAATTTGATGTACATGAATTACATGATTCTTCTAAAACCTTGTACAGATTTTTGGAGATATCATCCAACACCCCCTGTTCATATTTGAAATTAAAATAGATATGCCTGACGCCTCTGCTTGAAAAACTCAGTACGTAGTTGCAAACTTTAAATTCTTTATAGAATGCTTGAGAAACAATGTTGTTGCCTGCTGAAATTGAATCTAAAACTTTGATTCCTGCTTTACGTGCAATTCTTGCTAAAAAACTTGCAGAGGATCATAATATTCGTGAAGATGAAATTTCTAAAATGCTTGGAGTGACTCAAGCTGCAATTAGTAACTATATTCGTGGAACACGAGGTGATCCATCTTTGATTGCAAAACTTTTGGCAGATGAACAAGTTGCATCTTTAATTGATGAACTAAGCGACCATCTTTCATCAGACATGGCATACACTCCATCAAGTCTTTCAAAATTTATTGGTCTTTGTAATTACATCAAGTCAAGTTTACTAATTTGTGAGATACATCATAATTTAGAATCCGATATTGATGAACAAGTCTGTAAAGAATGTGAAAATATGCTTCTTAAAGGACCTGGAAGCGTTTACTAATTTTTATTTAAAATAATTTCAACTGTTGATGTCATTCTACCTATCCCTGCAGCTGATTCTGTATCTAATGTGATTTTTTTAACCTTTGAATTTCCTTTTAACATTTTTTCTGTAATTATATTTGCAACTGCTACTGCATTTGGAATTGAGTTTCCTCTAGCTTTGAGTATTACTTGATTTTCACCTCCAAGTATTGATAATACATCTATAGCTGATTGCATTACAGGATCATTTCCAATGTTTATGATGGCATTTTCAGACTTGTTGGTCTGCTCTTGACCATGCGGTTTGTTTGTCTCTTCCATGAGCATTGTTCAACATTCAGCAATTTTTTGTTCTTTTAAGTTTTATCGACGATTGATTCATTTTTCAAAATAATCAATTGGAAGATTTTGATAATCTCCATTTGGAAGTACTCTTCTAATGGTGATTGGGATCACTCTTTGTTCTAGTTCTTCCATTGAAATATCCAATGATATTCTTGCAGTTTTAGGAATTGCAATAAATGGAGGTGCTCCTTGAGATAACTGCAATGCTCTTGCACCCATAATTCTTGCTTTTTCAAATCTAGTTAGTGTAGGTGGACCAATGGTGATCTTTCCTTTTTCACAAGGAATTTCTGTTACTTCATGTTCTTCTGCTCTTTCTACTACTTCTCTTGCTTCAATTTCTAAAATTCTTTTTTCAAGATTCTCTTGTTCTTTTTCAGTTAATGGTTCTAGTCCTTCATTTTTTTCAATTAATTTACGATAAGTGTCAAGTGCTTTGTTTAATCCTGCATTTTCTTCTGATTCTTCTTCTACAGTTTCCACTACAGGTTCAACTAGTTTAGTTTCTTCAGCATCAGACAAGTACGGAAATTTTCTTAAAACGTTATATAATCTAATCATTTTAAAGTACGAATTGAGCACATCTTCAGTCTCTCGAAAACAACTGATTTTAGAAATTCGTGATAAAGCGAAGATTTCATGTGATCTAAAACGTCATTTATCTCCACGAACTGTTGGGACTATTATGAGATCTTTGCCTTTAGAAGGTAATGCACATCAATTGGGTCAGAGTATATTTTATTTTGAAACTGCTGTTGACTCTGGAACTGAACGTGCAAGATCTGAATTCAAAAAAGGAGATGTTGCGTTCTTACCTCCATCTGGAAGTATCTGTTTTTTCATCAATGATGTCTCTTTTGGAAAAACCATGACTCCAATTGGAAAACTAAATGGCGACATTAGTGCATTAAATGATGTAAAATCTGGAGATGTGTTTTCTATCTATGAGGAAGCAACTTGATACAAGTGATGTCCTGAATAACCACCAACTCGTTTAACAGCTCCTTTTTCTGCTGATTGTTTTAGAAATGCATTTGCTGCAGAAATTTTAACTCCTGTCTGTCTTGCCAAATCTTGAACAGTTACTACTTTGGCATGTTGGATGATTTTCATTGCTTGTTGTTCGTCTACCATAACTGTTATCTCTGCTTTTTTTGGACCGCCTTCGCCTTTGTCTTTTTTGCTTTTCTTTGAATCTTTAGATCCTGCTTTGTCCTTATTTGCAACAGTTGGTTTTTTTGCTCCGCCCATAATCTGTGACTAAAATACTCCTCTTATAAACGATGAACCGTGTTTCTAATTCTTGACGTGATTATATCTTCAGAATTTTCTTTTTCAAATATAAATAACATCTTGATTAGAAGACAGTATGGGAGTTGTATCTAAAGGTGCAAAATGTAACGTTGAAGGATGTGATCAAGATGGTGCACGTTCTCTTAATACCGCCAAAGTTGAAAATGCAGGACTTCGAGTAACTTCTATTGGTAAAAAATCTGTTCTTTGTAAAGAGCACTATAAAGAATGGAAAAAAGAATCCAAAGATGATAGAGATCTTGAACGTGCCAGATTTGACAAGTTTTAGTTTTTCTTTTTTGATTTTTTTGCCTTGTTTGCTGGATTTTTAAAATAATCATCACTTAGTTCATCATACAATTTACCTAATTTTTTGTATAATCTTTTTGGTTTTCTCTTTTTTTGATTGCTGAGAACATATAATGCAAGAATGGGAAATGCAATTGTAGCGTCTGCATAAACTGTTGTCATTCCTTCATGTGCATCTTGCACTTTGCCCCAACTTTTTCCTTCTTGTAATGTCGCACCTGATAGTCCTCCTGTATCAGGATGCGCATCTGTAATCTGAATAATGTAATCTTGTCCTCCATCTTCTCTTCTGAGAATTTGATCCAGTAATGGCCCTGTTTGCTGTGCCGTGTTTTTTGGAACCCCTCCCCCTAACTCTAAAATTCCTGATTTTTTTGAACCGTACAGAATTGCTGCTTGTTCTATAATTTCTCTAACAAAATCTAAACTGTATGTTTTATCTCGTAGTCTGTGTACTGCTAAATTCAAAGCTAATGACGAATCTTTCATAGTTGAAATGTATACTGGTACATCGTATTCGTATGCTGTTGTAATGAAACTTTTTTCAGGATGTCTTGATTTTTCTTTACTGATTTTCCCCATTAAGTTACAAAATTCTGCAGTTGTAAATGGTTTATCAGGAAAGTCTTCTCCAAACATTTTTTGGATTACTTGATCTTCTGCTTCTAGTGTTTCATAGAATTTCATGTATACATCTCTGATTCTAACAATTTCATTTTCATATAATTTCATGTCATCTACATTAAAACTGCCTTGTTTGACCGGTAATCCCCAAGCAAAATGATCTTCATGATATACATTAGCTCCAGTTGTGACAATCCAATCTATAAATCCTTTTTCGATTAATGTTTTAATTATCCCGCCAAATCCTACTGGCGTCATTGCGCCTGATACAGTTAAACAAATTGTTGCGTTCTCTTTGATCATTTTTGCATAAAGTTTTGCTGCTTCTCCAAGTTGTCTTCCGTTAAATCCTGAATTTGCAAATACATTGACCAAGTCTTCTATAGTCATCTTTGGGTCTAATTTTATGTGAGGAATATCTTTACCGTGAAATTTGTGTGGGTCCAACTTTTTAAAAATAGTTTTTTACTGTAAATAATACTTGCGCAAATAATTGAGACTTGGGCATAATGGTTTACAAAAATAAAGTCTAAAATCATTCAACAGCAAGGCATTCTCTTTACAATTCCTGGATGATTCCCTGCACCGACATGCATGCAATACGCTGCCAACTGATACGCCAAAACGCAGATCAGCGCACAGATGATTTCACATTGCATGATCCCCTTACGGGAACTGCTCTGATGCCAAGCGCGTCTTTGAATGTCTCAAAGAGCGGTTCAATTGAGGTTCTTCTATCCGCATGCAACTCCTGACCGATCGCAGAGTCGTAAAATTCCACAAGCTTGATTCTTTCCGGGGGCGTGCGCGGGCATGTCTTATCGGAGTGACAACCCCCGATGTTTTTTGCCGCACGAATCATGCGGTTTGGAATCATCGTATGCAGGATCTGCCAAAATATTTCGTATGATTCCTGAAAGTGATTCTATCAATGCGTCAAACGTCCTGCCATCACGAATGTTTGCGGTACTGACGCCGGCGGGCAACGGAACAATCAACTTGCCGGCGCTGCAACTCATGTGCAGCTTATACCCGAATATCCGACCCCTTGATTTGGAGGATCGTCCCCATCTTGCATCCGTATCAGTCCCTGAAATTGGCAAACGATTATTCTTCATGTCGGATTTGTGCCATACAGGACCATTTGCTTTTGGCATCGAACCGTCCACTGATGCAGACGTATCGTCAGCCATTCCTTCTGATACGAACAGGCTTCCCATCGTCCCGACGATGTCCCCAACGGGCAGGTTCTGAAATCGCCTGTCAACAGTACGTCTGTCTGGGATTCGAGTCAGTCTGCAGACCTTGAACAATTTGTCATCGTTGCATTTGACTGATAAAAAATAATGAAGTGTGCTGTTGCTTGAAATTCTCATCCGAGATTTTATGATGAATGATTGCACCATCAGAACAGTTGAACAGGCATACGGTCTGCCAGGTCTGAATATCTCTTCATACAGAGACAATGTTCTGACCAGATACAAAACACCAATAAGAAATGACTCTGCCAGAACCTTGCCGGGGATTTTTACATTCATGCTGCAATGAAATGACATTGCAAGGATCCTTGGCTTTTTTCATTTGAATAGTTTGAGAAACTGATTAAAAATTAGGATTAGTTATGCCCAAGTCTCAAATAATTGTATTTGTTCTAATTTATTGAATAACCATCATTTATCTATGAAGGACGCACAATACTACTGAATGAATATCATTGATCTTCATGATCCTCAACGAGTAGACAGACTTCCAGATGAATCTATCACTTTACTATCTTCTGGAAATTTTGTTCAAGATGAGTTTACCATCTCTGTTGTAGAATTACGATTATACTATGAAAAAACTGATGATAAATTGGGTAATTTCTCTTTAATCACCTCTTTTGTTGAAACTGACAAAGGTTCTGTCGAGATGATTTATGATGAAGGTTTTAGAGGTGAAAGCCCTCTTTCCAGAGCCGTTGAATTTCTTACTTCTAATTTGGGCATATCTGGTTTAATCCTACGCTCTGTCATTTCGTTACGTGAAAAAACCACTTGAAAAATTCTGATTCCTGTATTTTACGTAAACATTTAATTCAATTGTGTTTTCTGTTTGAAATTATGCGTATACTGCAATTGCATTGTGACAGTATTGAGTATACTCCAACAAAAAAGGAGATCAAGTCTGCTGAAGATATGGATGATCCTCAAACACAAAGACTTGAGGAAGTTGTTGTTGCATTTGTTGCCATAGAAGAAGGTGATGATTCTTCAGTTGCTCAGAATGCAATTTCCCAAATTAAAAATTCTATGGAAAAAATTGGTTGTAAAAAATTATTATTGTATCCATATGCTCATCTCAGTTCCAATCTTGCAAAACCTTCTGTTGCCATGTCTTTGCTAAATGAGATGGAATATAATGCCTCTGATCTTGAAGTATCTCATTCTCCATTTGGTTGGACAAAATCTTACAAAGTTCAAGTTAAAGGACACCCATTAGCTGAAAGCTCCAAAGTCGTTACAAAAGATTCTACAGGTTCACGAGATACTGAAATTACTTCTGAGGCATTAAAAAGAGAATCAAAAATTCGTTCATACTGGAAAATTTTGTCACCTGATGGAACTCTAACCAACATTGGTGATTTTGATTTCAAAGATCATAAAAAATTAGAAATTTTGGCAAAATATGAATCTGCAAAACAACGTCATGTTGATCAACCCCCTCCACATGTTGCATTGATGAAGAAAATGGCAATTGCAGATTATGAATCTGCATCAGATTCTGGTAACATGAGGTTTTTCCCAAATGGCCGTTTAATCAAATCACTCATTGAACGTTTTGTAACTGATAAAGTCAAAGAATATGGAGGATATGAAGTTGAAACTCCAATCATGTATGATTCAGAACATCCAAGTATGGTTAGTTACTTTAATCGATTCCCTGCAAGACAATACAATATTGATTCAGATGGAAAAAAACTCTTTTTGAGATTTGCAGCTTGTTTTGGCCAATTCTTAATGGCCAATCAATTTCAAATGTCTTACAAAAATTTACCATACAAACTCTATGAATTAACACGATACAGCTTTAGACGTGAACAGTCAGGTGAACTTGTTGGACTAAGACGACTTAGAGCGTTTACCATGCCTGATTGCCATGCATTTTGTAAGGATTTGAACCAAGCAGTAGATGAAATTAAGGTAAGATTTGAACTATCTCAAAACGTTCTTCGTGAACTTGGTATTGATGAATCTGATTATGATATGGCAATTAGATTCACTGAGGATTTTTACAACGAAAATAAATCCTCTATTGAAGAACTAGTAAAAAAACATAACAAACCTGTCTTAGTTGAAATGTGGAAGGAAAAATTCTTTTATTTTGTTTTAAAATGGGAATTTAACTTTATTGATAATCTTGGAAAAGCATCTGCTTTATCCACTGATCAAATTGATGTAGAAAATGGTGACAGGTATAACATTGAATTTGTAGATGAAAATAACAATAAACAACATCCAATAATTTTACACAACTCCCCTAGTGGTGCTATTGAAAGAATAATTTATGCTCTATTAGAAAAAGCTGCAAAAGATTCCAAAGAAGGGCGTAAACCCCGATTCCCATTATGGTTGGCACCAACTCAAGTTAGAATAATTCCATTAAAAGAAGAATTCAACACTTTTTGTGAAACATTGACTGATAATCTTTCTAGTAATGACATTCGTGTAGATATTGATGATAGAAACGAAAGTATTGGAAAAAGAATACGTGAAGCAGAAAAGGAATGGATTCAATATATTTTAGTTATTGGTGAAAAAGAGACTAATTCTAAAAATCTCAGCATTCGTGATAGAAAAACAGGTGATGTTCAAGAATTATCTTTTGATGATTTCTTAAATGAAATTCGTAAACAAACTGATGGTAAACCTTTCACTGGTTTGAATTTACCTAAATGCCTCTCAAAGAGACCTCAACTGATGGTGTAAAAAATGAGTTTAATGAGCAGTTACGCACATTTTATTTAATGAACTAATGATTTTTACATCCAAATAGATTTGAAGATAATTTCTTCTAGTTAGATCAAATTTACAACCAACTCATCCCAAACCCTCCAATACATCAAGATGCATGCCAGATATGCAAACCCCAAATAAATGAGACTTGGGCATAACTAATCCTAATTTTTAATCAGTTTCTCAAACTATTCAAATGAAAAAAGCCAAGGATCCTTGCAATGTCATTTCATTGCTGCATGAATGTAAAAATCCCCGGCAAGGTTCTGGCAGAGTCGTCTCTTATCGGTGTTTTGTATCTGGTTAGAACATTGTCTCTGTATGAGGAGATATTCAGACCTGGCAGACCGTATGCCTGTTCAACTATCTGACGGTGCAACCATTCACCATAAAATCTTGGATGAGAATTCAGGTAACAGCACACTTCGTTATTTTTTATCAGTCAAACACAGCGATGACAAATTGTCCAAGGTCTGCAGACTGACTCGAATCCCAGACAGACGTACTGTTGACAGGCGATTTCAGAACCTGCCCGTTGGGGACATCGTCGGGACGATGGGAAGCCTGTTCGTATCAGAAGGAATGGCTGACGATACGTCTGCATCAGTGGACGGTTCGATGCCAAAAGCAAATGGTCCTGTATGACACAAATCCGACATGAAGAATAATCGTTTGCCAATTTCAGGGACTGATACGGATGCAAGATGGGGACGATCCTCCAAATCAAGGGGTCGGATATTCGGGTATAAGCTGCACATGAGTTGCAGCGCCGGCAAGTTGATTGCTCCGTTGCCCGCCGGTGCCAGTACCGCGAATATTCATGATGGCAGGACGTTTGACGCATTGATAGAATCACTTTCAGGAATCATACGAAATATTTTGGCAGATCCTGCATACGATGATTCCAAACCGCATGATTCGTGCGGCAAAAAACATCGGGGGTTGTCACTCCGATAAGACATGCCCGCGCACGCCCCCGGAAAGAATCAAGCTTGTGGAATTTTACGACTCTGCGATCGGTCAGGAGTTGCATGCGGATAGAAGAACCTCAATTGAACCGCTCTTTGAGACATTCAAAGACGCGCTTGGCATCAGAGCAGTTCCCGTAAGGGGATCATGCAATGTGAAATCATCTGTGCGCTGATCTGCGTTTTGGCGTATCAGTTGGCAGCGTATTGCAATTGCATGTCGGTGCAGAGAATCATCCAAGAACTGTAAAGAGAATGCCTTTCTGTTGAATGATTTTAGACTTTATTTTTGTAAACCATTATGCCCAAGTCTCAATTAATTAGAAATGCAGGATTAGCATATCTTATCAAAGATACGTTGGGAGTCCCAAAACAGTTTGATTTTCTAAGGATTTTGTTAAAATCTACTCTATTGGCATGTGGTACAGATAGAGACGTTGCAAACTATTCAATAGGACACAAAATATTGTTTCCTCCTCTAAAAAATCCTAAATCTACAATTGAAAACATGCGCTTAGAATATGCAAAGGCATTAAAAACCATCAATGTCTTTGAAAAATCAAAAGAAACTCTAAACAGTATATGGCTAGTCAATAGATCATTACTTTAAAAATAAGGCAATGATCTCCAATATAGGATGAGCTTTCTTGATTTATACATGAACAAAAACCCCTTGATTACTGCCTCTGATGAAGGTGGTCCTCCTGTAGCAACCGTATTTGGAATTCCATTTGATGCAACTCATTCTTACAAACCTGGTTGTAGATTTGGTGCTGATGCAATTCGTGATTCTTTTAACAATATTGAAATTTTTCACCCTGATCTTTCAGTGGATTTGGAAACTGCAAATATTGAAGATTTAGGAAATACCCGTCATACTGTTGTTGCATCGGAAATGATTGACATGGTAAAAAAAATTACCTCGGAACTTGTCACAAAACAAAGACAGTTGTTTATTTTGGGAGGTGAGCATTCTATAACATATGGAACATACTCAAGATTTCCAAAAGAAACTGGTTATGTAGTGTTTGATGCACATTATGATTTACGAGATGAATTTGCAGACATCAAACTAAGTCATGCATCTTATCTTAGAAGATTAGTAGAGGATAGAGGTTCTGAGAATATTTTACATGTTGGTGCTCGTGCATTTGTAAAAGAAGAATTAGAATTTCTAAAAGAAAATAATATCAAAACTATTTCTGATAAAGAAATTAGAGAAGGTAAGGGGCCTGGTCTTCTAAAAGATTATGTGACTACTTTTGATACTGTTTATTCTAGTTTTGATCTTGATGTTTTAGATCCTGCATTTGCACCCGGTGTTGGAAATCCAGAATCTGTCGGAATTACCTCTAGAGAATTAATTGATTTGATTCACTCTTTTGAAGAAACCAGGATAACTGGTGTAGACATTGTGGAATTGAATCCATATCATGATAATGGTGCAACTGCATCACTTGCTGCAAAAATCATGTCTACTCTGATTGCTATGAATTTAGCCCAATCCCAATAAATCTAATTTATGCCATAAATTCCTAAATTTTGACTCCATTTTACTCATGTTGACTTTATTAGCTAGTGTTGTTGGGGATATCTCGTGTTAAATAATCTCAGAGAAAAACTACGACCTGCACTTGAGAAAATTGGCAAAGGCTTTGCGGCTACTGGATTGTCTCCTAATTTTTGGACTACAGTAGGTCTGGGATTTGCATTATTGTCTGCAATAATATATGGTTTAGGGATTGAATTTGGATTAATTATTGGCGGTATTTTGTTACTTGTTTCAGGATTTTTTGATATGGTTGATGGACAAGTATCTAGAGTAACTGGCAAGACTTCCAAGATAGGATCTTATCTTGATTCTATGTTTGATAAAATTGCCGAAACTGCAATATTTTTGGGAATTTTAATTGGTGGATATGCTGAACCCTATTTGATTTTACTTGCAATAACCTTGTCATTATTGGTAAGTTATGCAAGAGCTAAATCTGACGTACTTAATGTAAAACTTCAAGGTGTTGGAATTGGTGAACGAGCAGAAAGACTATTGGTGATTGCAATTATTGGAATTGTTGGTTACATGGAACCTGCTATAATAATTGTAGTTGTTATAGCTGGCATTACTTTAATTCAAAGAATGATCGTAACTGCAAAAAACATTAAAGAATAATACTATCGTAGCTTACCGCGTTTTCTTCTATTGTCTGCTGATCTAATTTTTAGAATTTTAAAGTGAATTGCACATGAAATACAATACCATTTCAGAACTGTTGGTGATGCAATATATGCGCCTTGTGCTCGTAATTCTTTTGCTAATGTATGTTCTACCAAATTTAATTTTGATGTAACTTTTTTTGCTTTATCTTTTGGAACCGTTTGTCCACAGTTTGTACATTGCACAACGCCTGAAGATCCTTTTCCTCCTTTGGTACGGCCTCTACTTGCACGCTTAAGTGGCATGAACCTGAACTAATTTACCTCTTTATATTCTTGCGGGTAATTTGCAAAATTTGGTAGATTTATGCCTAAAATAGAGTGAAAAATACATTCATGTTTTAATTCTAGATCGAAGTATTTCTATTGATATCTAATGAAAGGCCTCTGCCATAGTTGTTTTCGGTCTGGAATAGATCTGATCGTGTCAAAAGGCGAAATTATTTGTCAAGACTGTTATGATAAAAATAATGCAAAAAACTAAATTCACTCTGTTGAAAATTAATAGAAATGAAACTAGCTGTTTTTTCCCATTGTGCAATTGATACAATTGCTATTGATGGTAATAATTATGAACAAATTGGAGGCGCTGCATGTTATTTTGGTATTACTGCAAGACAATTCAAATTTGATGTAGATTTATTTACAAAATTTGGTTCAGATTTTCCAAAACAATATTTATCTGAACATAAAATAAATTTCCCAAATTCTGAGTCTCAAACTAATACAACAAAATTTGCAATTTCAATTACTGGATATGATAGAACGCTTAAACTTGAAAATGAATGTGATGTAATTGATTATTCAACTGTTAATGCTGATGGACATATTGTAAGTCCTATTTATCATGAAGTCACTGATGATATTTTTAAAAAAATTAAAAATGATTCTAATTTTCTTTTTGTGGATCCGCAGGGATTTTTACGACAAAAAGATTCCCAAAATAATATTTCTTTACAAAGTAAAGATATTGATTTATCAAATGTTGATACAATCAAAGTTAATCCTGAAGAAGCACAACATATGGTTAATGGTTCTCCTGATGAAATGATGTTGGCATTACAAAAAAAAGGAGCCGAGTATGTGTTATTAACAAATAAAACTGATGTTTCACTTTTGGTAAAAGATAAAATTTATTCTATTACTCTTCCAAACAAAAAAGTTCATGATACTACAGGAATTGGTGATATTTTTTGTTCTACTTTTTCTTGTACTATGCTTAAAGAAAAAGACTTTTTGTGGGCATTGTGTTTTGCAGGAGGTGCAGCTCAGGCTGCATTGGATTCAGGAAATGTAGGACTGCAAAAAATACCTAGAAAAGGCACTATTGAGACAAATGCTTCGTATTTCTATAATCTAGTAAAATTTCGAGATTTATAGTGCATATTTTTTTATTGTACTGACTAGTTTCTTTCTTCTATGCAAATAGGCATTTATGGTTCTGGAGCTACTGACACTGCAGCAAAAACAATTAAAAAAATTTTAGATGATTCTGGAATCAAATCATTTGCTATAACAAAATCAAAAACTAAACCTGCTGACTGTGTTATTGTTTTAGGTGGGGATAAGGGAGTAAGAAATTATTTTCACCGAACTTTTGATTCTACTCTGCCTGTATTGGGAATTAATGAAGGTGAATCTAGTGGATTTTTGGCCCAAATTGAACTCAAAGAATTTTCATCTTACGTTAATGTTTTGAAAAAACAAAACTACACTATTGAAGAAGTTCCACGATTGGGAGTGAAAATTGATGGCAAAAATGTTTATCCTGTTCTTAATGATGTTGCAGTCTTTTCATCAAAAAGTGCCATGTTAATGGAACATACACTGAGTGTTGATGGTGAAGAAGTCTGGCATGATAATAGTGACGGCATTATTGTGTCTACTCCGATAGGTTCTTCTGCATACTCTATGTCTGCTGGTGGCCCTGTTTTGTTTCAAGATTCTGCAGTGTTTGAAATAATTTCTGTAAATTCACTTGATGTTACTAGACGTCCTATCATCGTATCTAATGATAGTTCTATTGAAATTGATGATATTTTTGCAAGATTGCACTGCGAGGCGGTACTTGATGGCCTTGATAGATACAAAGTGAACAAAACTGTAGAATGTTCTCAGTTTTCCCCTCCTGCTAAAATCATTCGTCTTAAACAAGATTCCACTGCAATTTCTGCACTTGCAAAAAAAGTACATCTTGCTGAGGAGTTGTTAAGTATGCCTCCAAGCTCTAAACTACTCTTAAAGACCTTAGAATACGAGGGTGCATTAACTCAAAAAGACTTGGTAAACAAAACATTACTTCCAGACAGAACTGTCAGATTGGCATTAAGTCATCTTTTGAAAAAAGGTTATCTCAAAAAGAAAGTATCCATCAGAGACGCTAGACAAAAAATTTATGAGATATCAAAGATAGGATAACCTGTCATTATTTTTCAGAAGATGCTTTGATAAATGCTACAAATGACTCTTCAGGAAATCCGGGTCTGCTGTTAAATTCTGGATGGAATTGAACACCAAGATAAAATTTGTGAGATGGTATTTCTAACATCTCCATTCTTTTTCCTCCATCACTTTCAGCTGAAAACACTAATCCATTTTTTGTGAATTCTGGGATGTATTCTTTATTGATTTCGTATCTGTGTCTGTGACGTTTGTTAATAGTCATCGTGTTGTAGATTTGTTGTGCATTTGTATTTTCTTTGATTATGACTTCGTTTGCTCCTAGTCTGAGTGATCCCCCCATGTCTGGCACTTCTTTTTGTTCTGGAAGCAAATCCACTATTGGATTTTTTGCATCTGCTTTAATTTCAGTAGAATTTCCATCTTCTAAATTCAAAACATTTCTTCCAAATGCAATAGCTGCTAATTGAAATCCAAAGCATATTCCTAGATATGGTATGTTTTTTTCACGCGCATAATTTGCAGTTTCAATAATTCCTTCAGATCCGCGTGTGCCAAATCCTCCCGGTACTAGAATTCCATCATAGTTTGAGAGTATGTTGTAATCTGTTATTGATTCTGAGTCTAACCAATCAATATCAATTGATTTTCCTATTTGTGCCCCGGCGTGTTTTAGTGCATGATTTACACTCACATAACTATCTGTAAGGGCGACATATTTTCCAACCATTGCAATCTTTACTTTTTGATCTTCGTGATTAACCATATTTTCTGCAATGTTGTTCCATTTGTCCCAATTTGCAGCAGTATTGAGCATCCCTACTTTGCCAAATTTTGTAAATATTAAATCCATGATTCCTTGATCATAGAGCATTTGTGGTACTTCAAAGATGGATTTTGCATCATGACAAGATAACACATCATCTGTCGTTACATTTGTAAACATTGCAATCTTTTTCTTTGTTTTTTCTTCTAATGGCAATGTACATCTGACTGCTAAAAAGTCTGGTTGAATGCCTATTCTTCTTAATTCTTGAACACTATGTTGAGTTGGTTTTGTTTTCTGTTCTCCTACAACATCAAGTGCAGGAGCTAATGTTACATGAACAAAAATTATTCCTTGTGGGCCTTCTTCAACTCTCATTTGTCTTAATGCCTCTAAAAATGGCAGTGATTCTATGTCCCCAACTGTCCCACCACACTCTACAATAAGAAAATCTAATTTTTCATCTTCTGCAATATTTCTAATTCTATTTTTTATTTCATCAGCTACATGTGGTATAATTTGAACACAAGCTCCTAGATATTCTCCTTTTCTTTCTGCTTCAATTACTGATGAATACACTTGTGCAGTTGTAATGTTGTGACTTTTTGGAATATTTTGATTTAAGAATCGTTCATAGTTTCCAATGTCCATGTCGCATTCTCCTCCGTCTTCAGTTACGAAAACTTCCCCATGTGCTACGGGATTCATTGTTCCTGCATCGTAGTTAAGATAGGGATCTATTTTGATACATGATACTTTTTGATCTGCTAATTGTAATAATTTTGCAATCGAGGAAGTTGTTACGCCTTTTCCAAGGCCAGACATCACACCACCTGTGACAAAAATAAACTTCGTCTGCACATTAATGAAACGAATATCTGGTTTTTGTATGTTTTGTCGATCATGATTAGTTGAAATAGTGGCTCAAGGTAGGGATTACTCATATTCTTTGCACAGTACGATTGTTGCTTCTCATCTGTCCTGAATCTATCTAAATTCTATTCTATGTTTGATAATACAATACCCTTCATTTTTCAACATCAAAAGTCCTCTCGCAGTCATGGGGTTTCTCAAATGCCCTCAATGCGGAGAGATGCTGGAAAGTAAATCCGTCCGTAATCTTGTTCGTCGTTCTTGTCCTAACAAGACCTTCATTGATGGAGAGGTGGGGAATATTTTAGATATGGGGGTGTAGATATGACTAAAATCAAGATTATTCATGATGATACTGTAATGTCCAGACTATGTCGTAGTAAAATGGATGAGAAATTAGATGATGATGAAGTGTCTGGTGATGAATTGATTGAAAAACTTGATGAAACAATATGGGATTATAAGTAAAAAATAGCAATCTCCCTTAAAAATTTAAAATTAATCACGAACAAATCGCTATGATCAACTCATCCTAAAACTAAAAAATAGTAAAATACAGTTCAAATTTTCAAACTCATCTCCAGTCGTAAGGATATCTGAATTGTAATGGAAATCTGGGTTTTGGGATGAGTTTGATATCTATTTTTTCCAATCACCTTTAATTAAATTTAAATTTTATCTTAATATGTTGAATTATTAAGATTGTGAAATAATTTGACTGTTAGTTTTGTTAATGTGGATTTGTTACCACCATTTACGACCTAGAACAAATAAGGCCATAGAATAAGATGAATGTAAAACATTTTCGCATATGTTTCTGAAATAATCATATGGATTGAATTCATATTCCTGTATCATAGAAGATGTTTCAGGATATTGTTTTAATATTAATTCTATTATTTCGATTTCGTTTTCAATTTCAAATTGTATTGTGTCTGCCATTTTCTTTTCGCTAAGTTGATTGATGTAATTTAAACAATCTAGTAAAATTTTAGAAATTGCCATTAATTTTTCAAGATCAGATTCTTTGAGATTGTGTTTTTCATGTTTTTTCAAAGATTTTTTTACAATCGTTCTAATTTTTTTAGTAATTGTTACAATGATTCTTGGTGATGCTTTATTGAATTCTGGACTGGTGTAAAGATTTTTAACATTTGTTAATAGTGAAGAAAATTTTTGATTATTAGCAAGAGTATCGAATTTTTCTTTATCAAAAATATCTTTGATTTTGACTCTTTTAATTCGAGATACTTGTCCAGTAATTTTTTCAAAGTCTTTATGAAGTTCAAATAACTGTTCCAGATCGTTTTTATTAATTAATTCAATTATATTTTGAATGCCTATATCTTTAGATTGTTTAACTTTTGAAGTTGATAAAGTGTCTAAGTTTATGTTTACATAACTAGCTTGGAGTTTTGGTTGTACATTACTTGGTATTTGGATTATCTGGTATTTTGTTTGACGTGATGGTTCTAAAACCAATGTTGAAAAAGGCATAAGTCTAATTTCAGGCGGCAATGTTGAAAGTACATTTTGAATCAATTTTCCATCAAATATTTTTACAATGGCTACTTTACTTTTTTTGAACAAATAAAATAAAAAAGTGCTTAACAAATTCTCGTCTAGATTTTTCAAATACTTAAAATCGATCTTGATATTTTCTGGTTGTACATACAATTGGTCTAATTCCCCCCTTATGGAATAATCTTCAATAAAATATTTATCCAGAATTCTTGTATCGTATCCTATTTTTGCAAAATCTTCTTTTTTGGTAATTATCGTATGGTTATATAGAGTCCCATCTCTACCATCATATCCAATTCCAATATTTTTTACAGTTGAATATGCTACCTTGTCTTTTCCTAATAACAAAAGTGATTTTGCTTCTGTAAATCTCATCGGATCTACTCCAAGAGGATATAGATAACTAATCATACTCTTCAATATTTTTTCATTTACTCCATTACTTTTAGCAATAATTTGATAACCTGTTTTTAAATTAGTTTTAGCTGTAGTGTAGATAAAATGTTCACATGTGGGCATAATCTATCCTGAAATATTACCTAAAATCCAAATTATGAGCCTACTGTACTCATCACTACTATATGACCAAGGAACTTTTACTCCATTTTGATCTTGTTCGTTAGATGTACTTCGATTAGTGTCTATATTCAATCCAAAATATTCTCTAGCTCCTGAATGTAGCATACTCAGAGTTTTATCAAATTGCGGCATTTGACTTGCCATAAGATCTTTTGCAGAATCATTAACTTCATCTGGTAAACAATCTGTTTTTGTCAACACAATTCCTATGGATGCTGTAATTTTAGAATCATTACCTCCTACAATCTTTTGAAAATCTAACAATGAATTTAAAAGATGGGCATAATCTAAATCATATTTTTTCCATTTAGAGTACACTGAACAATCAATCATAATTACGTACATTTTAGACACTACAATAAAACCAAGTGGACCATAACGCATGGTTCTAGTTTTGTGTCTTCTAAGAACAATTTCTGTTCTCTTTTCTGCATGTAAATCTCCTGATATTAACAATGATTCATAATCTTCACCAGATATGTCTCTAATTCTTAGTTGTGTTCCTTTGCCTAGTGGGCCTTTTCTAGTTATTTTGAAAATGACTTCTCCTTCATTGTTTGGTAATGTTGCACTAGGGAATTTTCCGTCCAACATCACACTTCTTGTAGTTTTTAAAAATTCATAACCATCTATCATATTTGCTTCATATTCATTTCCATATTCTTCAAGAAAATGTGTAAAAATGGAATCATTCAACAATGTTGCTATTACTGTTTTTCCACTATTTGGAGGTCCTAGAAACGCAACAATATTTTCTGCATCTAAATCATCTTTGACTCTTGTCAAGAGGGGATTTGCTTCATATTCATTTTCTATACTGTCTTCTTCACTCATTATCTCACCATTTTAATTCGATGTTCAGGAATAAACTTTCCTCTTGCTATTTCATTGTATTTTTTAAATTGACTTAGAAAATATTTTGATGATCGTTTTTGACCAATTTCTGGATAATGTAATCCCACACAAATCCTTGTAGCACCCACTATGTCAAAATGACGTTTTGAAAAATGTTCACTTTCATATTGTTTTAGTGTTTCAGTTGAATTTCTAACTATCTCATCAAGTTCTCCAATTGTTTGAAATCCTAATTCTTCTAATTCTTCTACTAATTCTTGAATATGTTGGTCTGATTCCTTTTGTCTAATGAAGAAACGCCAATCAAGATAGATCTTTAAGCGATGAGAGTTTATTTTTAATTCTTTTTCTGAATATTCATTATTTTTCAATAATTTGATATATGTGGTTCTGCCTGCTGAGTATTTTGCAATATTTTCTGCTTTCTCTAATGCATCAATTCTATTTCTAATCATTGGTTCAGTAATGTCTCCCCCATTCAACCATCTAACAATTTCTTTTATTGTCATGCTACCCCCATGCAATATTCTTTTGATTATTCTGTCTATTACATGTCTTCTTAATTTATCTAAAAATGGAGCTACGATCCTTGTTTGTTCTGCAAGATAAGATATTTGTTCAAAAATTATTGTTGTAAAATCTCTTGTGTGATTAATATGCTCTTGTCGTAATATTTCATTCCATACTAATTCCCAATCGAAAGGCCCATGTTGTAATTCATGAGGCGTATTTGGACTACCTGTGACTAGTGCTGCCATATCTTGTATGTCTCCTTCCCTATTTGCTATTGCTTTTAGCAAGAAAACATGCTCATTTTTTAATAATCCTACTTTTAATTTTCCATAATCTCTAATGTCTGCTTTTTCTTTCATAGTGGAAGATAATGACAGATCTTGCATAATTGTAGTAGTGAATAAGTCTATTCTGCTTTTCTTTTCATGTTCAAAAATATCATCAGGTTTTATCCTTCTGTCTTCATCAGAATAGTTCGTTTTCAACCTTCTCTCATATCCCATATCGGTAAGAATTTCAGCTAAATCATCAAAATCCACTTTGTTCTCTACTACCATATCGCAATCTTTTGTACTGTCTTTTAGTGATTTAATTCTCATATTTTCTCCTCCGAATAAGTATATTGTTTTTGATTCTTGGAGTTCATCACTAATCCCCCTGAATAATAAATTACTAGGTTCTGGTAATGGGTATTTTTCAATTGGTATGTCATATAATTTCGCTTTAGATAGAAATTCATCCCATGGTAAAAATAAATCAGTATTTTTCAATTGTTTTCTACGAATGTAGGCTTCGATATCTAACCAAATTTCAGATACTCCTAATTCTGATGCTTTTTTTCGTAGTTGTAAAACATCCATCTTATCTTTATGCTTTGCGTAAAAAACAATGGCAATTAATAATTCCATTTTATTTTTTGAATAATTAGCAGAATAAACTGCATGTAATAACACATCCTGTATTTCTAAATCTTTCTTTTGTTCACAAAAATAATCGTGTGTAGTTTTGTATTCTATTTCATAATCTGAAAATAATGTAAGTCCTGTTGTTACGCCTTTAGCAATCTTTCCGCTTGGAGTTTTTCGTAATATTGTTGAATTATTATTATAAATTATTTCAGTACTTCCATCTTCATATTTTTTCTCTTTTTCAGTTTTTAGTAATTTTGTAAATAACACTAATTGTTCTTTTGATTTATCAATATTTACCACATCTTCATTTTTTAATATGGCTCCTATGGATTGTAAATCTGAAATAGCTCTGTAAGTGGTTGCTTTTGATAATCCTGATTTTTTTACTAGTTGATCTATTGTGGTATTTTCATCTATGTTTGAAAGTATTATTTCATTTGATTCTCGAAGTAATTTTTCAACATCTACAATTTGTGTAATATCTCTGAATAATGTTGCTTTTGATGTTTCTTTTAATTTGATTATTGCCCCTTCTTTTTCTATATACCCTTCTTCCACTAAATTTTTTATTATGTATGCTAACCGTCTGTCCTTTATGCCTAACATATTTAGTAGTTCGATGGCGTCTTTTTGTCCTCCGATTAACGACTTCAGAAGTTTAATTGATGTATTATCCATTTAGTATTATTACAATGCCTTTATTTATATTGTTTTGCACTAATTTAAGACTAAAAATGTATATTTAATACATGATTTTAGTAAATTTAGATATTCCATTTTTTTATTTTATTTTATTTGTAAAAATTGGGATTGTCTAGTCGTATTTTGTATTTCGTATCAGAAAATGAACAAATAATCCAAGGATTGAGAATGCCATAACTCCACATGTTGTAGCCCAATGTAAGATTGGGATATTTTCAGATCCATATGCAGTATGAAATAATGTGTAATATATTGATATTATTGCTACGGGTTCTGTCGGGTTATAGAGACCTAAATTTTATTCCGAATTTCGCTTGTAAAGTGAGGAATTTTGAATTAAAGTAATCCACTTGTTCTTACCGTCAACCTCTATCATATCTTCTTCAGCTGGTGTCTTTCCCCTGAGTGAGCCGTGCTTCTTTGTGAAATTGTAATAGGCTTTCATGCCGTCAATTAATGGTGTATCAAACTTCTTTAGACCTCTAAACACTTTTTCTCTGTCTCTGATCTCGCCATTCAACCTTTCCATCTTGTTGTTGTTATCTCTGTCTCTTTTACCTGCAATGTGAATGTGCTTGATATGGTTTGTATCTTTGCCAAATATTTTCTTTGAGGATTTGTGATAAGCTGGTAGCCCATCAGTGACAAAATGAGAAGGTGATTTGCCTATCTTTTCTTTTGTCAGTTTCAAAAGATTGTCTGCATTATGCTGGAATTTGGTCTCTGCCATATCACTAGCCAACCAATAACGAGCATCATCATCCATAGAAGCAAACAGGTAATTCTGCTTTCCATTAATTTTAATCCAACCCTCATCAGCTCTCGCCATAGTTCTGTCGTTTGTTCTTGACACAATCCCATTGAGATAGTTTGAAACCATTACAGAATACTTGCAAATCCAGTCATAGATACTACTGTGATCAACATCAATTCCCATCATCTCAAAATTACATTCAATATCTCTGACACTCATTCCCTGATGACACATCTGCAATGCTTGGGTTATGGTTCTTGGATCATGTTTCATCTTTTCAAAGCCAAAATTAACAGTAAATTTTCTTTTACAATCCTTACAATGCGCAACTTGAACCCTGCCTGATTTGTTATGTTTGAACCCCTTTTTGATAATCTTGCCTGAATCACAAAACTTGCATGCCTTGATTAGTGAACGCTCAATAATTCTCAAGGTGTTATTTCGCCTACATTGATTATTTTTAATTACATTTAGAACGATTTTGATGTGTTTACAATCTGCTTTTCTGCATATGTGGTCTTTGCAATTACACTTTAGACCGTTGTCAGTCTTTGATATTGTGTATCTATTGTCAGGGTTGGTTTGAGACCTTATGCTGAAAGTATGCGAGTCTAGTTGAGAGCAGTATCCTTTGGTTTCCATCATTTGTTTGGCTCTTTGTGTTCGTTGGTTCATAATGTTACCTCAAAAATTAATAAAGTGAATAAAATAAGAAAAAATGAGGGCTCAGATAGCTTTGCTGTCATCATATTGATGTCAGATCGCCAGAGACTCATCATAGCCCTCACTTGATTCATGTAACTGACAATAAGTTACATATCTGAGACTTGGGCATAACTAATCCTAATTTTTAATCAGTTTCTCAAACTATTCAAATGAAAAAAGCCAAGGATCCTTGCAATATCATTTCATTGCAGCATGAATGTAAAAATCCCCGGCAGGGTTCTGTCAGAGTCATTCTTATCGGTGTCTTGTATCTGGTCAGAACATTGTCTCTGCATGGGGAGATATTCAGACCTGGCAGACCGGATGCCTGTTCAACTATCTGACGGTGCAATCATTCATCATAAAATCTTGGATGAGAATTCAGGTGACAGCACACTTCATTATTTTTTATCAGTCAAATGCAACGATGACAAATTGTTCAAGGTCTGCAGAGTGACTCGAATCCCAGACAGGCGTACTGTTGACAGGCGATTTCAGAACCTGCCCGTTGGGGACATCATCGGGACGATGGGAAATCTGTTCGTATCAGAAGGAATGGCTATGACACGTCTGCATCAGTGGACAGTTCGATGCTAAAAGCAAATGGTCCTGCATGGCACAAATCCGACATGAAAAATAATCGTTTGCCAATTTCAGGGACTGATACGGATGCAAGATGGGGATGATCCTCCAAATCAAAGGGTCGGATATTCGGGCATGAACTGCACATGGGTTGCAGCGCCGGCAAGTTGATTGTTCCATTGTCCGCCGGTGTCAGTACCGCGAATATTCATGATGGCAGGACGTTTGACGCATTGATAGAATCACTTTCAGGAGTCATACGAAATATTTTGGCAGATCCTGCATACGATGATTCCAAACTGCATGATTCGTGCGGCAAAAAGCATCCGGGGTTGTCACTCCGATAAGGCAATACCCGCGTACGCCCCCGGAAAGGATCAAGCTTGTGGAATTTTACGGCTCTGCGATCGGTCAGGAGTTGTATGCGGATAGAAAGACCTCAATTGGACCGCTCTTTGAGACATTCAAAGACGCGCTTGGCATCAGAAGTTCCCGTAAAGGGATTATGCAATGTGAAATCATATTTGTGTGCTGATCTGCGTTTTGGCGTACAGTTGGCAGCGTATTGCAATTGCATGATTGGTGCAGAGAATCATCCAAGAACTGTAAAGAGAATGCCTTGCTGTTGAATGATTTTAGACCTTATTTTTGTAAACCATTATGCCCAAGTCTCAACTAACTAAACGTTTTGTAGAAATATTATTCATCCATTCCCAAAACATCATAGTATGCTTTGGGTATCATTTGTCGTCCTTTGAAAAAGACATTGTTAACTGCAGTATCAAGAACGTAGGTTTTGGCCCAATCATCTTCACTTCGAATTGAGCGTCCAAGCCCTTGCAATATTTTAGTTAGAGTTTGGGATGTATACCATAAAGGGAATTTATCCATTTTAGCCTTGGTTCGTTTTTCTTTATAGTTAGGATATGGTACTTTGGCAATAATTTGAAATCGAGATAAATCATCTTTGAGATCAACTCCCTCCCAAAGAGAAGAAGACAATAAAACACCAGTAGGATCAGATGCATGCTCTGAAATTATTTCATCTTGTGTTTTTCCATCTTTGTTTACACTATGACAAATTCTAATTCGTCTAGTGTTTTTTGGTGAAAGGAATCGGAGTATTTTTTGACATCTTGGCATAGATGATGTCAGAATCAACCCCTTTTCAGTCGAATGTTCATCTAAGATCCTATCAATTACTTTAACCACTTCAAGTTCATCTTCTTCAGTAGAGCCATAACTAAGACGTTTGATGTTTAGAAGATCAATTCTACGATGTTCTATAGGAAATGGAGATTTAGGAATATCAACAAATGCAACATCATCTTTTTCAAATCCCATATTTTCACAAAAACTTTGTTTGTTAATGGTAGCAGACATAAAAATTTGATAATCAGTATCAAAGAAATCTTTTGCAAATTTAGAAACATCAACAGGTTTAACAGAAATAGCTCTAAAATTACCATTCAAATCTTTAACAGGATCGTTTACTACAAAATTATCTTTATCAGAAGTAATGTCAATTTTTGCCTGAGCAGCTCTGTCATAACGTCTTTCTAATCTTGTAATTAGTTCAAAATCAGGATTGTTTTGAAATCCAGGACTTTCTTTAATATTTTTAATTTTATTTGCGTAAGAGTAAGCAATATCACCAGTCAATTGAACCATAGAATCTAAATCTGTAAAATCATACTTGTCTGTGTTAATATTACATTCATCTACCTGACCTCCAAAAATATCAAACCCAATAAACTGTATAATTTGGTCTTCAATTTTGTGTGCCTCATCAAAAATAGATACTTTTCTATCAAGATAATCTTCAAAGAGTTTTTTGTTAAATTTCATAATTTGAAAGAATGCATGATAATTCCACAGAGAATGCTTTGAGGTAAGTGCATCATATTTTTGCAAATAATAATGACAAGAATTAGAATCCTGAGTATTGCCTTCAACTTGTTTGACAGTAGGCTTGAATTTACAAACTTCAACCACTTCTTTGCCATTTTTACTGGTTCGTTCTTGACATTGGCCTTTATCACAAGATAACCCCCATCTCATGGCCCGTCTAGAATTATCAACTTTTTCAGCAGCCATTAATTTCAGACAAGGGAAATTTTGTTTTCCTTTAACAGGTTTTAAAAAAGGAATATCCTTGATGTATTGATCTTGTAGATGTTTTGATGCAGTTACAGTAAAAGAACTATCAAAATAATTAGAGACAGTTGCTCCAACTAATGACTTTCCAACCCCTGTAGGGGCACACAAAATAATTTTTTTGTACCCTGAATTCAAATTTTCTTCAATTTCAGCAATAATCTCTTTTTGTATCGCTCTAGGAGTAAATTGTTGAGGAAATTTTTCTAAAAGAGGCAGGATTGATTTTCTTTGCTCTCAATATTAAAAGTATGAAGGTTCTTGTGATCAATTCCATAATTAGTTTAATATCTAGTAAAACCATCATAGATCATGGAATTATTGGAAGATAAGATGAGAGTTTGGCTAGACAGTGCTAAATTTGTAAAACCCGTATCAGGAGTTTATGTGTTCTATAATAGAAGTAAAGAGCCAATATACATTGGAGAAACAAATAATTTAGAAAAATCATTTACAAAATATGTAGACACAGATTTTGAAGAAAACGAATGCAAACAAAAAACTCAATTTTATCAGAGAGAATTTACAGATAATCCAAAAGAACGTCAAATGCAATTGATCAAAGATTTCAAAGATGAGACAGGTAAATTCCCTACATGTTATTCAGAAATTGAATTAGAAACTCGTTAAAATAATAGAAAATAACAAAAATTCAAGATTAATACTAAAATTATGACATTCTAAAATGGTAGAATAAGTTAGGCACGGAAAAGGATTAATCTGATATCAACATAATAGAATAGTGCATCAATGTTACTATTGTGAACAATTATTTGAATCAAAAGAAGAACTGTATGAACATGTTGAAGTTCATTCAGACATTGAGAGAAATAAAGAAGTTATGAGTAGAAAAAATAAAGGTAAAAAAGAACAATCAGGCTAGGATAAAAAAAATAGAGCAAAGGTTAGATTTTTTCAAATTCAGGAACAGATATACAATTTTGCTCAGAAGCAGTATGGATTGGGTAGAAACACTGTTACAAAAATCATATGACAGAACACTGACAAAAGGAGAAGTATTACAAAGTTTATTTCACATGATTGAAGTAAATGAAAATACACTAAATCATATTCAAAAAGATAGTAGAGATTTTGGACCAGAATTAGAAGAATTAAAACAAACAGAAATACGGGATTTAGATTTTCATTTGAAATACTACAGAAGTCTGGTGAATTTCATTAATTCGGTTCCAAAAAACAAAATCATAGAAAGATAAACTATCGTAATTTTTTGAACATTTCATCATACTGGGATTGAATTTCAGTATTGTGTCCAAAATTTGTTTGTTCATCATACTCTTTGCGTCGTTGGAATAAAATTTGTTCTAATTTTTCAATTTTATTTACAAGTAATCTCCCTGAATCTTCTTTTGCAAATTGTTTTTGTTGTTCCTCATTTTGGCCTCTAGTGGGAAATGATACATCATAGAGAGTATCTTGTAATTCTTTTAGATATTCACGTTTTACAATCTCAGCAAGATCAAAATGTCCTTGTTCATGTTTTAATAAATCATCACTATCTTGAAAATTTCTCACCCATGATAAAAGAGGATGAAATTCTGCAGACAAGTGAATATTTTCAATAAAAAAGATTATTTTGTTTTCTAGTTTTTCAGAATTTACAGTCCACGTATGGGCATATTTTATGAAACTAGATGAATCCTCAAATGCTCCTGGATTGGATTCTGCTTTAAAATCAGACCAAGTAAGAAAAGAAATCTCAGACCAAACTATGACATTATTTTCACGCATAATCATCTACATTCAAGAAGAGAATAAAATTATTCATATTTTTGAATAAATAATTGCACAAATACATACCGAAATGAACATACACTAGTAAATAACACCACAAAACGAAATGATATCTTTTGAACATAGAGTTCTCAGTGAATATCGAATAAAAATTGCCAAAATAGACACAATAGTTAACTCCATCATGACTCATCACACCCCAAAGGGGTCAGAAGCAAAAGATGCATCAAAATTCCTGGATGTTCTAGTTACCGAAATTGATAGGTTTTATGAGGATCATAGTGACATATTATCTAATAATGGAAAAAGACCACATGCACGTTCACGATTATCTGAGAATAAACAATGGAATGAAAATGTAGAGACATATTATGAAAAAAATCCACGCAGAAAACCTAGAAAATAATCTTTGAACTCTCGCGCTAAAATATGAAAAAATCAAGTACAAAATAGGCTCATTTTTCTCAAGAAAAATAGGATCACTTTTTCAACCCATTTTGATTAAAATTCAAGACACGTTTTATTTTAAGAATTTTTGAAGATGAAAAGCATTAGAAATATTGGAAGCAAGGCTGCTTGCTGGTTTGGTATTTGTAAGTAGTTCCCAAAGAACCGAGGCAAAATAGTATCAAACTTGCTTGCTTTCCTAATTCTAAACTATTAATTTAATATGTGGTTTCAGTAATTTTTATTTCATAAGATTGTGATGTTTTGTGCCTGAATTCACTTTCTCGTCAGATAACTTGATGGTATAGCGACGATGCAAAGTCAGAGTCTGTTGTTTTGGCATGGTTTCTACAAGGCCCACTCATTCAAAAAATTTTAAAATAAAATTGATTTAGCAGATGAGAAATTTCTTAAAGATTTGAAAACAAAAACAAAATCAGACGCAATAGAAGTATCCGCAAACTCTGACATCAATGTAGAAATATTAAAAGAAAAAATATATGAAAAATTAGAATTTATCAGAATCTACAATCTCTGTCTTTTTTTCTTTTTTGATTGCCTCTTGTAATATTTGACAACTGATAATAACATGCTTGCAGTGTTTACCATCCTTGGTTCTTAATCTGTAATGGAAATCGGCACAATCACAAACCCAAATATCAGAGGCCGATAATTTTCTAAGGTTCTGTCAACTTGTCAGCACATGACTGCAGATCTTCTACGCGCAAACTTTCGGCTCATTTCATCTAAATGTTTAGTGTTCGATTCCTTTTGTGGATGAGGTGGCGATAATGATGATACTGAGTGAAGGCATCTTTTTACGAATTTTGATCCGTCTCATATATGAGATTAGGCACCTATGCACATGGTAGGTTCGGCTCAGGTTTTTCAATATGAATACCCGTTAGGATTGGGCGAAATTTCACAAGTACTTGCAGAGGGTCTTGAAATACCATACAAAAAGAAAAACAGACTTAATCGAATGGAGCAAGTCAGTCTTACTGCAACAATATTAAAAATTGACAGAATCAAAGATACGTTAAGAGGAAAATTTACATATCAATATCAAGATGTAATTGATAGACACACACCCAAAGAAAAAAGTCTTTTTAGAACGGAAATTTATGAATTTTTAATATCTCCATCAAAAAATTGTTTGATAATTGGCGGTGCAACTTCGTACAGACCTCATGTTAGCAGACTGCTATCCTTTGCAATCCATAAAGAAGATGAAAAACCAAGTTTTAAAAAAATCACGATAATCAAACCAAAAATGCCGGAATTAATCAGGAAAATTAAATCTTATGATGTGGCCAATGATGTTGCAAAACCCAATTTTGAATTTGTTGATGAAAAGATGGAAGATTTAGATGACATTACATATTCGCAAACGGGAACACGCATAACAAGCCATCCTTTCTTTAAAATATTGTTGTCTTGCTTTCTTTTTTCCATATGATGCCATTCATTCATAACACTTTGTAACAGATGAACTGGTAGCTTGGTGGGAGCTGTTTTCTTCCGGAAAGTGTCGGGAGACGGGCTGGAATACTTATATTTAATAATATCAAATATTTGAGACTTGGGCATAACTAATCCTAATTTTTAATCAGTTTCTCAAACTATTCAAATGAAAAAAGCCGAGGATCCTTGCAATATCATTTCATTGCAGCATGAACGTAAAAATCCCCGGCAGGGTTCTGTCAGAGTCATCTCTTATCGGCGTTTTGTATCTGGTCAGAACATTATCTCTGCATGAGGAGATATTCAGACCTGGCAGACCGTATGCCTGTTCAACTATTCTGATGGCGCAATCATTCATCATAAAATCTCAGATGAGAATTCAGGTAACAACACACTTCATTATTTTTTATCAGTCAAATGCAGCGATGACAAATTGTTCAAGGTCTGCAGACTGACTCGAATCCCAGACAGGCGTACTGTTGGCAGGCGATTTCAGAACCTGCCCGTTGGGGACATCATCGGGACGATGGGAAGCCTGTTCGTATCAGAAGGAATGGCTGATGACACGTCTGCATCAGTGGACAGTTCGATGCTAAAAGCAAATGGTCCTGTATGGCACAAATCCGACATGAAGAATAATCGTTTGCCAATTTCAGGAATTGATACGGATGCAAGATGGGGATAGTCCTCCAAATCAAAGGGTTGGATATTCGGGCATGAACTGCACATGAGTTGCAGCGCCGGCAAGTTGATTGTTCCATTGTCCGCCGGTGTCAGTACTGCAAATATTCATGATGGCAAGATGTTTGATGCATTGATAAAATCACTTTCAGGAATCATACAGAATATTTTAGCAGATCCTGCATACGATGATTCCAAACTGCATGATTCGTGCGGCAAAAAGCATCCGGGGTTGTCACTCCGATAAGGCAATACCCGCGTACGCCCCCGGAAAGGATCAAGCTTGTGGAATTTTACGACTCTGCGATCGGTCAGGAGTTGCATGCGGATAGAAAGACCTCAATTGAACCGCTCTTTGAGACATTCAAAGACACGTTTGGCATCAGAACAGTTCCCGTAAGGGGATCATGCAATGTGAAATCATCTGTGTGCTGATCTGCGTTTTGGCGTACAGTTGGCAGCGTATTGCATGCATGATTGGTGCAGAGAACCCAAGAATTGTAAAGAGAATGCCTTGCTGTTGAATGATTTTAGACCTTATTTTTGTAAACCATTATGCCCAAGTCTCAATTAGTTATGTTAGGTGATTGTTAGATCAGGATGATCGTAAAAATTTCACTAAATGATCAGTTTTGAGATGAGTTAATTGAATAAATTGCCTGATGTTGGGATTATGGAAACAAAGCCTGAAAGTCTTCCTGAATTGGAGAGGTTTTTTCAATGACTGATATAAAATGTCCTTACTGTAAGAATGGAATAATCATGAATCTGTAAAATCATGGAAATATGGAACTGCTTCTGTTGTAAGATACAAATGCAAATGTGGCAAATTTTTCCAGTATTATGAATCAATTAATGGGAATTGTTGGACAATTCCCAAGAAAATGCCAGAAGAATAACCAAGTCATAATTATTCCTTTCAGGTCTCGACACTTTCCAAGAAGAAAATTTGCAGCCATGCCCCGCCAACTTTCCAGTTCCAATTAAAGACAAGGATTAGAGATTTAATTTGAAGGAAATCGGTGTTTTAGGTCTCTAATTTGCAACAGAACCGACAAAATAAACCCTTTAATACGTTACTGGAATAAAGCAGGTCGTTGAATCTTAATCATTTCATGATTGCCTTCTTGTTCTCTTCAGTCCTTCTGTCCGTATCGTCATATGCCGTGTTTGCCTCGACAGAACATCCTTCTCAACATGGGCAAACCGCTGATGATCCGCAACCCCTAATGAAATTCGTACGGCATTTGGAAAAATGTTAGATGGTACCGGTGTGATTGTAGGCGTAATTGATACTGGCATTAACCACCCCGTTGCGTTAAATGACAAGGTGCTTAAACACGTGAGATGCACTGATCAGGGATGCTCTGATGTCAATATTGATGGCATTCATGTAACTCCAGAACCTCACTTCCCATTTGCTACCACAACTCACGGAACACAGGTTGCCCAAGTTCTTGCAGCATCGGGACTTCCTGCACACAATGGGATTGCGCCGGGAGTTGAACTTTTGGACATAATGTATTCATCTTCATCTGCCAGCCTGGCTCACTCTCTTGCCTGGGCCCTGACGAATGGGGCAGACATAGTAAATCTAAGTTTTGGATTAGTAGGCATATGTGCATTTTCAGATAATCTAACAACTCATAACATGATATTAAACGAGGCCGTAGACAAGGGAATGGTTGCAGTCAAATCTGCCGGAAATCGAGGATTATATAAACTCTCTAACCCTGTTTACAACTCCATTACAAGTCCTGGTTGCTCTCACAACATAATCACTGTAGGCGGAATAAATGATCGTAATCCCGATATTACAACAATGTTTTCGGATTCCAGCAGGGGATCTGTGACTGATAATGCCCCCAGACTAAAGCCAGATCTTGTTGCGCCTGCAACAGACATCCAGACACTTAGCTATGTGACTAACACAACCATAAATAGTCAAGACCAGTCAATCAGTGTTGACAATACTTCTGCCCACCCTCGAAGCGGAACAAGCTTTGCCGCCCCTCAGGTAAGTGCGACTGCGGCAATGCTGCTGCAGGCAAGGCCAGACCTGACACCTGTGGAGATCAAGGCCGCAATACTACTTGGTGCAAACTTTACTGGTCCGGTACCGTGTACCTCCCCCCAGTACGAACGCAGTGACCCAGGGGACAGCTGCTCACACGCAAGACAGCCATCTGATGCGATTACGGCAAACAACGCGGCATCGCTGGAAATTCTCAACAATGTCGGGCTTGGCATACTTGATGTGGCACAGACGCTGCAATACGCATCTGAAAGAACCCCTTCCCACAACCATGTGATGGGCGATTATGTTGACCCTGTTAACCCGACCAAAAGATACAGCTTTCAGGTAGGCGACGCGTCGGCCCCTGTAAAGGTGATCCTTGCATGGATGGCGCATCCGCATGGCAGTATTGTGGAGCAGGCAGGCCGTGCCTTTCCTACCGTCAACGTCGCAGACCTCGGCTTTGCCGTAACAGCCCCCGACGGCACCGTCACAAGTGCCAATTCAAGGCATCAGACAAACGAGTTTGCGGTGTTCATGCCATCTGCCACTGGCACGTACACAATAGCAGTGACAGGCTCCGGACTGGACAAGACAGGCAAGCCAGTCCAGAACTATGCCATCGCAAGCACGCACTCCATTGACCCCCTTCCCGCACCGTTTACAAATATTGCCCCGACGGCACAGCCAAGAACCGTGATAATAAACCCTGCAAGCGTAGAACCTGTCATAGTCAGGCTTGCAGGCTCTGACCAAAACAGTGATTCCATATCCTTTCACGTATCGCGTGATCCGTCCCATGGCGTGACATCCGCTGCGGAGGCAATAACCGGCACCAGTTCGAGGATGCTTTATACTCCAAATGCAGGTTTTGCCAGGACTGATTCTTTTGAAGTGACGCCTCAGGACGGACTTGCGACGGGACGGCATGCCACCGTAACCCTTGCCGCAGAGACGCTTCCTGCCGGCTCTGGGGACGTGCCTCTGCATGACTCTTCCAACGTAAGGGACTGGGACGCCTTTACCATGTCCTCCGGACTGTTACACAAAGAGTACTCCCAGCAATTTTCAGGTCCAAGCTATCCTGTCTCTGCCATCCATCTCGGCTCTGTCAACATGGAGGGCGTGGATGCCAAGATTGCCGCCTCCGGCAGCACATACACTGTTGCCATTCCGTCAAGCGGTGCGAGGATGGTGGAGTTTTCATCCCCAATTACAATAAGAACCGTAACTCTCTCTGCTGACGGCCTGGACGAGGAGAATGCGTACGAGGTAAACCGCAAAAAGGACGCCCTGGGATCTTTGATGCATGCAATAGGCGATCTTCTCTTCAAGTCTTACGATACGCGCATGTTTGTAGGATATGTGCCTGCTTCTAACGCGGGGCAATCATTGCCCCTTGACTCTTTGTACAACGCAGTATCGGCCGCCGTACTTGGCATATCTGACAACACCAAAAGCCAGGATGCATCAAGCGAAATACATGTCCCAATAGATGGAAAGATAAAGTCACTTTCGGTGTCAGTCAAGATTACCCACTCGCACATTGGCGATCTTCTGGTGAATCTGGTCTCTCCTGCGGGTGCGGCGATCCCATTGCACGAGAAGAGCGGAGGCAGTGCAGACAGGCTTTACAAGACGTACGGCTCAGAGTCGCACGCCGCCCTTGCCTCGCTGCTGGAATCTGATGCCAAAGGGACATGGAAGCTTACAGTCGGCGACTATGCAGGCGGCGACACAGGCACGCTGGACGGGTGGAACCTTGGCATAAGGTACTTCCAGGACACGCCTGTCATCGCAAATCCAATGCCATCCTCACCAGCACGTACTCTGTTCTCAGATGACTTTGAGGGAACACTTGCAAAGTGGACAGAGTCCGGAGACGGCGACTGGAGAATCTCCACATCGCAGCCACATGCCGTGCCTACAGCTCCCGGGCATCCGTCCTCAAACAGCGTGTTGCACTCAGACGACTGCGACCGCTCTTGCACGCTTGAGCTAAAGGCCCCGATCGACCTGTCAGGCCACAAGTCTGCCGCCCTGTCGTTTTGGAGGTTTGTCGACTTGTCGAGGAGTCAACTGATATCATCTTTTGCAGGCTGAAGTCTGCCGCCCTGTCGTTTTGGAGGTTGTCGACTCTGGCCTTGACCGTGACGAATACCTGAAGGTGCAGGCCTTTGACGGCTCGTCATGGAATACGATATTCCACTGGTCTGACAGTCTGGGCGGTGATGACAGCAAGTGGCACAAGGAATCCTTTGACCTGTCCCAATATCTGGGAGTCGCAGGCTTTAAGGTGAGGCTGGTCACGCAGCAGAGCTATCATAACGAGGACGTGCAGCTGGATGACATTCTCATAACTGCAGCAGCATCCGGAGGCACAGGCACCGCTGTCACGCCGCAGGCTCCGACATCCAATACGTCATATTCCATATATGTGGCAGACACTGATGATTATGAGATACTGGCATGCTCCCCGGACGGCACAAACCTGGGCGACGCTGTCCCCAGCAGATCAGGCGGTCTGGGCAAGCCGTGGGATGCGGCCTTTGGACCTGACGGCGACATGTATGTCTCAGACAACACGCACAGCAAGATACGCAAGTATTCCGGCTCCGACGGGTCTGCAATGGGCAAGACGTCATCCACTGCAGAATGGGCATCGACTAACGGGTATCCGAACGGCCTGGCATGGCACCGCAATGCGCTGTATGTGGCCACGTCATACGGGATAGAGAAGATATCGTCTGCAGGCACTCATCTGGGATACTTTGGGGACGCGTCACGCAGTCCGACATCCTCCGGCGCCGAGAGGCTCCTGTCTGCATACGATGTGGCGTTCTGCCCTGACGGTACAATGTATGTGACAGACCGCGCACTGGGCAGGATCCTGTACTATGATGCAGGCACAGGCACATACGCCGGAACGGTATCTGACACCCCGTCTTCCATACAGCCCAACATGTACAGGGCAGCCGGACTGGAATGCGGTTCTGCGATTGCGGGAACAGGAACAAGCCTCTACCAGAGCGGCGATGACAGCGGAAGGATTAACGAGATAAGCCACTCAAGCAAGCGTCTTGTACGCGAGTTCACGTCCATGATTGACGAGCCGTACGGCATGGACTCTGACGCGCAGGGAAACCTGTACGTGGCAAACAAGGACGATGACAACATCCTAAGGATATCTGCGTCTGGCACGACTGTGCTTGCCCAGAGACCAGATGATCCGCGAGGCGTGACAATAGGGCCCGTATTCGCCCCTAGAACGTCCCTTGCCGGTCGATGACGCGTGCTTCCCGTTTGCCGAGTGACAATAGGGCCCGTATTCGCCCCTAGAACGTCCTCTGCTACCGAAGTCCTGCCAGCACAAAACGACGGTCCTGACATCACGCTTTTGGCACAGGACGGCAGTTTGGAGCAGCTCCCAATAATGATGAATGCGTCATCACGTCACAGTGTTACAGTGCTTGCCACAGATGCAGAAAAGGATCCCCTGACAATAGGAATAATCCCAGACATGCTGCCGCCAAGCGCAGTTACCATGATTGATCACGGCAACGGCACTGCCACAATTACGCTTGACCCTTCCGGAATGGGTCCCGGCTTGTACACGTTTACAGTTACCGCGTCTGACGGGCAAAACGAGATTGTGCGAGAGCCGTACGGGGTCGTCGTGGTACGATGAAGAAAAGAGACGTTGCAATCGTGCTGGCAGTGTCTGCGGCATTCGCAGCATCCATCATGGCAATCCCCCAGTCTCCGCTATCCGTAACATCTAATAACTTCCAGTCCGTCCCAAATACGGTAATTCCAACGGCAGTAGCCGAATCAAACAACCGGCTCTCGCTGGATCTCTACCGCGAATTCATAAAAGACGAGAATCGTGCTGGCAAGAACGTCTTCTTCTCGCCGTCCAGCATATACGTTGCATTCTCGATGCTGTACGAGGGGGCAAGGGCCGACACAGCGGCAGATATGGAGTATGTGTTCGGGTTTGATCCTGATGCGATCACGCGCCACAATGACATCCTACATACAACCCAGTCAATAAACCGCGAGGATCCGCATGCCACGCTCAAGATGGCAAACGCGCTGTGGCCCGCAACATGGTTTAAGGTGTATGACATGTATGTAGATACCATGCGGACCGTTTACACGGCTGATGTCGAGGTGCTTGACTACCTAAACAAAAAAGAAGAAAGCATAAAACGTCTAAACAACTGGGCGGACGTGGAAACCAATGGCCTGATCGAGCAGATACTTGAACCTGGTGATCCGTCGATAAACGCTCTTACTGCGCTCGTGCTCACAAACGCCATATACTTCAAGGGCATGTGGGTCGTACAGTTTCCACCGGAGGACACTTCTGACTCCGAGTTCTGTAAGAGCGAGACAGACAGCGTGGATGCGGACTTTATGCACGTTACCGGAATGTTCAATTTTACGCAGAACGATGTTGCACAGGTGCTCAAGATGCCGTACAAGGGCGACCGCCTGTCCATGCTCGTAGCGCTGCCTGCCGAACGTGGCGGGATTGCCGATCTCGAGTCGACAGTCACCGTAGACATGCTAGACGACTGGAACAAGAGCCTGAAAAGCCAGGAGGTTGTCGTGTCGATGCCAAAATTCACGATGGGTACGGAATATGACTTGACTACTCCCATTAGCAGCCTTGGCGCAGGAAGCATGTTTAGCACACATTATGCAGATCTTACAGGCCTGGCATATCCGGTCGACAGTATACCCGACGATTATCCCAACCTATTCGTGTCAAAAGCCATACACCACGCATATGTCGACGTAAACGAGGAGGGCACGGAGGCTGCCGCCGTCACCGTCATTGTGGTTGAGACGGAGGGCGCGCCCATACCGCTACTCTTTACGGCAGACCGCCCGTTCCTGTTCTTCATACAGGACGACGAGAGCGGCATGATCCTGTTTATAGGGAGGGTATCAGACCCTGCCTCATGAGGCCAAGCCGCCTACCTCATGTGCATGCATGAGATCTATCACCAGCTCATCCTAAAACGGGTCATTCTGTACATCATTCACGGCAATGCAGATCTGACAATGACTACACGCATGCATGGATGTGGCAGGTTCCGGTGATCTGGATGTCAGAGCGTGAGATACGCGCGTATTCTTCAAATCGGGCTTTGGGATCTTAGGATGATGACCGTTCGTGAAAATTCAAAGGAAACCGCCTTGATTGGACCCCGCTGCCAAGTTTTGATGATCTGATTGCGACAGCTATCGAAAGCACCAAAAACCAATCGTCTTGCTTCCGAACAAGCCCGGCAATCATGCCCGACATGATCATCATGAATCAAATCCGACAGCTTCCGCGTCTGAAGTTCAAAAATCATTTTGCAGATCACTGAGACCTGCCGCCAGGGTCCCGACTCCGATCCGAAACCGATGTCAGCCATGGCTTTGAAGGCAACAATTGAAGTTTCAATTGGAAGAGGATCCCAAAGCCGCATTTTCAAGCCGCTTGAGCATCAGAATTTGCCAGAACATCTCGCGGCACTCAAAATCATTTTGATCGCCATATGCCCTGTCCGCATGGGCGGATTTTATCGCGGTGCAGCGTTTCTCTTCATCCTCAAGCAAGGGAACAGGCTGCTTCGTATCAGAGCCGTTCCCGCGCGTTGTCTTGCAGGATGCGATCCTTTTTGATTTTGGATCAGATGATACGTGCAGTCTGGCATATTCGCGTCCCTGCCTCTTCCATTTGCGCTCCAGACAGGTTCCGTTGTCTGTGACGGGCAGTCCTGAAGAGTCAAAGGCCAAATCGACAGCATCCTCCGGATTCGGATTGCCAATTTCCGGCCGCAGCTGTAGTGTTCTTCTTCTGATTTGCGCGAAACGAATCTCGGGGATCCTAGCAGCCTCGGAGAGAGTCCCCTGCATACTCTCCCCGAGCCGTTCTGCAGGCGGCACCAAACCCGATATGCAGTCCCGTAGGAAAACCAATCTGCGAGTCTGCGCGTTTGTACGTGGCGCCGATTTTATTCCTGTCCGTTTTCTCCAATTCCTGTTTCTGTTTTTTCAAAAAAGACATGTCCATCAGGCAAGTTCCTCTGCTAATGAGGGATTCATTGTGTTGTCTCCGTGATTTGTCAGCTGGCATAAATTATGTCGGCATGTACTAAGCTAAAAGAGTTACGCTACAATCTAGCGATGATGCGGTAATTGCAACAGGTGGTGCCGGAATCAAGGTTGCAAATAGGGGACGGATGAGACGTCAATGTCGCGCCTTACTCCTGACTGCGAGACAAACCAGTCGCCGCTTATGAGCGGCGCCCTGTCTGCGCCGACATTCTGAATCGATGTGGCACAGTCTGCAAGCTATCGCTGGTATGCGTCGGACTTGTCATTGTATGCGCTCCGGCCGGCCATGCCGTCAAGCGCGTCATGCAGTACTGATTACGGCGCAGGTACGGGAATGCCCGTGTCAGCCACCTGGATGCGGAGCCTTTGCAGCGCGCCGTTTCCAGAACTGTCACTTGCCGTAAGGTAGGTGTAGTACCTGTTGCCCCCGTGCTCCTCTCCAGGTGTCCACGTTACGGTGCCATCAGAGCCTATGGCGGGGCGGTTGCCAATGGGTATGTCGGTGTTGCCGGTGACGCCGTACCTTACGGAACTCACTGTGTCAGCTGCCGTGACCTGATAGGACATACTCGAGTTCTCCTGTGCCGGGTAGTATTCCCAGACGTAGGCTGTGGAACGGGTAAACTTTGGCGGGGTGGTATCCCGTACGGTTACGGTCTGGGTGTCAGTTGCAGAGTTTCCCGCGGCATCAGTCGCAGTCCATGTGACTGCGGTATCGCCCAGAGGGAAGGCAGACGGTGCGTCGTTTGTTATGCCGGGGCTGGAATCAGTGTCATCGCTGACGGTGGCCGGGCCCAGACGTATGGAATTGACAGAGGTCGCAGCGGCCAGGGCCTCAAAGGTTCTGTCCGGTGGCGCCGCTATGCTTGGAGGCGTCGTGTCTGCCTTATCGTCAAATATCCTGATGTCGTCCAGCTCCGTGTCCTCGCTGTTTGAGCTGGAGCGCGCATCAAAGCGCAGCTTGAACGAGTCAGACGCGTTTGGAAGGTCAAACCTCTCCAGGCTCCAGGCCCCCGTGTCCTGGCGGTCGTTTGCGGTGTATTTTGAAAGCAGGCTCCAGGTGGCGCCGTCGTCAGCTGACGTGTAGACGTATATTCCCTCGCTGTTTGAGACGTCGGCGCCTGTTGCCACGAACCTGTAAAAGCTCAGAACAGGGCTTGTCATCTGGGTCAGATCAACCCTGTCGACCATGATCATGGAGCAGATGTCGTCACAGTCCTCGGTTCCCACCACCTTGTTGTTCGGTCCTGAGTTTGGCACGGGCTCTATTGGGAAATTTCTGACCGTCCAGTACTCGTCATCGTCTGTCGTCAGCTTCCAGTTTGAGTTGCTTCCGTCCTCAAAGTCGCCTACAAATGACAAAAGGGTGGCCGGGACATGCGCGTTGCGCGTGACTGTGACACTTTTGCTTGCAGTTACGCCGTCGCCGTTTGCGGTCTTTACTGTTATATTGTGCACTCCGTTTGCAAGGCCGGTGATGCTTGCCCTGAAACTCACATACACGCCGGAGCTGAAGGGAAAGGCGACGGGATCGGCTATCTCCGCGCCGTCTGCGTAAATCTTTACGTATTCTATCCTGGAGCTGTCAGGCTCTCCGACATGGCCTGCCACCTCCATGTTTTGGGTTGCAACAGTGGCGCCGTTGACGGGCGAGGATATCGTGATTGTAGGAGGCGTGTTGTCCCTTATGTGGACATGGACGAGGTTTGAAGAGGCCGACTGGCCCATGTCATTGTATGCAAATATTCTAAAGTATTGATCATATCCCGGCTGGCGCGCATAGTCAAAGCCTGTTACGGTCTCGCTGAGAGTGTCATGCAGGGACCAGCTTGCGGCGTCATTGGACCGCTCAACCCTGTAGTACGTTATCTCAGAGCCTCCGTCTGCGGGATGGCTCCATGAAAAGGATATCACGTTGCCTGACAGTCCGAATGCAAGGTCATCAACTGCATCAGGTACGGTGGCAGCGGATCTCACACCTATGATCGATATCAGCCCCTCCCGCGTATGGCCATGCCTGCCGTCAGTTACGGAATACCTTATGGCATCGGATTCAGGCATCCTGCCTGCAGGGGTATAGACAAGCGAGGCCGAATCGCCGTCAGTGTTTGGAATCTTTTCTGCCTTGCTGTTGTGGTTTAGGAATCCGTTTGTCGGGAGCTGGACTAGCCTGTATTTGAGATAGTCCCTGTCCGTGTCTGCGGCATCCAAGGAGATGGCCCTTGGGGCGTTTGTCTGTAGGTTGATTGCCTGTACGGACGTTGCGGGGGCCTGGTTTCTGGTTGCAACGACATTGCAGTCAAGGGACATTACGCTTCCGGCCACAAAGGAGCCGTCCGGACACTCCCGTACCAGATACCCCTCGCCGGTATCAGGCGCGTATACGGCAGCTGAGGCAGGAATATCCCGCCATGTACTGCCCTGCTTTATCTTCATGCCTGTGAACTCACTCTAGCTTGAGGTCATGCATGATCAGGGTGCCAATGTACTGCCCTGCTTTATCTTCATGCCTGTGAACTTGCTCATGGGAATTGAGGAATACTCGTCTGATGCGGAGACGGTTCCCTCTATTCCAAAGTCGCCATAGTATACATTCTTCGGATTCATGCCAACCTGTGCAACTGCAAATGGGCTTGATACGTCAGGCGTTGTGACAAAGACCTGAACCTGGCTTGTCCCGTACTTCTGTATCCTTACTTTGATGTCATTGCCGGGATCTACGCGGCCGTTTGGTACCAAGTATTCTGAATAAACATTTTGGTTACTTGCAACATTGTTAAAAGCATAATACGTGCTCAGTTTTGTCACACATCCAACGTTTTTCACATCCCCCTTTGTAAGGCCTGACTCTACCCACTCGCCTGTACTTGTTGAAGTCAGCCAGCCGGCAGATACGGCAACGTTCTTACAGGCTGTCCTGTCAACCCACAAGTCAGGTGAATCCAACTGGCACTCTATTCCGTCAATTGCAGTAGAGCGGCTTGTCTGCTGTAATGCATAGCAGTGAGGTACGTCACATCCCAAAATTCCAAAGGCATCTTGATCGTACGCAATAATGCTCAACGCAAACACGATTAAAAAAACTATGACAGATTGAGTCAATTTCCTATGCTGTGAAATACCGGAAGTAACTCGTCAAGTGTATGATATTTAGAATGCACACCAACACTTGTATGTTCATCAAGATGAAAAGTCAAGACATATTGGTAGTGATTGTAGTCATTGCCGCCTTGATATGCATGAACTGTTTTTCCGTCACGAGTCATATCGACAAAACCTTTATCATAATTGCCAGATTGTGATTGAAGAATTTCATTAACATATTCTATAACATCTTCGATTTCATCTAGTGGCTTAACTCCATAATCTATACTGACCGTAAACCCTTTTGACACATCCAAGTCATGGTTTGTAACGTCCTCGGTCAAAGTGAAATTGGAAGACACAAAGTAAATGTCCAGATCACAACCATAAGGCGGAAAGCACTCGTTAGTAGCATACAGCAGCTTCTGCCCGTCTATGATGTATGTTGGCATCCAGTCCTCTACGTACATCCCGACACCGGGGTTTACAGAGTATTTTTCATGCGGTGTCGCAGGAACCCTGATCAGGCTGTCGGGGCCGATGTTATCTGGGGCCATATGGGCATCCATGATTCTCTCATACCAGGGTGAAGGAGCCGGTGCTTTTTGCAACATAGATCTCTTGATTTCCCGCCCGTCATCGGCAAAAGGGATCTCAGAAGACGTCCTAACGGCTACAAACCCTTCACCCGCATTTGCGGGATTGCCAACCGCATTTGCGGGCTCTCTCAGCGTGACAATCCAGCCCAGTTTGCGGGCTGTCGACTCTTTAACGCAGACGGGCGCGCCGTTGTCTCGAAGAGCCAGCACCCTGTCTGCGTTGCACCGTATCTCGTCAGGCCCTATGCCGTCTTTTAGCTGCTGCAGCGGACTGGCAAATGCCGCATAGGCGGGCTTGTCATCGACAAATGGCACGGTCGAGACTGCAAGCAGTGCCGCAATTGCAGATACCGTAAGAAGTAGGAGGTTTCCGAGCATTATCTTTGTCATTATGCTGACATTTATCAGTATCGCAAACGGGGTTCTGCTAGCTTAGCATGGCATGCAGGCACGGCAATCCTGATTTTCTGCCATTGTTGTACAAGACAAATGCAGTTGTTGCCCCAGTCGATATTGTGTTAGGCGATATGGGTTTTGATGATGAGAACAATCACGTTGGTGCAAGAAAGACTGGTACGGCTGCTGCAATCATTCCAACTGGACATGCTGATGTCCCAATACGCAGAACAAGTGGAATTCACAGAAGGGAGATGAAAAGGAACTTTCCAAGGCAGCTGTGTTCTCAGAGAAACAGATCTGAGACAACCTTTTTTGTTGTAAAGAGGATGATGTCCGGAGACATAACGTCAAGGAATGATGCCACTCAGGACAATGAAATATTGCTTGGATTGATTGCATACAATTCTTATCGAGTTGCAAAGTTAGAGTCTGCTGTTTTGGTATGTTTTCTACAAGGCCGATAATATATTATTTTGATAGCTTTGATAGTAATAATGTGCAAATTTATTTTATTTTTTAATTTGAATTAAGCAAATGTTTGAAAAACTATGAGGTTTTCTTTTATATCTTGAGCCTGATGTTGCTTTGACGCCTTCGTTTAGTGGTCTAGGTATGCTATAAACGACCACTATTCCAAGACGTTTAATCTCGTTTTTTAATTAAAGCCTCTTCGGGAGTCTTTTCTTTGTTTGATTTCCAGTGCCAGTTATGGTGTTTTTTCCAATGTGTTTCTAATTCTTTTGTAGTTGGTTCTTTTCCAAGAGGAGTTCCACATAGTTTACACTGTATCATTTTTTCATCCTTTTTTTCTTTTTTTGTTTAATTACAGGATGACATTGTGCAGGTAGATTTTCATCATCCATTGTATGGTTTGAAAATTTTATAACATTAAGAGTTTTCTTTTTTCTTTTTTGAAAATGATTTATGTTTTTCACGTTTTCTTTTTCTCTCTAAATTCATGATCGTGTATGTCTTTCCAGTTTCACACAATTTCATTTCCCCTGTTATTTCATCATGAGTTGCTTCTAGTAATCCATCTCCTAATAATTCTCCAACCACATCCCATGCTCTCCTTTCTGAAATTTCAAATTTATACGGAATTGTAGAAATTTTTGTAAAATAACCACTTTTTGAGTTTCTTAAAATAAATGCCTCTATCTTCTTTTCTGTTGTAACATGCGGTTCTCGTTTTTTGAATCTTCTAAACGGTTTTCTTTCATCCATCTTTTTTTCTATTCCTTTCTAATATTTTAGATGAGTCATTCCGAATTTAATGTATCTGGATCATTGTTACCAGGTAGATATTTGTCACCTAATCTTTCACTCATTTTTTGATCAAATTCTTCTTGTAATCTTGTAAGATACATCTCTGCTTCTGTCTCGTCTTCGGGAATCCCGTATCTGTATCATAATTGAATCCAGTTGCTAAATGATAAAATTCTTCAAAGAATTCTTTACAATCAATTACATCTGCGTTACCATCTATTGATACTACTAAGCAGTCATTATTAATTGCAAAATTCAGGCAAACCTCTTCTTCCACCATTACATCTGCTATGACAGCCATGAGATATGCTATGTTTTTTTCATCTAATTTGCCTTGATTCTTGTCTGCAATCCACAATTCTTCTCCATCTAACAAATGATCAAAAGTTTTGACTGTTACATCTCTTAGATCTGAGCCAAGATGTGTTCGTTTTGATTTCCAAGAATCTATTTCATAACTTCCATGTTCTGCATGTATCATATCAAAGGTTAGATTTTCATTTAGTTGTTCAAATTCCCATATCTGTTTGTTAGTCCACATTGGTGAGAACTTTTCTATTAATCCTCTCGTTGTTTGATTCAATGAATCATTTGCTGTATGCCTCTTGCTTAATCTTATCTTAGCTAATTATCGATCCCTGATTTAAGAAATTCTAATGTACATTCTGATAATTCTTTACTAGAATGTTTTTCAATTTCATGTTTACAGTTTGGACAAATCCCTGTATCGTCTTCTTCAAATCCTTCCCCTACTTGCTTCATACAACATTCCATCAATTCTGATGTTGAGTGTGATTCCATTGCAAGTTTACATGTAGGGCATTCAGTCATGATTCTTTTTTTCTATTAATTTAATTATTAATAAATTATATTTATTTTGAATTGGCATATCATGAATTTGTCTGAAAAATTTCAAAATAAATTAAAATGTATTTGTCAAAACCATGTAATTTTCAATGCTATTGATGATGTTGAATGTGATTGGGGAATTCATACACTCGTTCAATGCCCCAAATGCGAAGAACTTTTTTCTATAGATGTTAAATGCCCTGCATTTCAAAGTATTATTGAACTATCAACATACAATGATGAATTATTTTCCAAAAAAGAAAAAACAAATTATTTATCAAATTCACATCCGTCTTAGAATTATTGGCCACAGGTGATTTGGTAATCAATGTCGTATCTTAGATTGCCAATCCCATCTGCCTATGGCGATACATTGATTTCTAAATTAATGCTAAAACAAAAAAAGTATGTAAAAATTGATTTGTACTATTGAAAAAATTACTCTATTATCCAAATAATATTATGAATCCTACTGCCAATGCTACGACTGAAATTCCCATTGAGACATAAAATCTATTATTCATTACACTTTGGTGAATCTTCTAAAATTAATATTTTATTACCATGAATTTAAGGTAAAATATTGGTAACACCCCCTTAGTTGGGCCAAATAACAAGAGATATTTCTAAATCGCTCATGCCCAAGTTGTGCCTGATATTGATCCTATCAAACTGGCAAACAGTGTGACGAAAAGTAGGGGCTGTTTTCGACACAAAAGACGGCAAGGAAAGCGGATTTGCCCGCGATGTCAGTGCAGAAACATCAATCTTACTGCCAACAGATACCGATGCAAAAAATGCAGGTACAAGTTTGATGATTTTACTGGAACATGTCTTGGAAAAATTGGAATCCCTCCAAATACAATTGCGCATCTTCTCTGCCTGTTCTCACTCGGTGTTCCAGCATACATAATACGGTTCTACACAGGCATCAGTCTCAAAACAACAGAGCATGCGTTCAGGGCATTTCGAGAGGCAATCTGTGACTCGTCAATGGCTAATCTAAGGCTGTCTGGTCGACTGGAACTACGTGGCAATGTTTGGCTGCCATCGCAAGGGAAAGCGCGGATGGGGAGCCGAAGGCAAGACGCTGGTGTTTGGAATATGCAAGAGAAACGGACAAGTAATGACATTTCCAGTACATGACATGAAATACGATACATTGATGGAACTGATCAAGAAGCACGCCAGAAAAGGATCGTCATACTGCACTGATGATTACACTGCATATGCGTCTCTGATAACGAGGGGAAGGCACAAGGTCGTATCTCATGGAAGAGACGAGTATGTCCGAGATGATGCTCACATTAACGGAATGGAAAGGTTTTGGAGTTATGCAAAAACTTGGATGTGCCACTGCAGAGGGGTCCCAAGCAGTACTTTCATCTGCATCTTAAGGAAATTGAATTTAGATTCAACAGCAGAGACAGGAATGTCTTTGAAATGTTGGCAAAAATGCTTACAAAACCTTGGCCCAACTAAGTAGGCATTACCAAATGTTTTTTATGTAATCTTTTTTCATTAGGATGTAGAAAATAACCGTTATAAGTTCCAAGTGTCATTCTTGATACCGTCAACTCATCTCAAAACCCTTCAATACATCAAAAATGATGCAATACTGACAAATGCAAGACAGCCTTCACATCTCTTTTCATATCTGATTCTTGTCCTGCGAAATCCGTTTTCGAGCCAACCAAGTAATCCCTCCGCAACGCATCGAACCGAATTATATTTTTTGTGCGGCTTGTTCTCCGATGATCTGCCATTCCTTCCAAATGGAATACATGCAAATGGATTTCTATTTTTCAAACAGTTTCTGATGGCTGTACTGTCATATCCCCTCTCAGCATAAACTGAAATAATCTGTTTGATGGTACAATCATCATCATCTATAAATTCCGAAATGTCTTCCATGACATCTGCAAACTTTGCACTGTCATGAACATTTGCAGGACTGGTCCTGATTGAGATTGGAAATCCGTTCTGATCCACGGCAACGCGAATCCTTGTGCCTGAAATCCTCCTGAATCCGTCATATCCTGTTACGCTGCCCCCTTTTTGGCAGGGATTGTCGAGGAATCAACGGATATCTTTTGCAGGCTGGTTTTTCCTTGCTTATGGGCTGTTCTG